>NZ_LMCK01000055.1:0-16744 GCF_001623165.1 Pseudovibrio sp. WM33
TAACTATAGGCGTGGACCACTTCAAAGGGGGAAGCTCAATACCGGCGGATGCATTGTGTCTCTTCAGCATAAGCAAAGGCCTTCTGACAGTCTTCGTCTTCCATGCTGTCTTTGCGATACTGCTCATAGGCTGCGAGCGATGGAAATGAGAACAAAGCCAGCGCCAGATCATTTGCGCTTTCGTGAGGCCGTTGGGGCTAAGGGAGCAATCCTGTGCCTTGATCACCCGAAATTGAGTTGTGCGGTTGTGCGGAAGTAATCTCCGATGATGTTTTTGGTAAACCAGCCCCCCTGGTCAGTTGTTACGAATTTTGGGTAGCCGTCCTCGTCCAGTTCATCGGCGCTCATTGCTGAGATGAAACTCATAGCTTCAATGAGCATCTGTTTCCCTTCATGCAATAAGGGCTCTTTGGGCTGGTAGCTCTTGAGGTAGGGTAAGCACGACTCAGCAATGCCTTTGCCTTTGTCCCAAAGGCGGGAGTACGGCCAAAGTTGCTCGTTTAGGATGTCGAGAGACAGGCCATTTAGCAGTGCCAAGCATCCTCGTTCAAAAAGCCAGCAGTAGCGACGAGTTTCGGCATATTCGCGTTCATAGCTCACGGTCAGGTACTTCCAGTACTCGTGCTTTGAATATTCTGGGATGATGTAGACATTCATTGGCTCGTGTAGGTTTTCTTCGAAGTAATGCAAGATGTCTCGCCGCACCTCGTGCATTTCGCGCCACGTCATGGGTACCTTTGTTCCATCAAGATCAATGCGGAAAAGGATTGAATCAGTCATGCATGAGGTCGCTTTGTTCAATTGGAGCTTCGCAATCGCCAGGACTGGATATGATACCGGAGCTAGGTCGACATTAAAAGATTATGCTTTTGAGATTTTGGGATTGGAAGTCCTGATAATAGGTTGTTCAATTATAAGGTCTTGAACGAACGTTGGATTACAAGCCGATGTTTCCGGCGGCTTTAGCATCATTTCAGGATGAAATTTTTTCTATCCCACAATAACAAGTAATCATAGCCGCACGACCCCCTTTAAATTTCAGCGATAATAAGAGGACGCAGTCTTATATCAGAGCGGGTATTCCGGCAAGGTTGCGCCTGAAGTTGTAATTTGCTTCTAACCAGCATTTGGCGCCGTCGCCATGTTGTGCCTCTCACTTTTTGTGGTATCCATGCCGTCGATTTTCGGCATGTCAGAAGCTCAGTAACGCTCATTTTGAAGCAACCAAAATTGGCGCATTCAAGGGCACTGGCTTTGTCGCAAACGTGAAGCGATCAAATCATAAGAAGTGTCACCCAAACAACGAAAGCTCTGCTTTATGAAAATGAAATCTGCGCCCCTCGTGCTGGCCTCAATCGCAATGCTCAGCCTTCTGGGCGCTTGTGGCTCAAGCGAACAAAGTAAGCGCGCCTTTATCTCTTTCAAAGCGTACGGGTCATGCTTGAAAGAGATCAAACCAAATGCACCTCAGGGGTTTCGTGCTGACGCTGGCCGTAGCGAGACATTTGAGTTTGATATCTATCGTCCAAAAGCAAAGTTAAGCTCTCGTGAGACAGCAAAAATGCGGGCTTGCTACAATCAGCGCAACAAGTGAGTGAGGATGCATCCAGAGCCCGCATAGGTAAAGTGGCATGGGTGTAACTTGGTGAGAGCATGAAGAAAGACTGCTTTGGGCTCTCACTCACGATTGTCATGCTTGCCTTTAAACTCTGACTTCAATAACTGGCAGATTTGAGTTGCGGCTTAATTCGGAACTCTCCAACAACGCCAAACTGAACAAATCAGCTTGGGTTGGCTGAAATTGATTCAGTTATTCACGGTTTTAGGCGGGCGTGGTCCAGTTCGCGTTGCCTCTCATAAAGTCAAAACCTTTCAGCTCCTTACTCCATAAAAATGGCCAACAATGACTGCTTCTCATCCCCTATCTGACAGAGTTGTTACTCAGGTGTCATGAGCGCTGTGATGAATAAAACAGGTGCGTTTCTGACTTAGCGTTAGCCTGATCCCATTACAAAAGAAACCAGCAGAATGGGATGGACACTATGACTTCAGTTAGCTTGAGCAATTTTCAGAATATCGCGGTCGATTCAGCGCCTTCTCAAAAGCTGACGGTTGCGGATGGGAATGTGCAAACCCGTCAGGCAAGCACGTCTATTCAGGGTCGTTTTGTCTCCTGGCTTGCTCTGCAGGGCAACCTAGATTCTCAAAAAGCAGCAGATCAGGGAGCGTTCCGGACTGCCCTTCAGGACAAGTATGGCGCAACCCTTGGAACACAAGCGTACGATCAGGCCTGCAACGCCTGCGGTTTCTCAGCTGGCCAAAACCACAGCCTGACATCAAGACAGGTCGTAACCGGTGTTCACTATGCAGACGAAAAATTGAATAGCGATCCGCTCGCCGCGTTAATTTCCGATCACGAAGTAACAGCTGCAAAATATGCAGCGTCGAGTTCTAACGGCGCTATACAAGATGAGGAAACTGCAGCGTTTATTTCGAAAGTCGAAGCAAAAGCAGCAGAGCCGGAAAACCATGACGTGGCCTCTGTGCTTCCGGCAAACTTGCTGACTGGAGATTTCTCTGTCCCGGACATTGAGATCAGGCAGGCAGCCGTGGATACACTTGATGTGATCACCGAGTTCATCGCACAAAAGTACACCCCTGAGATTGCGGAGGTCGTGGAAGGCCGAGTTGTAGAAGCAGGATTGTTTGATGAGCTCCTTGCTGAACAGGTCGATCCAAACAACAGCGTTGAACTGCGCGAGACCATCAGTATCTTCATTGATGCGATCTGGGAAGAAGCAAAGAAAGTTCACATCGAGTCTATCCTGTAAATGATCTGGAAGAGGCTGGGCTTGGCTCTCACTTATGAGCTAAGCAGCAAAAAAAAGAAGCGCCTGCTAGGTGGGCAGGCGCTTACAAACCCCGGGCAAGGGATAGTTTAACGATGACCGCTGCTCTTACTCGGCAGCTTGTTTAACTTCTAAAAGACCAAAGAGGTTGCGCGGATCAGCCGGTTCAGCAATCATCTCAAGGTCTTGAGTTGTTTCGTCCTGCTTCACCAGATCATAGATGTAGCGCAAGCCGGAAAAATCTTCGATGGCAAAACCTACGGAGTCGAACAAGGTGATGTCCCGCTCTGTGGTGCGGCCCTCAGCAGCGCCCGTAATCACTTCCCAAAGCTCAACAACCGGATAGTCGTCATCCAGCTGCTGGATCTCACCTTCAATGCGGGTCTGCTCCGGATACTCAACGAAGATCTTGGAGCGCAGCAAAATGTCCTTGTGCAGCTCGGTCTTGCCGGGGCAGTCACCACCAATGGCATTGATGTGCACGCCAGCTCCAACCATGTTGTCGGTCAAAATGGTGGCCTGCTGCTTATCAGCGGTCACTGTGGTGATGATGTCCGCACCCGTGATCGCTTCTTCAGAGCTGCGGCAGATGGTAATGGTGAAACCCTTCCCGTCAAGGTTCGCCGCACACTTCTCTGTCGCTTCCGCATCCGTATCAAACAGACGCAAGTTGGTAATACCCATCACCGCCTTAAACGCCAGCGCTTGAAATTCAGACTGGGCCCCATTGCCGATGATCGCCATGGTTTTGGAATCCGCTCGCGCCAGATGCTTTGCCGCCATAACAGAGGTCGCAGCAGTACGCAGAGCAGTCAAAACAGTCATCTCGGAGAGGAAGAACGGGTAGCCCGTGTCCACATCAGCAAGCATGCCAAATGCAGTCACAGTCTGCTTACCTTCCTTGGTGTTCTTCGGATGACCATTCACATATTTGAAGCTGTACAGCTCCCCATCGCTGGTCGGCATCAGTTCGATAACGCCAACTTTGGAATGGCTTGCAATACGAGGTGTTTTGTCAAACAGAGACCAGCGGCGGTAATCTTCCTCCACATACTCGGTCATGCCTTTCAAAACAGTCTCGACACCGTGTTTGTTGACCAAGTCCAAAATTTTAGAAACGCTTACGAACTGGACCATATGGGGATACCTATCTTTTATTGTGTTGCTTGCGATCAGGCGCGGTTTGGATGGTCCAGCACCTGCTTGCCAAACAAGCTGGAAACCAGATCCGCCATCAAAGTCGCTGTCCGGCCACGCACATCCAGGAATGGGTTCAGCTCTACCAGATCCACAGAGGTGACCAACCGACTGTCGCAGAGCATCTCCATAATCAAATGCGCTTCACGGAAAGTCGCACCGCCTGGAACAGTCGTGCCCACTGCTGGTGCAATGTCCGGGTCCAGAAAGTCCACATCAAAGCTCAGGTGTAGCCGGCCATTGGCGGCCTTCACACGCTCCAGAAACTCATTGATCGGCTTGACTACACCGTTTTCATCGATCCGGCGCATGTCGTAGGTCTCAATGCCGGTTTTCTGCAGGGCAGCCCGCTCCGCATTGTCGACGGACCGCAAGCCCATCATGCAGATATTCTCTGGCTTGATTGATGTGTTCAGCTCCGGATAATACCCCTCAAAACCGGAGAGACCACAAAAGTAAGCCGCGGGCGTGCCGTGCAGATTGCCGCTGGTCGTTGTGCTGAGATTATGGAAATCAGGATGCGCATCCAGCCAGAGCACAAACTGTTCTTCACCAGCTTCTGCCGCCGCACGGACAATACCGCTGACAGTTCCAGCTGCCATGGAGTGATCCCCACCAAGGAAGACGGGCAGATGACCTTCACGAATTTCCGTTAAAGCGACGTCATGGAGCTTCTCAGTCCAGCTGATTGTCTCACTCAAATGGTGGACAGCGCTGTTGGAATGAACTCGATCCCGACTTGCCTCTGGTAAAATGTTGCCTCGGTCTATAACGGAGTAGCCAAGTGCTTCCAGGGAGTCTTGCAGTCCGGCGGTTCGTAGAGCATCCGGGCCCATCAAGCAGCCCTGAATGTTGGTTCCTGTCTGTACAGGTGCCCCGACGAGCACAACGGTATTCTTCATTCCCACTTCCCGATTAAATCCGATATGGACTATTATCCTTGTGGAAGTGGCGGTAAAAAGCTGTCATTGTGATCAAAATGGTGGTCGCATTGGCCAGATTGGTAAGTAAGGTTACGCACTTTGGATGGTATAGATCAAAAAATCATCGCGACACTACGTAGAAATGCGCGTGCGAGTGTTTCTGATCTAGCCCTTGAGCTGAAGATTTCTCGCTCGACTGTGCGCTCACGTATGGAGCGTTTGAAGTCTGTTGGTGACATTCTCGGCTACACGGTCGTGCTGCGGGGCGATGTCTTTGAACAACCTGTTCGTGGCATTATGATGATCAAGATCGAGGGCAAAGGCACCCAACGCATCGTCGATCACCTCAACAAGATGACCGAGGTCACTGCCTTGCACACAACAAACGGCAAGTGGGATCTGATCATGGAGCTGGGAACCGATACGCTCGTCCACTTCGATGATGTGCTGCGCCGCATCCGTCTGATTGATGGCATTTCAGCCAGCGAGACCAACCTCCTCCTCTCCACCAAACGCACCAACGAAGCCCGCCGCAACGTAATGCTGGATTAGGTTTCACCTACAGCGTATCTCCGAAAAGTGGAAACCGATTTTCGGATAAAGATACGCAAAAACAAAGGCTAAAGCAGTTCCTGTGTTTCAACTCAAATGCGAACTGCTTTAGGCTTTCAAGTTTGCGCCTCTTGTCAGCTTGTCGCTCCAGAAAGAAAGCCTCGGATTAGATAATTGGCTTTCATGCACAAACAGAGCGAGACACATTGGCGGCACAGGCAAAGGGGGGCACGCAGTTGACAGACTGCTAAGGGAGCCGGATTGAAGCATTGCGGGAAGACAGACAATCAGATCTGTACCTTTCAGAAGAACACCCAGACTATCAAAGTCAGAAACGCGTAGCGCGATGTTTCTCTTCAGGCCCTGCTCAGCTAACAGCTGATCAATCCCTGAGCTTCTGATCTCACCATGAGAAACCACCGCATGGTTTGCAGCGCAATATTCTGTTAAAGTTTGAGGCGCAGAACGCACAGAGCTGTCGTAGAAAACAGCCATTTCCATATCGACTAACTTACGTTGAATAATATCTCCACCCTCTTTCAAAAGAGTGGGGAACAACGCCAAGTCAACATTTCGGTTTCGTAGATTTTCGCGAACTTCCAGCCAAGACCCGGTCGAGCGCAGTTCCAGAGTCATGCCGGGTGCGAGTTTCCGAAGTTCATTGAACATCGGCTTGACCAGAAGATCCCGCTCCAATGCATTCGCTGCGATCTTGAGCGTCCCTACATCTTGCTCCGGTAAGTACGAAGCAGGCATGGCGAGAGTGTCGTAATCTCTCAAGATACGGTGTGCAACCGGTAAGATCTGAAGCATCCGTTCTGTTGGCTCAATGCTATTGCCCACACGGATATAGAGTTGATCAGCCAAAGTCTTTCGAGCACGCTCCAGAGAGTAACTTAGCGAGGATTGCGTCATTCCCAGACGAGTAGCAGCGCGGGTTACGGAGCGGGTCTCATTCAACTCCACCAACTGCCGGAGGGTTGAGCCATCTAATGTAAGGTGATCGAAAATCTTCATAACCTGAATCTAATAGGTGTTATCGCTAGAACTCACAAGGCCGTCTATATCTCGACGTTTACATATGGAGCGTCCGATGAAATTTCTATCGAAACTGACAGCAGTCTGTTTGATCTTATTGTCTTCTGCTGGTCTTGCCGGTGAGTTGGAAAAAAACAACAAAGAACTGGTGCTAAATGCTCTGGCAAAAGTGTTCGACGCACAAAAGACTGAGCTGATTGAGACCTATTATCACCCGCAATACATACAGCACAGCCCAGAGGTTAAGGACGGTGTTGACGGTCTGAGCGAAGCGATCACGCAGATGCGGGAAAATGAAATTACCCCTGCGAGAGAAGTCGTGCGCGTTATTGCTCAAGACAATCTTGTTGCGACGCAGTCACGCGTCACAATTGGTGAACACACAATGATTGTTGGAGATTTATTTCGTGTCCAGGACGGGAAAATCATAGAGCATTGGGATGCGAGCCAGGTTGAAACACCGAAATCAAAAACCGCCAACGGCAATTCGATGATTGATGGCGGAGGGAACCCGAATGCAGATGTTTCCGAGGCAGACCTTGCTCGGAATAAAGAAATGGCTACTGATTTCTTTGCTAAAGGCATTGCGGGTGATGTCGCGACCCTCAAAAGTCTTTTTGGTGAAGAGTATATTCAGCATAACCCGCAGGTTCCAAATGGGATTGAGCCAATCCTTGGGTTCTTCAAGAACAGTGACGGTAAACTCAGCAATGTCACCGTGCACCAAGCCGTGTCTGAAGGGGACCTCACATTTGCTCTGGTAGAGTATGCGGACTGGGGGAATGCAGTGATCGAGATTGTTCGGCATGATGATGAGGGAAAGATTGTAGAACACTGGGACATCGTGCAGGAAATTCCGAAAGATTTTTCGCATGAAAACGGTATGTTCTAGGCTTTTAAATGTTTCGGCTGTTGAAGGATGAAATGAAAGAGCCGGAGGCGATGAAACGCTCTCCGGCTTTCAAGTTTACAATTACCTTGGCTTGATGGGAGGCGAGTGCCTTACGCTTCTGCTGGCGTAAGTGCTTGTTGTTGTTGCTTTCTCAGTTTTGCCAAGTGGTAAATGTTGATGAACACGCACATGCCGTTGAGCAAAACAACCGGGTAAGCATCAACTGCGACACCATAAATGGTGAACAGGATGCAACCGACCATATTGATCACACGAAGCCACAGGACGTTGCCCATCAGGAGGGAAGTCATCACAGTAATTGAGGCCAGATAGCCTACAAGTTCCATATTCATTATGCCGCAGCCATTTCTGGTGTTGTTGCATATGCAGTTTCCAGAGCCAGTTCCATCATCTGGTTAAAGCTGGTCTGGCGTTCTTCAGAGGAGGTTTCCTCTGCTGTGATCAGGTGATCGGACACGGTCAGCACGCACAGTGCTTTCACACGGAACTCCGCAGCAATTGCGAACAATGCAGCAGCTTCCATTTCAACAGCGAGAACGCCCATTTTCTGCATTGCTGGTAGCAGTGCAGGGTTGGAACCGTAGAACAGGTCACCAGAAAGGATGTTACCGAAGCGCGGCGACAGACCCAGGCCACCAGCAGCATCAGAACAGGCCTTCAGCAATTCAAAATCAGGGGCAGCAGCATAGTCATAGCCAGCAAAGCGATCACGGATCATTGCGGAGTTGGTGCTGGCGCTTGTCGCGACGATAAGGTCACGAAGCTTCAGCTCTTCATCAACACCGCCACAGCTGCCCACACGAATGATTTGTTTCACGCCGTAAAAGTTGATCAGCTCATGCGCATAGATAGAGATGGATGGCATGCCCATACCATGTGCCATAACTGAGATTGGCTTACCCTTGTATTCACCAGTAAAACCAAGCACATTACGCACGTTTGTTACTTCGCGTACATTTTCCAGATAGGTTTCTGCAATATACTTTGCGCGAAGCGGATCACCCGGCATGAGGACTGTTTCAGCAAAGTCTCCAGTCTGGGCGTTGATATGCGGTGTCATCAGATTCTCCTATGCAGCTTGCAAGGAGAAGGGTAGAAATATCTCCGTTTCAAAAACAGGACAATTGTCCGTATCTCTGAATTAAATAATGCAAAAATGACAATTAAATCGCTCGCAGAAATTGGACATAAGGAAGTATTAGAATGGGTCAAAACTGGTCCGTTTCTTCTACGCCATATGGAGCCCGGAGATTACCTGCTCCGGCAAGGCCAAAACCTTGAACATCTGTACTGGATAGAGGATGGCTTCTGCACGGTTAGCTATACCGCAGCCAATGGGCGACGCTTCAGTCATGGCAGGTTCAATATCGAAGATCGCCTTTACGGTGAGATAGAGTTTCTGACGGGCAAACCTATCCAGTTTGATATCCGCTGCGATGGTCCGGTCAGCGTGCGCGTCATCCCGATTGCAGAGCTGGAAGCCTTGTTGGTGCAACACCCTCACGTGGGCATCTGGCTCAGCCAATGTCTGGCGGATACTTATCAGGGTGTCATGGACCGGGTCACCTCGCACTTCATGTACCCGCTGGCCTACAACATTGCGAAAGACCTGCTCCTCCGTGAACGCGGCAACAAACCGCCAATCCAGTTCGAGCGCGTCTTCCGCGAAGCCGAACGCTTCGGCTGCTCAGAACGCGTCTACCGCCGCGCCGTCAGCCAACTGATCGAAAACGGCTTGGTCGAAAAACGCGGCCGCGAACTCAAAGTCGCCAACCACACCAAACTCGAACGCTATCTGGCTGAAGAAGAAGAGCGGTAAGCCATTCAATGTCGCAGTGCTTCGCTGAATTTGACGTTGAACGAGGCGGAGTCCCAAGGGTCCAGAATGATACGGACAATGTTGACACCTTTGGGCTTATCTAGATTGTCTAGCAGTTCAGCCATGTCTTTTTCGGTACGGACTACGAAACTGTTACAGGTTTGGCCCTCTACACCGCCAAATGCTGAGCCTAACTCCTCGTAGTTCCAGACGGGTGTGTTGTTATAGGAGCGTTCCTTACCAGGATAGATCTGCCGCTCAGCCCCATAACCTTTGTTATCCAGAACAAAGAGAACGCAGTCAGTTTCATATTTGATCAGCGTTGAAAGCTCTTGTGCAGTCATATGGAAGGCACCATCGCCAGTGATCATATAGCACCGTCGTCCTGATGCTTCCTTTGCAAAAATACCTCCGCAAAACAAAGCGAAGCCGGCTCCCAGTGATCCATAGTTTCCGCAACCATGAATATCGACACCAACAGGATACTCTGCCTGAGAGGCATTAATGTACCCGCCTGTATCTCCAAACATGACATCACCAGCTTTGGCATAATTTGCGAACTGAACAAACAGATGGTCGATTGTCAGATTTTTGTCCGTTGGATCAAACCTGTCGCTTCTTTGAAAGCTAAAGCGCCGCGCAGTCTTGGAAATTTCGAGTGTTCCAGCCTGATCATTTTTTGCCTCTTTGAGCAGGGCCGGCAAAAAGTCTCGCAAATAGACTTTATCATAGACATGATTGTTGATGAGGACTTGGTCAAAATCCATCCAGATGCAATCCTGCTCTTCGCCAAGCTTGCTGGTGAAAACACCGGTGTCGAATTCGTTAAGTGTCATGCCCGCGACAAGGGCCAAATCTGCCGTTTCAACAGTCGTCTTTGTCGCGTCGCAGCTCATGGCACCCATATACATGCCTGCCGCATTCGGATGACCTTCAAAAGCGGGAATTTTGCCAACAAATGTTGTCGCGACACTGGCATTGAGGCATTCAACAAGGCTCTTGGTTTCTTCAATCAGCTTCTCTCGCTGTAGTAGATGTCCCATCACAACACTGCGGGTCTGTGAGCTGTTGAGCAAGCCAACTGTATGACACAAGGCAGCTTTCAGGTTCACCTGTGAGGATTGATTGAGCCAAAGATCAAGAGGTTCTGTTGGCTTTTCTACTTCAGCCAGTTGAAGATCGTAAGGAATTTCAAGATAAACAGGCTTTTTCCTTTGCATTGCTGTGCGGATGAGATCATCAATCTCAGCCGAAGCAGTCTCCAGCCGGGTTAATCGATGAGAAGCGGCTGTAATCGGACGAAAAGCCTCCAGACAAGCATCGAAATTAGTATCTATAACGTGGTGCAATTTGCGTGGTGTAGGCGTGGTCAGAACTTCAATTGTCGGGGTGCCTGCAATCACAATCATTGGTGTGCTGTCTGCGAATGATCCACCCACCGCATTGGCAGTGCTAAGCGAACCAACACCGTAAGTCACGGCAACAGCACCAAAGCCAGACATCTTGGAATAACCATCCGCTGCATACGCACCATTAAGTTCATTACAAACTAGAATATGCTCCACGCCATGATCTTGGTCGATCAGCTCATCAAATAAAGGCAGAACATAATCGCCGGGAATCCCAAAGACATGGTTGGCACCAACCTCTTTCAAACGAAGAAAGAGATAGGTAGAAACAGACACTTTCGTTGATTGAGATGACATGGAAACGCTCCTCTTAAGCAGTTTCTTTCATTCTCGCATGAGATCTGAGTAAACCGCCTACTGGCTTGCATTTAGCGATACTGAGCGTTTCCATCCGCTTTAAAAAATTACTGCATTTCAGTCACTGAAATAACTTATTCGGCAATTAACAACAGCACTTCATGCGGTGTATTCATGGTGCCGTTGTGTTCTTCCAAACACCTGGTGATCTCAGCCATGAGCTAACCAATCTTTGCAATTACAATTGAAGGAACACAGGCAGCATACTATGAATGAAGGAAGGCACCACCAAGCAAACAGGGGAGGGATAGTTTGCAGCACAATCACACATGCACGTCTCTGCCTGAAACGCTTGCTCAGGTCTGGCATCATTCGGGCGAACTCGGTGTCTCCGACCCAATCCTGCCGGATGGGTGCAGAGATCTGATCGTCACGGAAGTGGAAGGCAAGCGCCCGTCGTGGCACGTGTCAGAGCTATTCGACGAGCCTCACCAGACAGAACGAATAAATGTTAAGCGCATGACCGGCTTTCGCCTGAAGCCGGGCACGCAGGTGAACGAGCAGGACCTGATCAAAGCGCTGAGCGTGCTGGGCTCCTGGGATGAAACCACCATCTGTAAATTGCTCGCAGACCACACCCGCCTCAACACCAGAGTCTCCGAAGCGCTGGGCTGTATCGCGGAGGAGCAATTGTCCATTGCCGCCTCCGCTGGAGCGTTGGGGGTAACGCTAAAAACCTTGCAGCGTACCTTGGCGCGCAACACTAACCGCTCGCCAGTCTATTGGCGACAGCTCGCCCGTATCCGCAAAGCAGCCCGCCATATTGAGACTGCGGAGAACTGGGCTGACTTTGCCTTGGACAACGGCTTCTCCGATCAGGCCCATATGACCCGCGAGTTTCAGCGCTGGTTCGGCACCTCGCCCATGCAGTTTGCTGCAAACTCCAGATTCAAGCGGCAGGCTCAGTCCATCGCGTTTGGGTGAGCCTCAGCCTCAGGCCGGGGCCGTCACTGGCGAGCAAATCTCAATCAGAAAGCCGTTCATGTCCTTCACGTAGGATGTCGTCTGCCCCCATGGCTCGTCTTTGACCTCCTGCACAAGCTCAGCACCGGCTGCCAATGCTTTTTCAAGGTTGCCAGCCACATCTTCAGTCTGGAATGCAATCTCAAAGCACGGATTGCTCGCATCCGCCTGCGATGGGTTTTTGCCAAGGTTTTTCATCAACTCGAAGGAGGAGAAGGACAGTGTCGTCTCACCAGTTTTCACTTCGCCATAATCCCCTCCCTCAGTGATCAAACCGGCCTCTACATCAAACGCCTTGCAATAAAAGTCGATGGTCTCACGAGGGCTCTCAACGTACAGAATAACGTATTTCAAATGCATGGATTTCCTCCTGTTTTCATGAGGATGACCCTAGTCAGGCACGGTGCCCACGTATTGAAAAAAAACGACACTTTCATCGCCTGCACTCTGATCTATCTTGGATGCAAAGCAGAGGGAATCTGCTAGTCTCCCTCAGGTTCCTGCCAGCGAGGCTGTCTCATGCGCAATTTCCGTAAAGTCCTGTACGTGCTCATCACCTGCTTCATCAGCATCTATGGTGCCTACTTCGCCTACACATCGTTTTATGAAGGCACGCTGTTCAACGTCATCGCTGGCGCGCTGATCTGTACGGTTGGCATCATAGGCCTTTACGGCACATTTAGCAGCAAAACGCAGGATTCAGAGTAAGGGGAGGGATGATGAGCAATCTAGCAGAATACAAGGCAAAATCAGGCCGTTTCGAACCAGTTTGGACAATCGAAATCCAAACGCTGGAGGAGGACACTGACCGAATATTGGATGCCGTCATGCAAGTGCACCCGCTCAGCTTTGGACGCTACCAGCGCAACGCCAGTATTTCGGCAGTTGGCAAGGAAACAGCACAGCCAGAGTCAAACTCAACCACTACAACCCACATTGAGGGCTTTCAGGCTGGCATGACAGAGACCTACCCCATGGTAGAGCTCAAAATCTCTATTGAGCGCGACCCGAAAGTGCTCGAAAAAGTCATGGACGCCATAATCTACGCCCACCACTACGAAGAACCCGTCATCTTCCTTCGTGAAGACTGGGCCAGCCGCGCCGCCTACAACCCCAACAGCACCAACCCAAACCGCTGGTGGAACAACGGCAAAGGCATGCCGGAAAAGATGGAGTGAGGGGCGTGGGGAAGTGCAGATAGCTTGCGTTTACGTTGAAATATGATTTATTTTATCTGGCCTTAACATGTAGTTAGGCTGTTGATTTGATAGTGCGTGTAACGGGAGTAACACCATCATGGAAATGCCAAGATCGGTAAAGTTGTTTGAGCAATTATGCTTAGGTTCATTGTTAATAGGTATTCTATTAGCTGCTCTGCAAATCAATGAAATGAAACTGCAGGCTGCAGAAGGGGTTGCTTTCGCAGTCCAATTCGTAATTACAGCTTTAATTCTCGCAACAGTTGTTCTGCTTACAAGTAGAAAAAGAAGCTCCATTGCGAAATGGATTCTCATCATTTTCTTTTTCGCCGGGCTTGTGTTTTACATCCCTATATTGGCTAACTTGCTTCGAGGAGGTGTGGCGGGTTTAATCGGTTTTTTGCAGACGGCAATGCAAGCTTTCGGAATATACCTGCTCTTCACATCTGATAGCAAAGAATGGTTTGCAAGCAAGCATCATAACCCTCATGGGCACCAGAGCCCGGAGAAGTGCGAAGCAGCAAAGTAGCTTGGGAAGGGAGCCACTTACTGCCTCGTATAGCCTTGATTGCAACCTTATTCAGAGCAGCGGAACGCCGAAACAAGCACTCAATGTGGTCCTCTGTAAGAAACACCAAAATTGGAGGTGTTTGAAAATGAGCAAGTACGAAGATACCATCAAACTTATTGAAACGCGTTGCGGAAACGACAAGGAAGTGATTATTGCCCTCGCGACAATATCCTTATCTGAGAAGGAAGCCGGTAAACCTCGCCCTTCAGCCCGCATGGTTTGCGCCTACTACGAAAATGGCGTGTTTTATGTTTCCACTGATGCAAGAAAAAATAAAACATTACAAATAGAGAAGAACAACGAGGTTTCTGTTTGCGGTATGGAAGGTTTTTCTTTCCAGGGAACAGCTGAGAACCTCGGCTGGGTGAAAGCTGAAAAGAACTCAGAAATTAGAGCAAAGTTCAAAGATATTTTCAAATGGTTTGATCAGGAAGGCGATGAGGAAAATCCCAACTCCATCGTTCTGCGCATAGCCCTTTCAGAGGGTACCATCCTTGATGGTGAGCAGGCCTATGGCATCGATCTGGTCAAGAAGTTCGTCCATTAGAGATTATCGCGTGAAGCAACTGCAATCTGTTTTTTTTGTGTCTGGAGTTGGTTCTCTATACGCAACTTTCGCTTATGGCGGGAGGGCGTTGTATACAATACCTCTTGTGGTGGAACAACGGCAAAGGCATGCCGGAAAAGGTGGAGTGAGGGGCGTAGGGAGATGCAGATAACTTGTGTTGACTAACGTGACACTAGTCGTTTCTTCATTGCTATGCAGATTCTTGTTCCGAAGGAATGTCCGCCAATGCACTACGCCATTAATGGATTGCCAAATCTTCTCTCTGTAAAATGGATTGTGTCCTCATGTAAGAGCAGCTCTTTATCTGATGGATAATAGGTTTTCGTTTCTTACAAAAACGGAGTGAAAAATGAATAAGCTACCAAACGCAGAATTAGTCATGATCCCTGGTGGTACATTGATTACCAAAACACCAGAGGAAGGGCGCCAGCTTGCGATGATGATTGCCCGCCATACCATCCACAACATTCAAAGTGACTTGGATGAATTAAAGCAAGGGCGTTCAGTATACTCAGTTAATCTGGACAGTTTAACTGCGGCAAGCCAAGTCGTCGCTTTAGAGTATCAAGCAATTGCTGCAGCTAATAACTACTGGAGAGGTTAATAAGATACAACTTTGGTAACCCGAAGAGGTTCATAATGAGGCACCCAGCCGACCTAATTCACCAACATTATTAGGAACTGGGTGGCTACGTAACCTCGCTTTACTTTACGCCTTTGTCAGTAAGTTGATTGAGCCCGACCAGAAGCTATAATCTTGAGGTTAGTTTAACCGCCCAATACGAATATTAATGCAAACAATGATGACTAAGCTTCCCCACAGCCCACCAGCGCCACCCCTTCATGGGGTAACCCCGCTTCCCTCATTGATACCCGCAGCAAGACGGTACCTCCTTAAGTTGAGGCATCGACACCTTATTTGCTTAGCGGTCACCGTAGTCGTAATACGCGGTCTTTTTGTGTCTTGAGTTAGGTTGCCAAATGCAAACTCTCGATTGTGGGCGGGGAAGGCGGTGAGTGAAATATTTTTGCCAACATGGCGATCATTAGCAGCAGGCATGAAGAGCTCGCTTCATAATAAGCGGATACTAGCTTGATTTATAATTAAAGTTTGTGGTGTTTTTTAATTTTCAGGCGATAAATACGTTTGGATCAATTTTTTGATACAACGAGCTGCTGCTTCATATTGGATCTTCAATCAAAGACCTCCACCTGTGATGGAGGCTTTTCTTGTTTAGAGCTGAAGGGAGCCTTGCCGCTTCCTTCAGCAGGTTTGCGTTAAGAAATAACCTTTAAAAGTTATAACGTAAACCAACTTGAACGAGGTGTGCCGATAGATGGGTTTTATCGTCGTAGCTATTTACTGGCTGATCCTGGATTGTGAAATCTGCAGAGCGCAAATAGTCGTAGCTTGCGATCATATCTATATTTTCATTTACGCTATAAGAGACGCCGGTTCCCACTTTCAGCAATGCGACCAGGTTCTCTTTGGTTTTGAAACCTAAAGACTTGCCTTCTTCTGTGGTGATGTTTCCAACTTGCGGGGTCAAAACACCACCACCTATACCGGCGAACGCAGAAATTTTGTCGGTGAAATGATAATCGCCATAAACTGACAAAACTCCGTAGGTGCCGGAGACACTCCCGCTCGAACGTTTGTAATCGATAAAATCGCTTGTATCATTCTTTAAGTAGCCGATGTCCGCTTGAAGGCGTAAAAACTCGTTGAAACGATAACCGGCATTTGCTGAGAAGCTGTAGCCATTATCGAAATCAATGGTATATTTTCCGAACTCTGGATGTTTTGTTTTAGCATCGGGAGCAATTGCTAGACCACCGGAAAGCCCTAAGTAGACATTATTGAGTAACTCTTCAGCTTGTGCAGGAAGCGCTACTGCAGAAGTGAGTAGAGTGGCGCAGAGCAGTTTTTTGTATTGTTTCATTTTGACCCGACTTAATTTAGTTATTTTTTGAAGCTTCTTTTAAAGAAAGCCAACATGCGAACGAGTATCGGGAAATATGTTTTGTAGGTGTATCGTTTGACACACTCAGTCTGAGCGTTGACTTGAACGTCTGCCGTTTTCGGGCAGCTTGCCCCAACTCCGCATGAACGGGCGGTACCTATACTTAACTCAGTTGAGTACAGGTGTCTGACAACAGTGTGTTGAAGCCGGTCCCCTCTCTCCTACTCACCAACCCCGCCCCTTTATGGGGTAATTCCATTTCCTCTCATTGACACCCGCAGCAAGACGGCGCATCCTTAAGTTGAGGCGTCGAAACCTTATTTGCTTAGCGGTCACCGCAGCCGTAATACGCGGTCTTTTTGTGTCTGGAGTTGGTTCTCTATACGCAAACTCTCGCTTATGGGCGGGAGGGCGGTGAATAC
>NZ_LMCK01000055.1:16754-119254 GCF_001623165.1 Pseudovibrio sp. WM33
TTTGCGGGGGAATAAACCCGCCTGTCTAAGCCAGGTTTCGAACCTCCCGCTCGCCAGTGGGCCGTCGAAAGCTCTATGCCGAGCGGATCTTTCACCGCCTGCTTAGAGGTATGAAATGACGACCAATGGAAATGAGAAAAGTGCCCATATGTCCCTTCGCAATGAAGTGGACCAGCTCAACCTTTCATCCAGCCACCTCAAAAATCTGGTTTATTCCATGAGTGTGGTGATGAGTGAGCGCATGGAGCACACGCAGGAATATGAAGCGTTGCTGACGCTGTTTGATACTGTGCGCAGCCACATAGAAGATGTGCAGGGATGTAGCGAGAAGATATCGGAATTGCTCGAACCTTGCGCGCTGGACCTCACCAAAACCTAACAAGCATAGAGAGCGAGCAGAGGTAGTCCCTCTGCTGAACTTGCCTGAGAGGCAATGCGCTTCTCAGGCTTTTATCTAAGGTTCGCTTAGAACTGCACCGGCACAGTCTCGCCAGTAGAAATCTTACACTCGCCAACGCCGCCATCTGAGAATCCAGAGCTTGGGTTGCTCAAAGTGATCTGGCACTGCATGGATCGAGCAGCGCTGAACAGCACGCCTTTGGCTCTTGAATTGTACGTGGTGGAAGAGCTGGAAGAGAAGAAATCATCGTCGTCATCGTCATAAAAGAACCCGTCTTCGACGCTCTCGGTCTGCTTTTTCTCAGTCACCAGCTTGCCGGTGAAAAACTCGCCGCTGGAAAGCGTAGCCACAGCGGAGGCCGCGCCATCATCAAGGAATTCTTCCGTCACCTGAAAAGTCACGCTCTGGGAGTTCTTGCCGTCTTTGCTGACAACACGTCCCTGCCCAGTTGTGGTGGACTGACAACCCGCCAGAACTGCAACAGCAGCGACGCACACACCGATCTTTAAAATAGTCTTCATTGTAGTTCATCAATCCCGAATAGCTAAATGTCGGTTTTGGCTGTCTGGAAGTCGGTTCATACAAGGCAGTCACCACAGCCAAAAGCCCCTGATCTGGCTGTAGGTCAGGGACAACTTGGTCGGCAATCACAAAAAGCACAGTGTGAGAAAAATTTCGCTCTCTAAAACTCGACTGGGAACGACCCGCCAGTGGAGAGCTTGCACTGCCCAACACCACCATCAGAGAACCCACCAGCCGGATTGGAAAGCGTCACAACACAGCGCATGCTCCGTTTTGCGCTGAACAAAACACCGCGGGCATAAGGGCTGTACGTGGTTGAGAAGGTGGAGACGAAGAACGGCCCGTCGTCAAAGCCGTCAAAATCATCGAAGTCGTTGAAATCATCAAACCCATCATCGAAGTCACTTTCTCCAATGTTGGTGGTCTGGCTCTTCGCAGTAACAAGCTTACCTGTAAACACCTCGCCATCTGGCAATGTAGCTGTTGTCGCTGCTCCGCCACTGCCAAAGAAGCTCTCAGTCACTTCAAAGTCAACCGCTTTACCACCCAGACGACCTTGCCCGGGCGTTGTTGTCTGGCAACCAGCCAAACCAGCAATGGCGACCAGGCACAAACCTGTCGTGAAAAAGCGTCTCATTCTGCGTTCCAATCCCGAATTAAAATGCAAACATGTAGGGGCAGAATTGCAGAGAAATATTGCCAAACGTATTCAAACATCGCTTGCAACAAGCGCTGAAGCATCGGCAAAAATGCACTCCAAAAGCCTATTTTTTCTTGCCTTGACGCATTGCACCTCGTCGCTTGAAAATGCCTTTGCGTTTTTTGGTGGTGTGCTGTTTCAACATCCGTTCCATGTTGGCGATGAGGCTGTTGAGGAAGCCAAACTGCACCTCTGCTTCCATAACCTTGCCTTTGCTCAGGAAGCTCTCAATTTTGTAGGCCCCTTCGCTGGCTGTTTCGTTGTTGTCCAAGAATATGGCCAGATCGTCATCATTCTGAATGACGCTGCGTTGACCGTGGAGTTTGTTGATGGTCTCAACCAGCTCCTCAACTTTGATCTGATACCCCTCAATCTTGGCGGCGGTGCGCTGTCCACGTTCAAAAGCGATGCGCACACTGTCCATCGTAATCTCGGCATTCTCCAGTGCATCTTGAGCAGCGTTTGAACCAAGTTGGGTTACGGCTTGTTTGAGGTAAGCTTCTGCAGTCTTAAACATGCTCTCAAAATTGGAGAGTTCCTCGGCATTTTTGAAGATATCCTTGCGCTTACCGTAAGATTTGAGTTCACGCTGTATCTGCTCAATGCCAATCGCAACGGCTTCATCTTGATCGAGGTTCTGCGCTTCACTTTCTTCTTCTGTAACTGGCAGGGTTGCGGCCTGTAACATCTCTTCAAGGACCGCCACGCATTCGTCAAACTGGGCAAACTGCTTCTCCGCTTCCTTCCCTTCATCTACTTTCAGATGATCCAGCATGATCTGGGTGCAAACCAATGCCATCGCATGAAACTTTGCATAACGCTCAAGAAGAGCCTCATTCCCGTCAAAGCGATCCTGCGCTGCAAATAGCCGCGAAAGCTTCGACTGCCTGTCAGAAACGTCTATGATTAGGTCTGAACGGAGGTTATCCTTCGTGTCGCAAAGTGTATCATAGGCTTCCTCAAAAGCTCTCCGGTCATCCTCAATCTTGTCCATCATGGTTTTGGCAAAGTCGACGAGTTGATCTTTGATCGCTTTGCGAAGATTAGTCAGCGTTTCCTGAGAGGTTTTGTAAGAGCTATCAAATGAAGTCAGGTCGATGTTCCAGGCATCAAACTCAGCGCGTTTTTGATGAATTCCGGCAATAATGTTCTCATAGTATGCCGCACCTTCAGACAAACCATTCAACAATGAGCTCAGGATCTGTCGGCTGTTGTCCTGTATCTTCTGCAGGATGATCAGATCTTTCTTTGCTTCAGAAAGAGATGCACGTGCGCTTTCCAGATCATCACCTGCAAGTGCCGTACTGCCTTCTTCATGATGTTGCATTGCGTCAGCATAGGCAGCTTCCAGATCAGTCACATACTCATCAACACAATGCGGTCGTGCTTGACTGAAAATCGTATTGATAGCGGCGCGGGTCTGATCAAATTGCTGCACCAGCTCAGCCTGCTCCGCACTATGAGGATCAAGAGGTGCCTGTTGCTGCGCTGGGTTCGGTGCAGGCTCAGCTTTTCTTTTCTTTTTCTTCCGCGGTGTCTGCGTAACGCAGCGTTCCAGATTTGCCAGAGCGACCTTGAGATTTCTCAAAATGGCCCGTGCATCCCTCACTTTACCTTCCGCAATCAGCCCTTCCACCTGAAAGGCGAAATCTTTGGCAATACTGTTGTAGCTCAGGAAGTCGTTTTTATGGTCAGGATCTTGCAGAGCGGTCCCTTGCTCATACACAGCATTGATCCGGTCTTTCGCAGCTTCGGCATCTGCAAGATAACCCTCAACTTTTGCAGCAGTATTCGCGCCGCGCTCATAGGCAATTTCCATGGAATCGAGCGTAATACGAGCATTGTCGAGCGCTTCCTCTGAGGCCTCAAACCTCTTCCGTTCCATAAGGACCGATGCTTGCTCGGCAAAGCCTGCAGCCTTGTCATGCAGGTTGGTGTAGATCAGCCGCTCTTCGTTGTCTCTGAAGACACTGCCCATACTGTCATAATCTTCAAGTTCCACATTGATACGTGCAATAGCCTTTTGCAGCATCTCCCGGGCTTCAGCTTCAGTCGCAGCAGTGTTGACCTGCGGCATCCACTGCAAGCTACGGGTTTCTTTCTCCAGTTTTTTCAAACCATTGCGTGAGTTTCCAATAGCCTGATCAGCTTCCTCAACCCGCTGGCCACCCACGCAGGCCTCTGCGTAATCAATAAGTGCAGTCACTTCACCGCAAAGGGCATCAAAGCGGACCAACTGCTTGCCACCAAACTTCTCGTCAGCCTGCGCGTATCTCTCAAAGTCTTTGCGCGTGTCTGCCAGTGGTTCGAGTGTTCTGCGAAGATCCTCAATTTGCTGAGTTTGAATCTGAAGCATTGATTCCGCTTCAGTTATGTAGTCCCGCATGTCAGCCGCACAGTCACGAATGTCCATGATGCTCTCTTGAGCAAGACGGACACTCTTGGCCAGGAGATCGGTACGCGCGCTTAGGATCGCCGTACGGGCAGATTGATAAGCTGCCTCGAAAGAGGGGAAGTTGACACCGTGGTTTTTTACAATATCCCGTTGACCGTTAAGTCCCTCAACAGCGCTTTCCTGAGCGGTGACTTCACCTGAAAGTCTCTTGAGTTCCTCCTCATCGAAACCTTCCGGTGGAGTGATCTCGATTTCTGAAGTTCCAACAACTGCCTGCAACAACACCTGCTGCATCTGCGAAATGAGCTTTTCAGTTTCCTCCAGCGCGTTCTCACAGTCTATGCCGCGGTTGCTGAGAACTGCATCGTTTGCTTTCTTTGCTGCAGCCGCTGCTTCGCCATAAACCTTATCAAAGGTACTTTGCTGCTGTGGGCTATTATCCAATGTGACGCGCTGACCAGCCAGATCTCGAATTTCTCGCTGAGCGATCGACACCTTCAGCAAAAGCGCGGTACCAGCAGCATCCGCGTATCGCTTCGCGCTGTCCATCGCATCTTTCAGAACAGTGTATCTCTCTTTTGCAACTGAGAGCGTCCTGTCGACCTCTGACACCACATAACCGGAGATCGCTCTGTTCATTTCCGTGAAGTTATCTCGCGTCGCGTCATAAGCCTTATCGACTGCAGACAAGTCCACATTCCAGAGCAAGACAGGCTCGCGCTCTTTGTAGACATCCTCAACGCGCTTTTGTTGCAATGCTGCAGTTTTCTTAAGCTCAACCAGCTCCTCAACCGCATTACCGCGCCCTTTTTGATAGGCGGATTGCATTGTCTTCAGGTATTGGTCCGCCTTGTCGGTGTGCGCTTTGATTGCGCCAAGATCCGTGAAACCGTTCTCATCCTCTTTTCCAACCAGATCTTTAGCCAGCTCAATCTGTTCTTCTCCCAACTCCTTAGCTGCTTCAAAAAGATCCTGACTTTCATCCTCTTCGGTAAAGACAGGTTTGCGTTTTCCGGCAACCCTGATGGACTTGGCAGCCTTTCTGAGACGCTTGAAGAGATTTCCGAGTTCCGCATCGTGCGCTTTTTTGCGGGCAGTCAGCTCATCATCTGGTTCCGCATCGGTTTTTTGAGTGACCTCTTCATTACTCTCAGCCGTTGCATCAAGGGAAACGTCATCAAGCGGGATGTCTTCAAATTCACCCTCCTCAGTGGGATCTCCCTCCACCAATGGGAACTTCCATTGCAAACGCCTGTAGACCTTTTGCGCCCAGTGGTGCTGTTCTGAAGTGAGCTTGTTCTCCGGCATAGGAAACTCCGCAACGTGATGGATTGTTGGTTGTAACTTAGTCTCTGATGTTCTGGATTTGAGGCATAATCGGGCGTTTGGCATGAGATTTGAGCGAACTAGTGAAGATAGAATTGTGACCACTTGCAGATATTGAAATAAAACGAATGGTTACTTGCCGCGCGGCTTGCCTTCTCTGAGTATCTCACCTAGTAAAGCCTCGTAATTTGCGAGCAAGGCTGCCAGATGTCTGAGAAACAACCCATTATCGTTATTGACCGTGAAACCGGCACAGAGTTTGAAGAAACGGTTCTGGGGGAGAAGTGGATCCGTTGGGCCTATCAGGATTCCAGCTCAAGCCTGATCGAAAAGCTGTTGTTCCGCTCCGCTGCGCTCAGCAAGGCCATGGGCTGGTATTATGACAGCCCGCTTTCCAAAGGCAAAATCCAGAGCGCGATTGATGAGCTGAACATCGACACAGCAGAGTTTGCAGACCCGCAGGAGAGCTTTGCGTCTTTTAATGAGTTCTTCATCCGTCACCTGAAAGAAGGCACACGCCCGTTCGATATTGGCGCAAACACCATCGTTAGCCCGGCGGATGGTCGTGTATTGGTCTTCCCTAAGTTGGATGAAGACACCTTTACCCCAGTGAAAGGCCATCCATTCTCCATCCGCAAAATGCTGCCAGATATCGCAGATCGCTTTATCGGTGGTTCACTGGCAATCGTGCGCCTGTGCCCGGCAGATTATCACCGCTATCACTTCCCTTGTGCGGGCGAAATTGTTAACGCAAGAGACTTTCAGGGTGCCTACCACTCTGTAAACCCGATTGCTCTGGGCGCTGGTCCAGATGTGTTTGGCGAAAACAAACGCAGCTACACACTGCTCAAGACCGAAAATGCGGGCACCATGTGCTACGTGGAAGTCGGCGCGTTTGGTGTCGGTAGCATTGTAAACACAAAGACTTCCGGCCACGTCGCTAAGATGGATGAAAAAGGCTACTTCAAGTTTGGTGGCTCAACAGTTGTTGTCTTGTTTGAGCCGGGTGCGGTAAACTTTAGCGAAGATCTTGTCGCCAACAGTGCTGCAGGTAAAGAAACTCTGGTTAAAGTCGGTCAGCCCTTCGCAACGGTTGCCTGAGAAAATCTCCAGATCGCCTAGCATAAGTTGTATTTATCCAGCGTGACTCTTCGTCCAGACTGTCGGCTTCGCTAACAGACTGGACGGGGCTATGCCATCTTCACTTATCACTCAGGACCACATCGATACCTACCAGCGCGAAGGTGTTGTACTGATCAAGGGCCTCTTTAAGGATCATGTAGATCTGATCAGGGCTGGTATTGAGCGGAACATGGCAGAGCCGGGAGAATATGCAGCAGAAAACCTGAAGGAAGGCGAGGGCGGTCGCTTCTTTGATGACTACTGCAACTGGCAGCGTATTCCTGAGTTTGTCGAGGTGGTGAACAACTCACCAGCGGCAGAAGCAGCAGCAGACCTGATGCAATCCCAAACCGTTCAGATGTTCCACGACCACGTACTCGTCAAAGAACCGGGAACCTCCAAAGCAACGCCATGGCATCAGGATGGACCCTACTACTTTGTTGAGGGACAGCAAACCGTCAGCTTCTGGTCGCCAATGGACGCGGTAACCGGCGCCACCTTGCGCAGTGTTGCTGGCTCTCATCTTTGGGAAAAGCCCGTGCTGCCAATTCGCTGGCTGTCCGAGCAGAACTTTTATGGCGACAGCGACGAGTATATGCCAATCCCGGACCCTGATGCAGAAGGCATGCCGATCCGCGAATGGGAGATGGAACCGGGTGATGCAGTCGCGTTCAACTATTACACGCTGCACGGCGCACGCGGTAATACCACTGAACAGCGCCGCCGCGCATTCTCACTGCGTCTGCTGGGCGACGATGCCCGTTATATCGAACGCCCGGGCCGCACATCTCCGCCATTCCCGGGTCATGATATGAAGCCAGGGCAAATCCTGCGAGAAGACTGGTTCCCAATCATCTACAAGCGTTGACGATTAAAGATCAGGAGTGCAGTCAGTTGACCGCACTCCCCAAGCTTTAGCTCCTACCAGCATTCAGAGCGTCCGGCTTGAACTCCAGCACCCAGCACGTTTTCAGATGACCTTTCCGGAAGACGTTTCTGGTTTCGCTGTGATACTGAACCTCACGCAACTCCAGAAAATCTGGCAGCTCATCCTGAGCATGGCTGTTCTTGGCGAGCAGCTCACCCCACTCACGTGCCAGTTTGCTTGGCTTATCGACAATCTCTGCACCCAAGCTGATTTCACCTGTTGGCTTCAGGATCAATTGCGTCCGCGTTTCCGGTTGTAATAAAGCCCGCAAGGAACCTGTCAGCCCCGGAAATTCATCAGGCGTCTCCTGAGCTGTTGCGCTTGCTTCCTGCGTTTCCGGATCTTCAACTGTAACTGTTGTGTAATCTGGTTTGGCAGGTTCTGGAGCCGTCTTCTGCTTGACAGAAATCAGATACTCGCTCTTCTTGCCTCCTTCAGGACGCGTGATGGAAACATCAAACAAAGCGACCCAAGGTTGCTCTGAAATCCATTTCTGGATCTTCTTCAGGCTCCCACCCGATTTTTCAATCCGTGCATGAACGTCATCGCGAACATGCTCCATCAGCTTATCCAGCGCAAAATGAGCCTTGCCAAAACTCATCAGCAGGCCATTACCTTTTGTGCTCAAGAAGGTGTCCAGACGCTCTCTCATAGAAGAAAGCTCGCCGGATTGCTTGGTTTGACTGTCTTTCAATTCATTCAGATTGACAGTCAGCGATGCGAGGTTTTTGGCAGCAGCTTGCGGCAGCGCTCTCATCTTGCCGATTTCTGACATGGTATGAGAGGTCGGCTTGTATTCAACCACCCAGGCTGGCTCAAGCATATCGTTCTCAATCAGGAAGCCTTCAATCTTGTGATAGCGAACCTGCTTCAGAATGAAGTAGTCTGGCAACATGGCCGAGATGTTATCACCCCGTTGCTTAGCCGCTACGAGCGTACTGCTCCAAGCCATCGCCAGATCACTTGGCTTTTTAACGATCGGCAGTTCATCTACGCCATCCTCACCAGTCGGCACCAGTTTCAGGGCCTCCATCATCTCATTGGAGCGCAGGCCATTCAAAACCAGTTGAGGTTTATCGCGCAACTCACTCTTCGTCAGTCCCTGCTGCGGAACCACATCACTGTTGTCGAAGAATGTACTGTTGCCTACTGTTCTCGGAGCAGGATCGTGACGCAGCTCTGTGTTGATGTCGTAATATCCGCCATCTTTCTGAATGGAAACGGAGATCAGCGCCGCCCACGGCTGCTTAGCGATCCATGCCTCAGTCTTCTTGGCGCTGTGATGGTCCGCCAGATGCTGCTCAGTCAACTGCGATGCCACCTCACGTAGGCTGGCCAACGCGTACTGCGCCCGGCCATTCTCATGTGAGAGGCTTTCTGTGCTGGAAAGGATCGCATCTCCAAAGCTCATGGCAGCCAGCAAATCATTGCTGGCATTCAGCGCTTCGCCCAGCTGCTTGGAAGTTGCCATTCGATAAGCAACAACATATTTCTCGATATCATTCAGATAACGCACATCCTGCTCGGTCACAGCGTGTGCTCTGGCAGTATCGACTGCTTCACTCAAACCCTTGCTAAAAGCATTCTGGCGCAAGAGCGTGTTGACATCGCCAACAACTTCTTTGTTCAGGGCCTTCAAGTTCTGGCTCAGGAACACCAGCAGCTCTTTGTGATTACTGGATAAATCCTCTGGTGCAGCCAGTGCTGCGACCTTCAGGAAGGCAAGGAAGCGAGGATCATGAGCGGCATCTTCAAAGATTTGCTTGGCCAACGCACGTGCATCATTGTCCAGCCCGGTTCTAAACTGCATACGCAGATATGTGTCAGCCTTGTCTTGAGCCATACCCAACAGACCTGTGATCAGTCGTTGCTTTTTTGCAGCTTCCGGTCCTTCATGTGCAGTACCTGTCGGGTCATTGATAAAGGCCGTTTTCTTTTCTTGATACGCTTGGAATTGCTGCTCAAGCTCCGGGCTCACCGCCAAATCCAACTCATGCATAGCCAGCATTGCCGGATGTGGTTTTAACTCTAATGGTTCGCTGCGTGGCTGAGGTGCAGATGGTTGCTCAACAGTCTCCAACTTAGGCTGCCCAACAGCTTGGGACGTGCCGTTGACAGCAGCCGTCTGGCTTCCCTCAGGCTTGGGAGTGTCAACAATAACGTAATCGCTCAGATCAGGATCTGATGTCATGTGATCAAGCGTGTTCGCATGTGCAGTGAGCGGGGATTCTGCTTCGGTTGGAACTGGCTTTGCACTCTGCTGTGAGGACGCCTCGGTATTACTCGCACCGTGCCCCATCAACTTCTCTGGAGGTAATCGGTAGCCTTCATAGCGAAGCTTCTTTGCGGCGCGTGACATTCCATCCGTCGGGTTAGATGGTTCACCCTCCGGTTTATGATGCTTGTGATAAGCGAGTGGGCGCAATTGAGGGTCTTTCGCCCCGGCCTTTGCTGGACGGCTGTGCTTTGTAGATTTTCCGTTCAGCTCATCCAGCTGATCCAGCAAGCGATGCACATTCTTTGGCTCGGCATGGCCCAGCATATGCCCTTTATGAGAACTGGTTGTTTTCTTAGGTGTGGCCCCTTGTTGGTCTGGATTGACCTGAGGCTGCGAAATTTTTGAATGAATTGGAGAACGACCCACGGGACACCTCATAAATTCCCGGTGTTGGCCTCCATTGTTCAGGAGTGCCGGAACACCAACGTGAAAACAGTAAATTCCATTGATTTGTCAGAGTAATCAGGAACCAATGATCACCATGTCTGAGCCGTACTTGGGCAAAGGCACATGGATTACATCGTCTGCGCTCTCTTCAGCAGAAGGCTGCGCGCGCTCCAGTCGTGCGTTTGCATCAAGCAGCAGATCAAACGCTCTACGCATAAGCTCAACGCCACCACCCGTAGAAACCTCAGTCCAGTGAGAAACGCGCTGTCCGGTGATCGACGCGATGATATGTGGCTGAGTGAATGCGTTGCCGTTGCTTTTCAAAAGCATGAGAGCCTGGTCAGCAGAAAGGTCAACCTTGCGCAGACCACTCGTCAGTGCCATCATGATAAAATCCTCATGATGTTGGCACAAAATCAGATGACTGCGCTCATCGACGCAGAAGAAATAGGCACCATTACACGGCTCTGGCAGGTCCAGATCAAAACTGGACGAAAACGCCCGAACCAACTCATCAAATGCAGTCGTCTCAGCCATGGCATACTCCTCACCATGAGTGGAAGAGATCTTGGAATGAAGATCTCAATGCAGTTGAGATTGGCACTTCTACAGAGGAGATACTGTGCTGATCGGAACAGTTACTTTCAGAAAATGTAGAAAAACGGAGGCAGGTCGAGAGCTAAGGTAAAGTATAGGTTGAATTACTTATTTTCATCTATCACCCTCATGGGAACGGTGTATGCTGGCTAAGTTAAGTTCCTACCTTTTCTCCGGTAATCCATACTTCGATGATTTCGTTTAAGCATATGTATTTGCGGGCATTACCGCTCTTCCTCACCGGCAGCGCTGCCTTGTTCACCAACTGGACAGACACTTACGTCTCCAGCTATTTCGGTGCACCCGCTGTTGCCGCGGTCGGCATCTGCGGCATGATGTTTTATGTCCTGTTTTCATTCTCCAACGGCTTTTCCATCGCAATCCAATCCTTCACTGCTGGATTTCTGACCAGTCGAGAAAACAACGAAGTGTTGGATGCGTTTGTGATCTGTCTGATCTTGGGCGTAAGCTTTGGCTTCTTGCTAACAGCAGCTTCAATCTATTTTCTCGAAGACATACTTGTTTTTATGAATCCGGACGCTGAGGTTAGAGAAGCCTCAAGGCGATACCTGGAATTCCTCCTCTATGCGACGCCGTTTTATTATATGTGCGGAGCCTCCCGCGGTCTCCTTATTGCTGTCGGCAAAGCGTGGACCGTCTCCTACATCGGCATTGGAACGCAGATCGTGAATGCCGTTGCAACTGTCATGCTGGCATTCGGTTGGGCTGGAGCTCCTAAACTGGGAATTTCAGGAGTTGGGTTCGGTACGTTTATCGCATTTGCGCTTGCAGCGGTCTTCTATGTGTCAGCAGCACTACAAGAGATCTCGCAGCAAAAACTGAGGCTTGGAGTCTTGTCTGTGCCTTTGATCATCGAGATTTTGAGGAAGGCAATCCTGTCAGCCTCTCAAAGCACAATCTACGCTCTTGGGATCTTTTCAAGCTACTGGATTGTCGGGCATCTCAGTGTTTTAGCTTTGGCCGTCTATCAGGTTATCACTCAGGCAACACTCATCCCGATTTATGTGGCAAATGCTTTGGGAAGCGTCGCGATCAGTCAGGTAGGTCAGGCAGTTGGGGCAAAAGACCTGTCGGGAGCCCAACAGGTTGGTCTGAAGATGATCTCAGGTGCTGCATATCCCATTGTGATCTACGCTCTGCTCGTCATGGTGCTCTCTGAGGATGTCCTGACCCTTTTGCTGGGAGAAGCATTGGATGAACCGCAACTCATTATGGTGTTCACTCTCTCCTGCTTAATCTTGCCAATCAACATTGCGGGAGCAGTGATGAACTATGTTCTGCAAGGTGCCCAACTGTTCGGGCGAGCCTGGACAGTCTCAGCAATCACGCAATGGCTTATATTCTTGCCACTGGCTTATGTATTCGGCGTCTCAATGAGTTCCGGACTGGCAGGTGTAATCTTCGCGGACTTTATTTATCGCGTTGGCTTGTTCCTGATGCAATACAGTTTCTGGAAAGGCTATTCCGAACTTGCATTGGCAAGAGCTTCAGCAAAAACGGGATAAACCGCAGGCCTCTTTCAGACACCTGCGGTTTATTGGCTGGGCAAGCAGTGGAGGGCTTTGCCTCAAGCTGTTGCCATCTCAGTCTCTGGTTTGTGCAAGCTCACAACAATCGCAACCGCCAAGCCGTTTGCGAAGTAGTAAGCGGCGTCCAGGCCGGTAAAGCCGAAGAGGAAAGGAGCCAACAGGAAGAGCGCACCAACTGCTCCATCAACGGCCAGATGTAAACTGTAAGGCAGCACACGGAGCACACCGAACTGATGATCTGTCAGAAGCGTCAAGATCAACGCTGCTGCGCCTGTGCCAACCGATAGCCAGAGTGCCAATGGGTTGGCTGCTCCAAGACCAAGAATGAAGGGCAAACCGATCAACGCAAAGGCAACGGGATAATCCAGATAAGCATGGATGCTTTTTGTAACGAAACGGAGGGACATGACAGGGTTCCTTTTTGACTGTGTCGGTCTTTCGTTTTAGGCACAGTCAGATTAGGAGAAGCCCCCGTTTTGCTCAATTTCAGGACGTTCAAAGAAATATGCAGATCGTTCAGAATGGATATCAATATGGAACAATTAAGCTGATTTTATTCAATGAGATGTGCGATACGCTGCTGGTGTTAAACCCACTTCCTTTTTGAAAACCCGCGTAAATGCAGATTCAGAAGCATACCCGGCAAGCGCTGCCACTTCAGACACGCTCATCTGATCATCAACCAAGCCCTGCTGAGCAATCTGCATGCGCCAACTGGTCAGGTATTGCATGGGCGTAAGGCCCATCTTGCTGGAAAACTGCGTCGCAAATCCTGTTCGCGAAAGACCTGCCTCCCGCGCTAGACCCTCTACACTCCACTCGCGCGCAGGCGCCTTATGAAAGGCTGCCAGCGCTCTACTCAACTGCGGATCAGCAAACCCGGCAAGCCCGAGGTGCTTTTCACCTTCCTGCTCAATGAAACTGCGCAGTGCCTGAGCAAACAAAACCTCAGTCATTTTTAGTGCGATCAGATCACCGCCAAGGCGCGTGCCATGTGTTTCATCTCCGATCAGCCGCAGTGTAGCCTCCATCCAACGCCCAGCAGCTTCACCGTAGTTTGATATATGGATGTAATCAGGCAGCTGATCAAAGATGAGATGGCGAGCATTGCGAGCTAGCGAGATGTGACCACAAATTAATTGCGTCTCACGTTTATCCTGCTCTCCGCCGTAAACCAACACACCTTCGCCGTTGTAACCGGAAAGCTCCAGAACACGATCCAGCGGCAGGATGACTTCCTCTTCAGAGCGCCCGCAATAGATGTCATGCGCAGCACCATGAGGAACGATCAACAAGTCACCTTGAGCGAGCAACACCTTCTTGCCGGTCTCCTTCACCCGCACCATGCAATCCCCTCGGTGGGCAAAGTGAAAGCGGGCTACATTCTCAAAGGAAGGCACGGCAACGCCCCACGGCATCGTAAAGGAGGTGCGGAAGTAAAGCGTGCCTTTGACGGAAAGGCGGGTGAGGATGTCACTGAGCGTATCAAGCATCATCCAATTATGGATGAGAGGTGCTTAAACGTCTACTGCCCTGAACGATCTGATCGATATTGCGAATGATCTACATTATCTGAAATCGTATTGGCGTGTTGTAAGCTTATCTAGTTTCACAAAAGTCAGCGTTACTCGTCTTAGCTTGCGAAGCAAAATGCTTCTGTCTGTTAAACAGAATAAAGAAGAAAAAAATGAAACTAAGACAATATTGCCACATTACAGCGCTGATTATTGTAACTGGGCTGACAGCGATGCCAACAACACCTGCGTATGCTGCATCCGATCACGTACTTGAATTCCGATTTGGTGGCAGGGGGCGTAACCCAGTTGTAGACACCATGCGCAACTATATCTTGGGATGTCTGCCCAACAGAACACGGATTGAAGGTGAGAACCCTGTAGCGGCGGCAGGTCCATGGACTGTTAGAGTTCCTGCGATTCAAGGTCGTGAATATTCGAATGCAGATGTTGAACGTACCCTTATGAGTCAGGGATGTGCTCGCGTTCGTCCAATAAAAGTTGAGGGCGTCAGAGCCTGGGGTCCTTAATTTGTTGCCCGAGGCTCGCAGAGACTTAAAGAGCTTCGGGCACTATCTTATCAAGATCGCACGAAAATCGTTCACGTTTGTCAGAGTTGGGCCAGTGATGACGCTGTCGCCAATTGCTTCAAAGAACCCGTGCCCGTCATTGTCAGCAAGTGACAGCCGCGGATTGATCTCCTTGCCCCAGGCTCTTTGTAGGGTAGAGGGATCACAGTAAGCCCCTGCAATCTCCTCAATCCCGTCAACACCGTCTGTATCTCCAGCGAGCGCGTAGACACCCTGCTGGCCATCTAATGCAACCGCCAGTGAGAGCAAGAACTCCACATTCCGCCCTCCACGACCATTGCCCTTGAGCGTGACTGTCGTCTCACCACCAGAAAGCAACACACAAGGGGCTTTGAACGGCTGTCCATGCGAGGCAACCTGCTTGGCAATCCCGGCCATCACAATACCTACATCCGTAGCCTCACCCTCAACGCTGTCACCCAATATATAAGCTGGAACACCTTGTTTCTCGGCAACAGATGCTGCGGCTTCCAGCGCCAACTGCGGTGTAGCGATCATATGCGTCTCAACAGATCCGAGGTGCAGGTCGCTTTTATCCGGTGTTTCACCAACGCCACTTTCAAGAACCTCCAATGCTCTTACAGGCAACCCAATCTTATACCGCTCCACAATCGCCATCGCATCTGCGCACGTGGTTGGATCTGCAACCGTTGGGCCAGACGCAATGTTAATCGGATCATCACCCGGAACGTCGGAGATCAGTAGATTAATCACTTTAGCAGGATGGCACGCAGCAGCCAGACGTCCCCCTTTAATCTGCGAGAGATGTCGCCGCACACAGTTCATTTCGCTGATCGTAGCGCCACACCGCAACAGCTCCTTGTTGATGCACTGCTTGTCTTCCAGCGAAAGCCCCTCAAACGGCAAAGGTAGGAGCGAAGAACCGCCACCGGAAATGAGGCAGAGAACTGTGTCATCAGCAGAAAGATCAGAAACAAGCTTCAACATGCGCTTGGCACCAGCCAATCCCGCGTCATCAGGCACTGGATGCGCAGCTTCAATAATTTCGATGGACTTGCAGGGAACGTTATAGCCATAACGAGTGATTACGAGACCGCTGAGATCTCCTTGCCAGTTATCTTCTACGGCCCGTGCCATGGCTGCAGAGGCCTTCCCTGCACCAATAACGATGAGCCGTCCTTTGGGAGTGTCAGGTAAGAACTTCGGGATACATTTCTCAGGTTGAGCGGATTCAATGGCCGCATGAAACAGGCCACTCAGAAAACGCTTAGGATCAACTGCCATTGCTGATCACCCCCGATTGCTACCGAAAAGTTTCGGTTATCTTTTTGAATTTCTTCGTATTTTCTAGCTTTAACCCGCAGGCATTTCCAGCAAAAAACAACAGGCTCCGCTCTCTGGTGAGAAAGCGGAGCCTGTTATTTTTCGAAACTTCATCGAAACCTGAAAAACTACAGAGAGTTATCTCAGCAGGAAGCCGTTACCAACAGGGTCATCATTTTCCCGCCAGAAGGTTGCTTCTCCGCTGTAATGTGCTTTGCCTGCTACCTGCGCGATGATTGCATCATGTGGTCCGCATTTGGCATCCGCGAAATAAGTGCCTTCAAAGCTTGTTGCAATCAGGCTCTCAAATCGCCGCGTCTGCCCTTTGCTAATCAGACCCTTAGCGGCTTGTGCAGCCAATCGTGCGGTTACACCGGACCCGGTTGGGCTGCGGTCTACCTGGCTGTCAGCAAACACGCAGATGTTCGCAGTTGGGTCAGCGCTGTAAGCGTCATTTCCATCTGTCAGGATAGTTCCATACAGGAATGCAAGATCAGCATCATCCGGATGCTGAAGCGTCACTGCTGCACGGATAGCATTGCTAACGGCGTTTGCAGCATCAACCAGATCACGTGTTCGGGATTTCTGTACATCCAAGCCAAACGCAGAAGCAGGCGCCAGACCATAAAATGCGCCTCCATAGGAGACATCGACGGTCAGCTCACCCATGCCTTTCACATCAACCGTCACGTCGCGGGAGTGAAGGAATGCTGGCACGGAATGGAAGGAGACTGCATCAGGAACACCGTTATCGACCTCGACGGAAGCAACAACCAACCCACAAGGACATTCAATGCGCACTTCAGTGATGGGCGACTTGGCCTCAACCAGCCCATGATCAATTGCGTATCGCCCCAGAGCAATCACCGCATGACCACACATGGTGCTGTAACCTTCATTGTGAATGAAGAGCACACCAAAATGAGCATCCAGGTGAGACGGTTCAACGAGGATCGCGCCGTACATATCGAAATGACCACGAGGCTCAAACATCAAAAAATGCCGGAGGTGGTCAAGGTTATCTCGTGCATAGCGACGCTTTGCCAAAATGGTGTCGCCGGGGATCTCCGGATAGCCGTCGGTTACAATACGAAGCGGCTCGCCGCCTGTATGCATGTCGACAACACTTATTTTCTGTTGTTTATCCATGTTCTCCCCCAGAACTAGTCGGAATGCCTTATTTCCGAATTGTTTGTGTTAGCATAGAGCTCCTTCAGCGCTTTCCATTTAATTAGTTGCAATTGATCGGAAAAATGCGCTCAAGCAAAACGAGCCCCTTCATAGCGTGCACAGGAGGATGGCTCAATATGCTGTGAAATATTACTGCTCAAGTGATTTGGAGTTTTTCTTAAGATGCTCGTGGCTCTTGGTGTTTATGGTGGCTTGTTTGCGTTTTCATTTCTAGCTGCCACGCTAGCTCCGGGCTCATCAGAGGCAGTCCTCAGCGGCTTGTTACTAGCGGGAGGCTGGGATCCGGTGATCTTGATCGCATCGGCTTCGCTGGGCAATGTCGCCGGCTCAGTGTTCAACTGGTATTGCGGACGTTTTCTGTCTCACTATAAAGACCGGTCGTGGTTCCCGGTAAAAGAGCATCAATTCAAGCAAGCTGTGCGCTGGTTTAAGCGATATGGACAAGCCTCAATGTTGCTCGCATGGGTGCCAATCATTGGCGACCCACTCACACTCATTGCCGGCACTTTGCGCATGAAATTCATGAACTTTCTGGTGCTGGTCGCAATCGGCAAAGTTGCCCGATACCTGTTTGTGTATTACGCAGTCACGTTTTGGCAGGGATAACCCACGGATTAAGCGTGGTTTTAAATAATCAATTCTGATTAGAGTAAATGGCCGAACCCTATGGGTTCTATAGATAAAATTAATTTTATATGTGCAATGCAATTTATCATGACTTAGCGGAAATATCGACAATGCAGAAGGGGGGTGATAGAGAAAAACGATCTTTACTCGAACTCACCTTTTGGAAATGCCTTCGTCCACGTCTAACGTCTCCATCGCTTATCGCAAACTGAAGCAAGCAATCCTCGAAAACCGGCTCGGTCCGGGTACGCAGGTGCTCGAGCAGGAAGCGGCTACCCAGCTGGAAATGAGCCGTACGCCAGTGCGTGAGGCCATGCTAATGCTGCAGAAAGACGGGCTCGTGGAAATGCGCCCGCGTCAGGGTATGCGCGTTCTTCCAATCACCGTCGGCGATATCTCAGAGATCTATGAGATCCTTGAAGTTGTTGAAGGACTTGCCATTCGCAAGCTTGCTGAAAAGCCAATTAGCGAAAAGCAGGCGCGTGCACTGGAGGACTCTGTTACCCTGATGGATCTCTCACTTGAACGTGGAGACCTCAGCGTTTGGACATCTGCTGACAAGAAGTTTCACGAGGATGTCGTCAAGTTTAGCGGCAACGTGCATCTGGAAACTGTCTTCCTACAGCTCTGGGACAGATCGCAACGCGCACGCAACATGCTGCTGAAAGCGCATGGTGCCCCTGTCAACTCCGCGCAAGAGCATTGGGAGCTGTTGAAGTTCATCAAAGAAGGCAAAGCGGCGGAAGCTGTCGAGTTTCAGAAAAGCTTGCGTGCTGAGGCCGCAGAGCAAATCTGTAAAATGATCTTTGACGTGATGAGCGGAATGGTCCCGTCAAACTAAAAGCGGGACCGAAGCCCCGCCTTTCCTGAAATCTTAGTCTGCTTCCCAGAGGTGTCCGGGTTTTCCGGTCACATATCCGTTTGCCAGCGCACCTGGCAGCTGTTGTGTTTGCAGACGTGCTACGGCCTCGGTACTTTCAATCTTTCCGTCAACAAGATCACGATAGATCTCGGCAATCGCAATCATATCAATATCATGCGGTGAAAGACGCAAGCGGCCAACGCCTTTTGTCAAAAGCTCGTCGCGGCCAAGCGTGATGGCTTGAACACTGTGAGACAGTGTCTGAATACCATTCGCTGCAAGAAACTTCTGATCATCCAGTGTCGTCACATCCATGCCGTCAAGATCACGGTCACAGATGAACTGACAGTTATCTTTATGCAGCTTGTGAGCGCGTGCATGGTAGCAGCGACCAGAGACAGCCAGTGGCAGACGACCAAATGCAAACAGCTCGATGGTGAGATCTGGCAGAGCCTGCGCAATCGCTTCAACAGACTTGATCGGCAGTTCAACGGGCGGGCAGAACGTTTCCATACCCAGGTTTATGAGAACCTTCGCTGTCTGCTCATTGTAGATGTTGAGGAACGGCCCACCAACGAAAGGTTCACCAGAGCGTTTATGAACACTCGCAATATCGTTAGCTTCTACCAGTTCGCAATCTGCTGAAAGGGCATTGATGGACTTACGATCACGCATGGTGACGGGCAGCGCAATCGTTGAGAAGACAACTGTTTTACCTGCATTGGTGAGGCGCTCATAAATCTCAGGCCACACCTTGTCGTTAAACGGCATGCGTTTGCCACAAATAACTTCGCCAATGTAAACGCGCTCAACTGGAGCTTCATCTGCTACACGCGCATAAAAGTCGACGAGTTTTTCGTTGGACCAGTTGAAGAAGTTAGGACCAATGGAAAGTTCGATCTTGCTCATGATTGGTCCTTATCTCCAGATCTTTTTGTAGGCGCCGGTGGTTTCGCGTCCACCTTCTGTCATTGCGCTCAACATGGCTGAAACTTCTTCTTCCGCATTGCCGCCTGCATCCATGGCATCAACAGCTGCACGGAAGGCTTTCACTACCTGTGAAATGTAGGCTTTACCGCGCTGGCGACCTTCAATCTTAACTGCGGTCACACCTGCTTTTTGAAGGCGCGGCAACAAGCTTGCAGCATTCAGGCTAACAGGGTCTTCAAACAGGTAGGAGGTTTCTCCCTCTGCTTTAAAGCGTCCCTTACAAAGCGTTGGGTATCCAGCAGTTTCGCCTTCACCAAAACCATCAATGGTAAAGCCGCCCAGACGGGCATAAAGATTGCTGCCGTCCTCGTCGTAAGAAACATCGCCTGGAGGGGAGCAAACGCCAGTCAGGTTTGGAGACTTGCCTGTAGCGTATGAAGACAAAGCGCAGCGCCCTTCCGTCATCACGCATAGGCCGCCAAACACAAAGACTTCAGTCTCGACCGTGACCTCTTTATTGAGCTTGACGATTTCTTCAACGGACATGACACGTGGAAGAACCACACGCTGCACGCCAAAGGTATCCTGATAAAAGCTGATTGACTCCGGTGTTGCCGCAGCAGCTTGTACGGAAAGGTGCAGACGCAGGTTCGGATGCTTCTCTTGTGCGTAGTCAAGCACTGCAATATCGGCAGCAATGATCGCATCAGCACCAGATGCAGAAACAGCATCAACCGCGCGCTTCCAGATGTGTGTGTCACCCGCCCGGGCAAACGTGTTCACAGCAACAAGAACGTGCGAACCGTGCTTGTGAGCGAGGCGAACCCCGGCATTCAGCTCCTTTTCAGAGAAATTCAGACCGGGGAAGTTTCGAGCGTTGGTTTCGTTGCGCAAACCGCAGTAAATGCTGTGTGCGCCCGCTTCTGCGGCGGCTTTAAGAGCAGCTGGTGTACCGGCTGGGCAAACAAGCTCCAGTGACGGATTATTATCGTTGCGCTGTCCAAGCATAAAACACCTTCCAGAAAATAACAGAGTGAACCACTTGGTTCGCGCAGGGCGCCTTCACCCTGCAGCGGCAATCAGGAAGTGGCAGTTGGTGCGTCGAGTAGTCGGCGCAGATGATCTAATGTCTTGTTGGTCGCTCCATCCACGACTTCACGTGGGCGACCATTGAAACCAAGGAACTCAGCAGGAGAGAGATCGGCTTCCTCCATGGTGTTGCGAAGCGCAAGCACAGCGTCCGTGTCACCCTCGATCACCAGATCGCGGGTAAAGAAAACGGCATCACCATCGTAGGTGCCATCAACCAGTCCCAACAAGACGATGAGTGGTCCAGAAATACGCGCCGCACCATCAGGCGCATCTTTACGCTTGAACATCTCAACCGTTGCATGTTCGCCATTCGGGATCATGCGGAAGACATGCGGGATATCAATCGGGTCGATTATGAAATGCGTGCGTTTGTATGTGTCCAAACGCTCGAAGAGGTCTGGGCGATTATGGGCAAGCCGACGCACAGCTCGGGTCAGAGCAAAGCCAAGCGGAGGAACCGGCAATATGCCGAGAGCTTTTTGCAGGGCAGGAGGAAACAGGCCTCGGTCCGGTTTAAAGAACATACTTTAATCTCCACTGATCAGTATCCTCTCCTATTAATCCTAGCGGAACTCATCATTGATGGAGGTCAAGGACCAGAGCGACAACACCCTTCAAATGTGTGTTAACCCAGCGAACAGATCCCGAGTTTGCCTAGTAATCTGGAATTGGCATGTATTGGCGTACCGAAAAGAAGTTCGAGACACTCTCCAGCTTTCTCAATGTATTGGAAGCACAGCAGGAGCTTGTGAGAGTAAAGGCGCCGGTCTCAGCTCAGTTTGAAGCGACAGAAATCCATCGTCAGGTGATTGAGCAGGGCGGTCCCGTGCTTCAGTTTGATAATACGATCACATGTTCGGGAACGCACAGCAATATGCCGCTTCTGACCAATGTGTTCGGCACGCGAGAGCGCGTCGCTCTAGGGCTCGGCTGTGCACCAGATGAGCTTCCGGCCCTAGGTGAACTTCTGGCCTATCTTCGCTCGCCGCAACCGCCAAAGGGCCTAAAAGGCTTCATCGATGCGCTACCTGTTGCTAAGGCAGCTTGGGCAGCTCGTCCAAAACGCTTGCGGTCATCTCCACTGATAGACATGCCGGTTGATCTGGAACAGTTCCCTGTGCAGATGTGTTGGCCAAACGATGCCGGCCCGCTGATCACATGGGGCATTGTCATAACGCGTCCACCGGGAAAAGATGATCCCTCTCAGTACAATCTGGGTATCTATCGTGCGCAGGTCATCGGCAAAGACAAAGCAATCCTGCGCTGGCTCACCATGCGTGGTGGAGCAGCCCACCATCGCCTCTGGCAGGCTCGTGGCGAGCGTATGCCGGTTGCCGTTGTCATCGGTGCAGATCCTGCAACAATCTTGTCAGCTGTCATACCAACACCCTCCGATGTAAGCGAACTGATGATTTCCGGTGTCTTGTCCGGCGGACGACCAGAGCTGATCCCATGTAAGCACGTTGACCTGCATGTGCCAGCATCCTCTGAGATCGTTCTGGAGGGCTTTGCTGAACCATTAGAAACAGCTGAGGAAGGCCCATTCGGGGACCACACCGGCTACTACAACGACCCTGATCAGTTCCCAGTTTTCAAAGTATCGGGTATCCGCGCCCGCAAGGATCCAGTCTACATGAGCACCTTCACCGGCAGAGCGCCAGACGAACCTGCAGTCCTGTCTGAAACTATGAACGATGTTTTCTTGCCATTGCTGAAACAACAAATTCCAGAGGTCGTCGATCTATGGCTCCCGCCTGAGGCGTGTTCCTATCGAATTGCAGTTCTCAAGATCAAAAAAAGTTATCCCGGTCAGGCACGCCGCGTGATGATGGGCATGTGGTCGCTGCTGCCTCAATTCACCATGACCAAGCTGATCATCACCGTTGATGAAGACATAGACTGCAGAAGCTGGAGCGATGTGATGTGGGCCGTTGCCACCCGCATGGACCCATCTCGTGATCTCGTTGTTCTGGATCGCACGCCTGTCGACACATTGGATTTTGCATCTGGTTTGGAGGGTCTGGGAGGCAAACTTGGTATTGATGCAACGACCAAAATCGGATCAGAAACGCGCACTGACTGGCCAGAAGTGATGCGTATGCCGGAAGAGCTGACCAAGAAGGTTGAAGATCGCTGGGATGAACTGTTCCCCGGTGGCTTGCCTAAAAAACAAAACCAGGATCAACCAAAGGATGCTATCACCCCTTCAGAGATAAAGAATTCTCCTGAAGGAAGTGAGTAGGCTGCATGACGAAGCGTATCATTGTCGGAGTATCGGGCGCATCCGGAGCTCAACTTGCTCTGAAAACGCTGGAAATCCTGAAAGCGCTGAGTGTCGAAACGCATCTGGTGCATTCAAAAGGAGCTGTTGCTTCTGTCGAACATGAGTTTGGCAAGGATGGTGTTGAGCAGCTTACAGCGCTTGCATCCATCACCTACGCACCTGATGAAATGACAGCCGCTATTGCAAGCGGCTCGTTCCACACTGACGGTATGATCATCACGCCATGCTCCATGCGTACACTATCAGGTGTGGCCTATTCTTTCTCAGACAACCTGCTCACACGTGCTGCTGATGTTGTGCTCAAAGAGCGCCGCAAGTTGGTTCTCGTCCCGCGTGAGACACCTTTGCATGAGGGACATTTGGAGGCGATGCTCAAGGTGACTCGGATGGGTGGAATTATCGCACCGCCGGTGCCTCCATTTTATGCAGATATGCAAAACAAAGCGGATATGCTCAAAGAAATTGCTGCTCGCGGCATTAATACACTAGGAATTGATCCCGGCGTGAACATGACTAAGTGGCAATAGAATTATCCTAGGTTACTTTACTGTAATCTTATGAAAATTCATCGTCCACTTTGCGGCTTAAGTTTACCGGCGATAGCTACCTTTACCTCGGAATTGAATAGGTAATTTCTATTCAATTTTAATAGAAAAATACTAAAGGTGAAGATAATGTCCCTGTGTTTTAAGCGCCCCCTCTGGTTTGGCCTCTTCGTATTTTCGGCTCTTTTCCTAGTGTTAGCGCTAGGTCAGAAAGCGAATGCGACATCTATCACTCTGGATACCACTGATACCGAACTCTGCGAAGTTCAGGTCACAATTGGACCGGAGGCTCCCAACGGACCCATTCATAGATTTACTGATATCGATGCGGATGATCGCTACACCTTCCAGACGAATAAGCTCTGCAATCGCCGCTCTGTAGGTGGTGAGGCATGCCTGGAAGATTACACCGAATGGTCATGTTGTGAAGCGAAAGACGGCGAGGACATCACCTGCAGAGTGCCTTAAATTAGGTCTCCCAGCTCAATTGCACAAAAAACGACCTTCTCTAAGTCGGCGCAATTTGCCAACATAGTTCCTACGACGAGTATTGCATGTCGAGGAATATATGAAAACGATTGGCTTATTAGGAGGAATGAGCTGGGAGAGCACTGCTACTTATTACAGACTGATTAATCAGCAAACACGTTTACGGCTTGGCGGACTCCACTCTGCTGAGTTGGTTTTATGGTCTTTTGATTTTTCTCAGATCGAGTTGCTTCTTGCACACGGAGAGTGGGAAGAAGCGGGTAACCTGCTAAAACAGGCGGCGCTGAAATTAGAAGGTGCCGGTGCTGATTGCATTGTGATCTGTGCGAACACAATGCACAAAGTCGCCTCCTACATCCAGGATGGTTTGACGATCCCATTCATTCATATTGCTGAAACAACTGCGAATGCCATTCAAAAGGTAAAACGCAGGAAACCACTTTTGCTTGCAACGCGCTACATTATGGAACAGGATTTTTACATCAGAAGATTGCAGGATAACTACGGATTATCGGTAGTGATCCCTGACAATGGAGGGCAAGCCGTCGTCCATGATATCGCCTATAATGAGTTGTGTCGGGGCCAGATTAATGAGGATTCTCGCCGCACACTCTTGCAGATTGTCAGAAAAGCACAGGACCAAGGTGCAGATAGTGTCATTCTGGGGTGCACAGAGCTTGGACTGTTGGTGGGACAGGAGGATATTTCAGCTCCGGTCATTGATAGCACCACGGAACATGTGCGTGGAATTTTGGATTTTGCATTGAAGAATGAAAGTGAATTTGAAGAGCTAGTCTAATCAGCGGGAATTTGCCCGCTTCAGGAGGGAAAATAATGAAGAAACTATGGGTCTCTGCCGTATTGGCAGCAGGGCTTGCTTTACCTGCGCAAGCGCAGGAGGCGGCGGACAGTATTGCGCCGGAAATGGCAAGCGGCATCTCCGACAAGCAAATGGTAACCGCACAGAAGTTTATGGTGGTTGCTGCAAACCCTCATGCGTCAAAAGCGGGTTTTGATGTTTTGAAAGCTGGCGGAAACGCCATTGATGCAATGGTTGCTGTGCAGCTCATGTTGGGATTGGTTGAACCTCAATCCTCCGGGATCGGCGGTGGCGCTTTCCTCGTTTATTACGACGCAGAAGCGGGCGAGCTGACCACATATGACGGTCGTGAAACAGCGCCTGTATCCGCAACACCAGAATTGTTTCAAAACGAAAACGGCGAACCGCTCAAATTCTATGATGCAGTTGTTGGCGGCCTTTCTGTAGGAACGCCAGGCACAGTAAAGCTGCTGTATGATACTCATGCGAATTTGGGCTCTCTGCCATGGGCAGATCTGGTTGCACCTGCCATCAAACTCGCAACAGACGGCTTTGAAGTTTCGCCACGCCTGAACGCTTTGATCACCAATGATCAAGAGCGCCTCTCTCGTTTCGAAACAACGAAAAACTACTTCCTGCCGGGTGGCACTCCTTTGCCAGTTGGGCACCTGCTCAAAAACCCAGAGTATGCAGCGACACTGACTGCAATTTCTCAAAATGGAGCGGACGGCTTCTATTCCGGAGATATTGCAAAGTCCATCGTTGAGACTGTTCAGTCCGCTAAGGGCAATCCGGGTAAATTGGCTCTTGAGGATCTGGCAAACTACAAAACTAAAGAGCGTGCCGCTGTTTGTGCAGAATACCGCGCCTTTGAAGTTTGTGGCATGGGCCCACCATCCTCTGGCGCTCTGACTGTTGGTCAAATCCTCGGTCAGCTCAACAGCTATGACCTGCCTTCCATGAACTCAGGCGATCCAAATGCATGGCGCTTGATTGGTGATGCATCCCGTCTCGCCTTCTCTGATCGCGGTCGCTACATGGCGGACAGTGATTATGTGCCAATGCCAACCAAAGGCCTCGTTGCGCCTGCTTACCTCAAAGAGCGCGCAGAGTTGCTGAGTGGTGACAAAGCATTGTCAAAAGAGCAGGTGGTGCCGGGGAACCCAACCTGGGATCACGCCATGTTGCTGGCTGACGATGAGAGCATTGAACTGCCATCAACCAGTCATTTCTCAATCGTAGATGCAAACGGCAATGCTGTTTCCATGACGACCACAATTGAGAACGGCTTTGGCTCACGTCTGATGACAAATGGTTTCCTGCTCAACAACGAGTTGACGGACTTCTCGTTCCGTACGCATCGTGACGGTGTGCCGATTGCTAACCGCGTTGAGCCGGGCAAACGTCCGCGCTCATCCATGTCTCCGACAATCGTGATGAAGGACGACAAACCATTCGTTGTTGTTGGATCTCCGGGCGGCAGCCGCATCATTGGCTATGTTGCAACAACACTGGTTGCGAACCTGGATTGGGGTATGAACATTCAGGAGGCGATCTCTATGCCGCATCTGGTCAATCGCTTTGGTACCTATGACCTCGAGAAGGGCACCGCCGCTGAAAAGCTGCAGCCAGCTCTGGATGCCATGGGTTACAAAACCAATATTCGCGACCTCAATTCTGGCCTTCATGGAATTGTGATCACGGCAGATGGCCTGCAAGGTGGCGTAGATCCACGCCGCGAAGGTCTTGCTCTGGGTGAATAAAAACCAGAATTAACGAAGCTGAGGCTCGAGAGATCGGCATAATTGTCTCTTGAGTCTTAGCACCCTGCTAAGCGTGTACCAAAGTACGCTCTTAGGTGTCTTCCTTCCTCTGTGATAGCTAGAAACTCTTGAAAATGGCTGTGCCTGTCGGCTCTAGCCTGCGAGGTGCTAGTGCCAATGACGGAGCTACTCCAACATCCCCCCAAAGATACTTGCATGCCATCCGTTGTGCATCGGTGGATGCTGCTGGCTGCAATGAGTTTCATCCTTGGGCTCGCTTTGTTGGATGAAACAGTCGTCAGTCTGGCTCTGCCAACCATCTCAGAAGAGTTTGGTATGACACTCACTCAAGCCCATTGGGTGGTGAATTCCTATCTGTTGATGTTCGCAGCTTTGGTGGCTCTGGGTGGCAAACTCGCTGATCTGGTGAACATCAATTACCTCATCCTCTCTGGCATGATCATCTTCGGTCTAGCGTCGCTGGCCTGTGGTCTTGCTCCAAACGGAGGCTTCCTCGTAGGCGCGCGTGTAGTGCAGGGGATTGGCGCTGCAATCATGTTCCCTCTGCCCATTGTTGCTATTTCACGCATATTCCCACCTGAAGGCAGAGGCTTTGCATTGGGCGTGTTCGGCTCAATCGCCACTATCTTTCTGTCTTCAGGGCCACTCGTGAGTGGCTACTTCACGAGCTATTTCTCTTGGCGATGGATTTTCTGGATCAACCCACCCTTTGTTCTGATCGTCTGCTTGGTTATCGCATTTGCTCCGTTGAAAGGGCGCATTGCACACGGACAGGATAAAAGCCTTTCGGATTACTCATTTGACTGGCTCGGCATCATCACATTGCTTGTGGGGCTTTTCTTCTTCGTGCTGGCCATCATGCAAGCGCCGGAATGGGGCTGGACATCAAGAGATATCGTCTTGTCATTCGTTGTTGGGGTGTCCGCGTTAGCCATCTTCCTCTGGAATGAACTGCATATAAAAGCACCGCTCATTCAAGTGCGTTTCTTCAAGAAGCCTTCCTTCGCAGTTGCGGCATTTGTGGTCTTTCAGGCGCAATATTCCAAGATTGCAATGTTCATTTTTGGAGCTTTGTACTTTCAGGATAAACTCGGCTTTGCTCCGTTCTTTGCAGGTTTGGCATTGATGTCGGCAGTCGTGATGAATGCTGCAACAGCTGGCTTGAGTGGTGTTTGCGTCGATAAGTTTGGTGTTCGTACGCCGGCCATGTGGGGGCTGCTGGTGCTGTCCAGTTCTACGCTTTGGCTAACAGTCTTTATCTCACAGGATAACTATTGGCTGCTGCTTCCGGCACTACTCGCATGGGGAGCTGCAATGCCCTTGTTGTTCCTACCATCTATGAAGTCATCAGTGGACTCGGTTGAGTTGACGAAAAAGGGGCAGGCGAGTGGTGTTATGATCACCTCTCAAATGCTGGGTGGCACAATCGGAATGTCTGTCTCCAGCTCAATTTTTCTTTTCACGGAAAGCTATGAATATGTGTTTGGCACCGCGGCAGCTGTCACTCTGCTCTGCTACCTGCTGTCTTTTATGTACTTTGGAAAAGATGCAGGTGCTCTCGACAGTGAAAAACAGAGCTGATGCAATCACCAGCTCTGACCGTAGCGTTATCCTGCTTGAGAATAGACCCGCTTACCATCCACATAAGTCGCTGCAATCGCGCGATCATCGCCAAGGATCATCTGAATAAACAGCTGCTCAATCACGTTATTGGCGTAAGCCATGCGGTGGCGGATCAGTGGTGTTGAGAGTGGGTCAATAATAGCGAAATCTGCTTCCATACCCACTTTGATGTTACCGATCCGGTTTTCCTGATAGAGCGCTTTGGCTGAACCAACCGTCGCCAGATAATAGGCCTGTACCGGGTGCAATGAGTAGCCTTGTAACTGGGCAACCTCATAGGCCGTCCGCATTGTGGTCAGCATGGAGAAACTGGAGCCACCACCCACATCTGTTGCCAGCCCTACAGTGATTGGCTCGTGTGTAAAATGCGAACCGCGTACATCAAACAATCCAGAGCCAATAAAGGTGTTCGAGGTTGGACAATGCGCAATCGATGTCCCGGTTTCATGAATAAGCGCTTTTTCACGATCATTCAGATAAATCCCATGCCCAAGCACACAGCCCTTTCCCAGCAAGCCAAAGTGTTCGTAAACGCCAACGTAATCAGGATGCTCAGGATATAGCTCTCCCACCCATTCCAGTTCCTGACGGTTCTCAGAAGTATGGGTCTGTAGCAAAGCTTCAGGATGCTCTTTCCAGAGCGCTCCGGTCGCTTCCATCTGCTCAGGAGTAGAAGTTGGTGCAAAGCGGGGAGTTATGGAGTAGAGCGCACGACCCTGCCCATGCCATTTCTCCAACAATGCTTTGGATTGATCATAACCTGTCTGCGCCGTATCACGCAGGTTTTCTGGCGCGTTGCGGTCCATCATGACTTTACCGGCAGCGATGCGCATGTTGTATCGCGCAGCCTGCTCAAACAGCGCATCCACGGACTCAGGATGAATGGTGCAGTAAACGGAAGCACTGGTGATGCCGTTTGAAAAGCTTTGCTGCAAATATACGTCGGCAGCACGGCGTGCGTAGTCAATATCGCCAAATTTGGCTTCAGCTGGGAAGGTATAAGTATTGAGCCACTCGATCAGCTGAGCGCCGTAGGAAGCAATAACCTCTGTCTGCGGATAATGGACATGGCAATCCACAAAGCCCGGCAGAATGAATTTGCCGCTGTGATCATGAACCACAGCATCACTTGGCAGCGTCTTAATAAGCTCTGCCGCGTCGCCAACTGCGGTAATCCTACCGTTTTCGGTAACAACCAGCCCATCAGACCAGTCTGTCAGTGCCTCTGCCGGATTATCGCAGAACGGATCGCCGCTAAATTGGAATACATGGCCGCGAAGCGCTGTAATCGTCCGAACAGTGTCTTGCATCAGATCTTCCCCGGGAATTGAACCAAACAGCCATATCTAGCGTAAATCCCGGTAGGGATCGAGGGTAAATACGTAATTACCCGGGAGAGATCTGAGAACAACGTGATGCGTGTAAGAGATCAGTCCTCTTCTACTGCTGCCTCATTGAGTTCAACGTCAATCATCAGATCAGCCGCAATACCTTCCAATGCCTCAGAGACTTCTGCTGGCGACAGATGTGGCGGAATAATAATGCGAGCATTTGCGCGGAACATAAGATCACCACTCATGGAACCCGGTTCAACCAGTGACTCCAGAGTTTCAATGCTCACATGAAGATCTGCCAGCACGCTGGAGACACGGCTGATCATGCCGGGTTGATCTTGTCCCAGAATATGAAGAAGCGCATGAGCACCTGCTGGCGCATCACCCGTGTTGTGAACGTGAATGCCAATGGTAAGCCCCACAGACTCAAGCTTGGTCAGAGCGGCTGAAAGATCTGCTGCCTGTGCCTTTTCAACATGTACACGAACAATCCCCGCAAACTGGCCTCCCAGACGCGAGAGGGAACTGTCGATCCAGTTCGCTTTGTGATCAGCAACCACCTTGGAGATTTCACCAACCAGACCTGGGCGGTCATCAGCAACGACGGTGAGGACAAGCTCTTTTTTCATAACGCATTCTCCACAAAAGCGACCCCTGTGATAGGCTAGGGCCTTGCCTATAATAGCAATGCCAGATGCAGGTGTAAGTCAAACACTTCGATCAAGTTACCCGTATTTTTGCACCTAAGAAAACCTCTGGTATCGACCAATTGCGCAAATTATCATCTTGCTATCTCTAGGGGCGCCAACTAGCTTGCTCCTCGTAAAACTATGGACGGCGTCCCGTGACGGACTGAAATGGATTTCGGGGGCGGTCGACCCACATCGGGGGCCAGAATCGAAGCTGTCTGACGAAGTAATGTGTGAAGCTGCGGACTTATGGTGCGCGGCTGATGTTCTATTTCGTTGGTCCATCTATTGTCTTTGCGACGTCTCCTTAAATGACAGCGATAAACCCCTGTTGCCAATGGCAATGGAAGGCACCGCTGCATGTTGGAGATAGAACATGTCTTATTTTTTGAAGCCCGCGCTCTTCGCAGGAGTGATGGGGCTTTCCTCGTCTGCTGCCTTTGCACATGCGGGACATTTGGGTGAGCTTGCTGGCCACAGTCATTGGATTGGCGTAGCCGCAGTCACCGGCGCTGCAATCATCGCTGGTCTGGCTGCCAAAGCAAAAAAACGATCCTCTTCCTCTGAGGAGAACTCGCCGGAAAATGCTGAGAGCGATGGTGCTCTCTCCCCAGATGGTACAGAAGCAGAGCCAGCATAATGACAATAAAAACAGAAGAAAAACTCGGCGTCATGATCTGCGGACATGGCAGTCGAAACAAAGGTGCAGTTGCCGAATTTGCTCGCCTTGCAAAAGGTATGCGTGAGAGATTTCCGGATCTTCCAGTGGACTATGGATACCTCGAGTTCGCAAATCCAGTGATCCATTCAGGTCTGGACAATCTGCGCGAGCAGGGGTGTACGCGCATTCTTGCAGTTCCAGGGATGCTGTTTGCAGCTGGTCACGCAAAAAATGATATTCCGTCTGTGCTCAACACCTATCAGGCCAAACATCCTGAAGTGTCCATCGAATATGGCCGCGAACTGGCCGTCGATACACGCATGGTACAGGCTGCAGGCGCACGCATTCAGGAAGCCATCGATGCAGCTGGTCCTGAGGTGAAGCCGGAAGAAACCCTGCTTATGGTGGTTGGCCGTGGTGCATCAGATCCGGATGCAAATTCCAACGTTGCCAAAATCACCCGCATGTTGTGGGAAGGCTTTGGCTTTGGCTGGGCGGAAACCTGCTATTCTGGCGTAACATTCCCCCTCGTTGAACCGGGCTTGGAGCACGCTGTTAAGCTTGGTTACAAGCGCATTGTTGTGTTCCCATACTTCCTGTTCACCGGTGTTCTTGTGCAGCGTATTTACAATTTCACCGATGAAGTTGCTGCGCGCCATCCGGATATTGAGTTTATCAAAGCTGGCTATCTGAACGATCACCCGAAAGTCATCGACACCATGCAGGAGCGTGTGACGGAGATTGTTCAGGGTTCAAACAACATGAACTGCCAGCTCTGTAAATACAGAGAACAAGTTCTTGGATTTGAGGCTGAGATCGGCCTGCCTCAGGAAAGTCACCATCACCATGTGGAAGGCTTAGGCGACGAAGCAGAGTGCAAGCTGTGTGATGTGACGTGTACCGGAGAGTGCGACAGCAAGGGCGCGGATGCTCATGATCACGCGCAAAGTCACTCCCATGATCACAGCCACGGGCATGGACATCACCACCATCACGGTGACGACCACGGACATGATCACCATCATCATCCGTACCCCCATGCAGATCACCCGCTTGGACCGAAATCCATGTTGAAGGACGATGCTTGAGAATGGGCCAGAACGAGATTCCAGAGGTTCTGGCATCCTACGATTACATTAGGGACCCTGCCGAAATATATCGGCAGTCCTTTTCCATCGTACGGACAGAGGCTGACTTAAAGAGCCTGCCAGATAATTTGAGGCCTGTTGCAGTCCGCTTGATACATTCCTGTGGGATGACTGATATTCCTCAGATTTTGTCATATTCTGAGGATGTCGTTACCAAAGCAAACGAGGCTCTGCGAAACGGTGCTCCCGTACTGACAGATGTCGAGATGGTTGCTCATGGCATCATCCGCAAATATCTGCCAGTAAGCAATCAGGTCATTTGTACTTTGAACCAACCAGAAGTGCCCGAGCTAGCAAAACAGCTCGGTACAACAAGGTCAGCAGCTGCTGTTGAACTTTGGAGACCGCATCTGGAAGGTGCAGTCATAGCAATTGGCAATGCCCCGACTGCGCTATTTCATCTTCTTGAGATGGTTGCAAATGGAGCACCAAAGCCAGCTGTTATTCTCGGCTTTCCCGTTGGGTTCGTGGGGGCGGCAGAGTCTAAGCAAGCGCTGGCGACAAGCTCACTCGGAATACCGTTCCTAACGCTTCAGGGACGCAGAGGTGGCTCTGCAATCGCAGCAGCAGCAGTCAATGCAATGGCGGCGGGCTTGCCTGAAGAAAAGGTGCAGGGGACATCAAAATGAGCGATCAAACAGCACCTTGGCTCACAATCATCGGCATTGGTGAGGACGGATTCAGCGGCCTGTCTGAAACTGCAAAGTCAGCATTGAGCGCTGCCTCTTGCATCTATGGTGGAGTGCGCCATCTGGAGCTTCTTCAGTATTGTGCAAACAACATCAGTTGTGAGATGAAAGCATGGCCATCCCCGCTTTCAAAAGGCATTGAAGAACTTGCAGCAAACCGTGGTCAAAACACCGTGGTGTTGGCGACGGGTGATCCGCAGTGGTTTGGTATCGGAGCAACCCTTCATCGTCAGTTTAGCGCTGAGGACATTGAAGTCATCCCGCATCTCTCAGCCTTCTCTCTGGCTGCAAGTCGCTTGGGTTGGCCTCTGCAAAATGTTGAAACTCTCAGTTTGCATGGTCGTCCACTAGATACCCTGCGCGGTTTCCTCTATCCCGGCGCCCGCATCATCGCACTCACGTCTAATGGCGCAGCTCCAGGTGAGATTGCAGATCTACTTGCTGATGAAGGGTATGGGGCAAGTACCCTGACAATACTTGAGCATCTCGGCGGTTCGCAGGAAAAAGTTATAAGCTGTGAAGCTGAAGAGTATTCTGATCAAGCTGCTGAGCTGAACACGATTGCGATTGAAGCCAAACCAATCCCAAACACGCCTGTCTTGTCGCGCACCCCCGGCCTGCCGGATTCTGCGTTCCGCCATGATGGAAAGATGACCAAACAAGAAGTGCGGGCTGTTACGCTTGCCAAGCTTGCACCTATTCCGGGGCAGCTTCTGTGGGATATTGGCGCAGGTAGCGGATCCATCGGTATTGAATGGCTGCGGGCTGCAAAGGACACCAAGGCTCTTGCCATTGAGCCGTTGGAAAAGCGGCATGTGTTCATTCGTGGCAATGCTGCAGCTCTCGGAACCCCTACGCTTCAACTTATTGAAGGCAAAGCCCCAGAGGCACTTGATAATTTGCCGCAGCCAAATGCGATTTTTGTTGGAGGTGGCCTGACGTCAAAGGGTATACTCAAAACATGCTTTGAGGCGCTACCATCAGGAGGTCGTCTGGTTGCCAACGCTGTGACTCTGGAAGGAGAGCAAGTGCTGGCCGAAGGCTGGAAGAAATACGGCGGAGACCTTAGCCGTATAGCAATCTCCAGAGCCGATCCCATTGGCGGTCTCACAGGTTGGCGTCCATTGATGCCGGTAACACAATGGAGCTTGGTAAAATCATGACTGGCACGCTCTATGGCGTTGGTCTTGGACCAGGAGATCCTGAGCTTTTGACGCTAAAAGCTCACCGGCTCATTTGTTCTGCAAAAACAATCGCATACCCGGCTGCTGTTGGAGTGCCCAGTTTTGCTCGACAAATTGCAGCACCGTATATTCAAGAGGAAACAACAGAAGTCCCGATTGAAATGCCGATGAAGGTTGAACGTTTTCCTGCAAAGGAAATCTACGACCAAGCTGCAGAAACGATCTCGGTGAAATTGAAAGCCGGAGAAGATGTTGTTGTCCTGTGTGAGGGCGATCCATTTCTCTATGGCTCGTTCATGTATCTCTACGAGCGCCTGCGCGGTGACTTCTCCTGTGAAATCGTGCCGGGTGTGTCATCAGTCAACGCCTGTGCAGCTGCATTGGGCAGGCCCCTCGCAGCGCGCAATGAAGTGCTGACAATTATTCCCGGTCCGCTGGAAGATGAGCAACTTCAACGCCGTATTGAGCAGTCCGACGCCTTCGTCATCATGAAGGTTGGACGCCATCTACCGCGCGTCAAAGCTCTGCTTGAAAAACTGGGCTTACTTGGTGCTGCCGGATACGTCGAACGCGCGACCTTGCCGGAAATGGTCGTGGCCCGTCTGGCCGACTATCCAAATGAAACGGCACCGTATTTTTCAATGATAATTGTTTATAAGGGAGAAGAGGCATGGACGTTGCACCCGCAATCGTTGTGATCAGCCCGGTCGCTCTGAAAACCGCTCAGAAGCTCTCCACTGTACTGGATGAAAGCCTCATTCATGGCTTTGCAAAACATGGTTCCAAGCCAAACGTAGATTACCAGCTGTCCTTCTCAGAGCCGATGGACCATCTGCGATCCCTGTTTCAGTCAGGAACACCAATCATCGGTATTTGTGCTGCGGGGATTCTCATCCGCGCACTCGCGCCCGTCTTGGGAGATAAGCGCAACGAACCCCCTGTTATTGCGGTGTCAGAAGATGGTTCAAGCGTCGTGCCACTGCTCGGCGGACATCGCGGCGCCAATGCTCTCGCTCATCAAATTGCAGAGGCCTTGCAAGGACATGCTGCGATTACAACTGCCGGCGATACTGTATTTGGTGTTGCGCTGGATGATCCACCAGAAGGCTGGACGCTCGCCAATCCATCAGATGCCAAGTCAGTTATGGCGCATATGCTGGCAGGTGACACCGTAAAACTCTCCGGTCAAGCAGACTGGTTGGAGGCAGCCAACCTTCCTGTTGCAGATGATGCCGAACTGGAAATTGTTGTAACCGAGCAGCCACATGATGGGCACAACGGAAAGCTCGTGTTCCATCCTCAAACTCACGTTGTCGGTCTTGGCTGTTCCCGAGGGTGCTCTCTTGAGGAGTTGGATGAGTTACTTCAAAAAGGCTTGGAAGAGGCAGACATCTCGATGGGAGCTGTCGCAGCTTTCGCGAGTATTGACCTGAAGGCCGATGAAGTGGCCATGAACAAGCTCGCTGTTCGCTACAATAAGCCTTTCCGTCTGTTCACAGCTGACGAACTCAATGAACAAAAAGATCGTCTGCAAAATCCGTCTGACGTGGTCTTTGCCGAGGTTGGGTGTCACGGCGTGAGCGAAGGCTCTGCATTGGCTGGTGTCGGTGTATCCGGTGAACTCGTGCTGGAAAAGCAGAAGACCGCAAACGCCACAGTTGCTATTGCCAGAGCGCCGGTTCCGGTGAAACACGAGAAACTCGGCAGAGCCAGAGGTCGCCTGCACGTCATCGGCATCGGGCCGGGACAGGAGGCTTGGCGTACGCCAGAAGCCTCCAGTTGGTTGGCAGAGGCAGATGAAGTCGTCGGCTACGGCCTCTATCTCGACCTCGTCTCATCCCTGATCAGGGGTAAGCAACGCCATGCGTTCCCGTTGGGAGCAGAAGAAGAACGCGTTCGCTTCGCATTCGAAAGAGCTGGACAAGGCCACAACGTTGCATTGGTCTGTTCAGGAGACTCCGGTGTTTATGCCATGGGAGCCCTGGTCTTCGAACTACTAGACCGCGCACAGGATAACGGCGGCGTTAGCGATGCAGCTCGCCGCGTTGAAGTTGCATCTGCACCGGGCATCTCCGCAATGATCGCTCTCAGCAACCGCATCGGAGCGCCGCTGGGACATGACTTCTGCGCGATTTCGCTGTCGGATCTCCTCACTCCATGGGAAACCATCCAGCAACGGCTGGAAGGTGCAGCAATCGGTGACTTTGTGATTGGGTTCTACAACCCGGTCTCTAAGCGCCGCCGTACGCAATTGGCTTGGGCACAGGAGAAGTTGCTGGAATACCGTCCAGAAAATACCCCGGTTATTCTTGGATCCAACATCGGGCGAGAGAATGAGCTCATCACCACAACAACGCTGAAGGAACTGCAAGTCGATGATGTCGACATGCTGACCACGGTCATTGTGGGATGTAGCCAAAGCCGCTTGGGGGGCAACGGCCAGTCATTGCATTTTGTGTACACACCACGCGGATATGCCAAAAGGATTGATGCACCAGAGAAAGAAACGGAGACAGCAACGTGAGGGTTCATTTCATTGGAGCAGGGCCGGGTGATCCTGAACTCATTACAGTGCGCGGGCTCAAGCTCATCGAAAAATGTAAAGTCTGCCTATATGCAGGCTCATTGGTGCCGCCCGCTATTGTCGAGGCAGCGCCAGATGATGCTTTAGTCATGGATACAGCCTCCATGACGCTGGATGAAATCATCGACGAAATTGCGAAGGCTCACGAAAAAGATCTGGATGTGGCAAGAGTTCACTCTGGCGATCCATCTATTTATGGTGCCACAGCAGAGCAGATGCGCAGATTGGATGATCTGGGCATTGAGTATGATGTAACTCCAGGTGTACCCGCATTCGCTGCGGCTGCTGCTGCCTTGAAAACCGAGTTGACGATCCCTGAGATCGCACAGAGCATCATTGTCACCAGAACCTCGATGAAGTCCTCAGGCATGCCTGAGGGGGAGGATCTGGAAACGCTTGGCCGTTCTGGCGCTACATTGGCAATCCATCTCAGTGTCAGAAATCTGGGAGAGATCTATCGGAAGCTGGCTCCGCTCTATGGTGAAGACTGTCCGGTGATCATCGCCTACCGCGTTGGCTGGTCGGATGAAGCATTCATTCATGGCACATTGGCGGACATTCGTGAAAAAGCAAAAGCTTCGAAGATCACAAGAACGGCTCTCATCTTCGTTGGGCCAGCCTTGAAGGCAGGGAAAGAGTTTCGAGACAGTGCGCTCTATGATGCCAACCACGTTCACGTTCTTCGTCCAAAGAAGAAGACAAAGGTGACTGCGTAACTGCTGGAATTAGGAAGAAGCGGACCACCATTCTTCGCTTCTTTCTGCCACCACATGCGCGAAAGACCCCATGACACGCCCATTGATATGGCCCAGAGGGTCCAGATCGTGATGCTCCGCATCCTGAGCATCAAAAAGCGGCGGTGATTCTGATTTGACCGTCAGCGTCGAATAGTGGAACTCATGCGCACCCAGTGGCTTCATCCAAGGGAAGCCAGCAGACGTTGCGGCCTCTGTCGCCTTCAGCTTCCGATAGCCTAAATGCAGCTTTCTCTTCGCAAAGCTGGTTTCAATCGGTAGCAGACCAAGCATCTCGTGAGACTGCCCACTTTTATCTGTCAGCGCTTCACCAAGTACCATGTAGCCGCCACACTCACCATAAATGAGCTTGTCTGCAGCTGCTGCAGATTTTATTCCGCGCTTAAAGATGTCTGCTTGAGATAACTGTTCTGCATGAAGTTCCGGATATCCGCCACTCAGGAAGATTGCGTCAGCATTTTCTGATGGGCCTTCGTTTGCCAACGGAGAGAATAAGGAAAGTGTAACGCCTTGCCTCTGCCAATCACTGAGCAGATGCTCGTAACTGAAAGCAAAGGCAATATCCTTAGCAATCGCGATATGTTGCCCAAGCGGAGGTAAATGAGAAATGCCTGTCAGCTCTTTGTTTTCCCGGGCAGGAATAGCAAGCACTTTTGCGAGGCGCATCAAGGCTGGCACATCCACACTTTCAGCAGCCACCTCACCAGCTGCATTCAGAAACTCTTCTAAATCCTCACGCTCACTGGCTTGCACAAGCCCCAAATGGCGCTCAGGCAACTCCAATCTCTTTGAGCGATAAAACGCGCCTAAGACAATGACATCCAAAGGCTCTAGCGCACGCCGCAAAATGCGCTCATGACGCGGAGACCCGACCCGGTTGAGAATGACGCCATTGATGTGGCAGTGCGGATGGTATGTAAGAAATCCATGGACAAGGGCAGCGACCGATTGAGCCTGAGACTTGCAATCAACCACCAGAATGACCGGCAGACCCAGATGAACCGCAAGCTCTGCAACAGATCCTGAACCATCAGCTGCACCGTCAAAAAGTCCCATAGCTCCTTCAACAACCACAACGTCGGTGTGTTTTTCCTGCTCCGTGGCGTTGAGTGAAAGTTGCGCCAATGACATCGCCCAGGCGTCATAGTTCAGGCATGGCCGCCCGGAAGCCGCACTATGGAAAGCCGGATCAATGTAATCTGGTCCCGATTTGCCGGAGGCAATACGAAGCCCGGTATCACGAAGAGCACGCAACAGCGCTAGTGTAATCGTTGTTTTGCCAGACCCGGAAGACGGCGCTGCAATAACGAAACCCTTCGCAATGGTCATAAGACAGGCTCTTCTTTCAATTGAGAGGTTTGCGAGGTGCGCGCAAAAACTGGCTCAATCCAGTTCAGTTGCTCACGCAAATTCACCACATCACCAACGACAACAATCGCAGGTGGCTTAAGGCCACTACTTTCAATATCCTCAGCGCAAGAAGCAAGCGTTGTTTCCAGAACTTGTTGGTTCTGCTGTGTGGCATTGCAGATGACAGCAACAGGTTCAGCCGCACGTCGGCCACCACTCATAAGCTTCTGAGTAATGAGAGAAACATGCTTCATCGCCATATACATCACGATCACAGGTGATCCTTTGGCAAGAGCATCCCAGTCAAGCTCATCAGGCGCAACCCCATTCTGGTCATGACCAGTGAGGAACGTAACTGCTTGATTAATCCCTCGGTGAGTAGATGGAATTCCAGCATATGCGAGCCCGCCAACGCCAGCTGTGATACCTGGAATGATACGGAAGGGAACTCCAGCATCCACCAGCGCAAGAGCTTCCTCCCCACCGCGGCCAAATACAAACGGATCTCCACCTTTGAGGCGCATGACACGCTTACCGGATTTTGCAAGCTCCACCAGCTTGATCGAAATACTGGACTGTTTGGGGGACGGTTTGCCACCGCGCTTGCCAGCATAAATGATTTCAGCACCTTCAGCTGCAAATTGAAGAATGCGTTCATCCACCAATGCGTCATAGACAATGACATCTGCTTGCCGCAAGCCATTCAAGGCATGCAGGCTCAGCAGACCGGGGTCTCCGGGGCCGGCACCAGCAAGCCAAACCCATCCAGCTTCAAGCACCGGAAATTCAAAGTGGGGGAGGGAGATATCAAACAAGTGGTTCTCATGATTTATGTGATTTTGCGTAGCAATTTAATTGGAAACCAATTGGAAGTCCAAAGCCTTCTGCTTGGTATATCCCGCTAAATCTGTATAGTCGCCGGATGGCTGAAACTGGGCAAAAAAAACTGAGAACAGGCTGGACAACAGGCGCCTGTGCAACCGCTGCGGCAAAGGCAGCGTATACAGCTTTGTTGTCTGGAGATTTTCCGGATCCGATCAGCATCACCTTGCCTCGTGGTGATACGCCATCCTTCGCACTCGCCTTCGAAAAACTGACTGAAAATTCTGCATCAGCTGCCATCATCAAGGATGCTGGTGATGACCCTGATGTAACCCACGGAGCGCTTATTCAGGCCAGAGTGACCTTCAACCCAAAGGTTACCGGAATTCGCTTTCTCGCTGGTCCTGGCGTTGGAACGGTCACGAAACCCGGGCTGCCGATCCCGGTTGGTGAGCCTGCCATTAATCCCGTGCCTCGCCAAATGATGACCCGTGAGCTGCAACAAGTGGCAGATGAGTACAGCGTAACTCTTGCTGTAGATGTTGAGATATCCATCCAAAACGGCGAAGAGCTGGCTCAAAAGACCATGAACCCGCGGCTTGGTATAATCGGCGGCCTCTCTGTCCTCGGCACAACAGGTATTGTCCGGCCATTTTCGTGTGCTGCCTGGATAGCATCCATTCATCGTGGTGTAGACGTTGCGCGTGCCACGGGCTTAGCCCATGTCGCAGCTGCAACAGGAGCAACCTCAGAAGATGTGTTGCGTGCCCACTATCCAGATTTATCCGAGCAGGCTTATCTTGATATGGGAGACTTCGCGGGTGGCCTGCTCAAATATCTGCGCGCGCACCCTGTTCGGAAACTAACGATTTCCGGTGGAATTGCAAAGCTGACGAAGCTTGCACAAGGCGCTATGGACCTGCATTCAGCCCGCTCCGCAGTCGATTTTGATGCCCTCGCAGATGTGCTGGATCATGCCGGAGCTTCGAAAGAGCTCCTTGAGGAAACAAGAAGGGCAAATTTAGTCTCTCATATTGCTCAGAAAGCTGCTGCTGAAAACATTCATATGGGAGAGGTCATAGCGCAGAGAGCACAGCGTGCGGCCTTAAACATCCTTTGCGGAGCTCCAGTGAGTGTCGAGATTATCGTGGTCGATCGGCAAGGTCAGGTATTGGGTCATGTCCCAGCGAAAGAACCTGCAAAACTGGAGCAGTTTTGATGTTGGAGAGGTCCAAAATCCTCGTGCTCGCAGGCACACAAGAAGCCAGAAAGCTGATTGGTGTGTTGGTTGCAAATACCGAGTACGAAGTCATCGCGTCACTCGCAGGCGTAACCAAAAATCCAGCAGATCTGTCAGTGACGACACGAACCGGAGGCTTTGGTGGCGCCGATGGTCTCTCAAACTACTTGCAAACTCAGGGCATTGCTGCCGTCGTCGACGCAACCCACCCCTATGCCGCTCAAATATCCTGCAATGCGGTCGAAGCAGCAAGACCTCTTGCGATTCCGTTGCTCCGTTTTGAACGAGCTGCTTGGGAGCAAGCCAATGATGATATTTGGTATTCGGCAGATAACGTAGAAGAGTCATTGAGCTTGATTCCACCCAACGCGAAGGTCTTTTTTGCTGCCAGTACCAAGATTGCTGCACCGCTGAAAAAGCGCCCAGATCTGATTTTTGTAATCCGTACTTTAAAAGGCCCGAGTGATAGTGAAGTGCTTCCAAACGCGGAGTACATTGAAGGACTGCCCAATGAAAGCTGGCTTGAAGAGGCCGAGCTTTTCAAGGTGCTGAAAGTAGACTGGCTCATCAGCAAAAACAGCGGTGGATCTGCGTCCTACGGTAAAGTAAAGGCTGCTCGTGAGCTACAGATACCTGTTGCAATGCTCAAGCGCCCAGAGCTATCCAACGGCATGTTGTGTGCGTCGATTGACGAGGTATTGAAGACCTTAAAGGCTTGCGTGAAAAATGCGCAGCACTGCAAAATTACTCTTTAGGCTTCTGATAGGGCGCCGTTGTCATCCGCTCAATAATCCCATCTTTAGCGATAAGCCAGTGATAAAGCGCACCCAAAATGTGAAGCGTGATCAACCATGCAAACACAACACCAACAGTCGCGTGGAAATCCAGAACGCTTTCTGAAACTGGACGATTTTGCGGAACGATACTCGGCAGATCAAACAAGCCAAAAAATGGCATAGGTGCTCCGTATAGAGAGAGCCCTACCCAGCCAAGGATCGGGTTTGCGATCAGTACGAGATAGAGCAACCCGTGTACTGAACGTGAGACGATCCGAAGCACTGGTGCAAGGGAGGCAGGCGGTGGCGGAGCGGGAGTGATCCAATGTTGGAGAAGGCGCAAAACCACAAGCAGGAAGAGCAGGATACCGATGCTTTTGTGGTAGAAATAGAGCGTATTCTGAAGGGCACCAGGTCCCAGGTCCGTCATCACCAGTCCCATCGGAACCATGATTAAGACCAGAATGGCGACGATCCAATGATACGTCTTTGCCATGACTGAATACCCGGCAACTTGATAGGCCATGCTCTATTCTCCTGATAATCCCAGAGGATCCTGAAGAGCCCCTGCAATCTCCTGATCGACAGATTAATCAAGGTTCGTTACCACTAGGCTAACCTTAGGTGAGGTGAGCTGTGAACTCGGTAAAACAAGGGGGCTTGATGGACAGGGGCCACACAACACCAATACATCTGCAAGATCATCCGAATAATTCTCAGTTGACCTGCGAAAAGCCACTAGAACAGTCCTCGGGATATTTGTCTCCTGATGAATGGCAGGAGGTCTTAGCAGCATCAGTGGAGAGGCGTGCACCAGACCTACAAGGCTATGGTAGTGTGTTTGCACCCCTTTGCATGGCGCAAAAGCAATTTGTTATTGGTCAGCTTGGACAGTCAGTTGATGGTCGTATTGCGACGGTCACCGGAGACTCCAATTATGTGAGTTGTTCTGAAGCATTGATCCATCTTCACCGGCTCCGAGCACTTTGTGATGCTGTCGTGGTGGGAGTGGGAACTGCGGTTGCGGACAACCCTCAGCTCACTGTCAGGCATGTCAGTGGACGTCACCCGGCACGCATTGTCATCGACCCTTATGGTCGAATGCCTCGCGACAGTACACTCCTGCAGGATACAAATGCTCGCCGCATTGTGATTACGCGAACAGATGCCCATGCACGTTATCCTGATGGAGTGGAATGCTTTCAGCTACAGCCGAATGCAAAAGGCCGTCTGTCCTGTGCTGAAATCCGGCATGCACTGCGAGAATTTCGATGCATCCTCGTTGAAGGTGGTGCTTGGACGCTGTCTCGCTTTATCGAGCTGAAAATGATCGATCGTCTTCACTTGATGATCGCCCCACTAATCATCGGATCAGGGCCAAGAGGTCTTCAGTTACCTGCGATTGATTACCTCGCACAGGCTATCCGCCCCGATGTCACTTGGCATCCTTTGGGTGTTGATATGCTGGCAGATCTGAGCCTGAGCAATTAACTCTCCCAAGGAGTTGAAAAGAATTTCCTTTCGCCAACAAGTACTCGTATAAACTTGCGTGAATTTCCGAATAAGGACACACGCATGCCAGAGCTCATTAGACGCACCACCCTTTTGGAAGCTAAAGGGCGGATTGAGGAAGTTGAAGTGCGTGTTGTTCACGAGGATGGACGCGAGCACATCACGACAGATCCGGTATGGGTCTACGGCGATTCAATTGCCGTGCTGGCTTATGACCCTCAAGCGAAAACAGTCCTGCTCGTCAAGCAACTTCGTGTAGCACCCTACATCATGGAGGAAGAGATTATCCTGGAGGCATGCGCTGGCGGAATCGAGATCAGCGATCTGTCCATAGAAGAAGCATGTGTACGCGAAGCTCAGGAAGAACTCGGCTGTCAGCTTACCAATCTCACCAAGGTTGCTAATGTCTTCATTAATCCCGCACGTCTTGCTGAGCGGGCGCATTTCTTCCTTGCTGAGTACATATCTGGCGACCTGAATATTGAAGGTCGTGACCTGGATGATGACGAAGATATTGAAGTTGTCGAGTTGTCATTCCATGAACTGCGAAAGCTCTACGACAAGCAGGAAATCCGCTGCCCACGTCTCTTCATGCTCACACAGGCGTTGATCTTAAAGAACATAGGCCTCTAATTTTGAGTGCTGGAAGCAAAGGTCTTCATAGCTTCATTGAGGCGGAAGGCCAACAATATCAACATGTCCGACCTGCAGTTGTGATTTGCCTTTGCCAAGTGCCGCTAAACGAAATTCTAGCCAGTCATCCACGATTGCATCTGATACCCCAACTTCGCGTGCGGCTTGGGCCCACCCCTTAATCAGCTCCAGTTGCAAAGCATCATCTTCAGGTGCGCATACCCAGTCAGAGCGTCCGGTAAAGCAGGTATACCCCGCCTTAAGCAATCGCTCACGAGCATGAAATCCACCAAGCGGCCCTAACGCAGACCCAAACCCTTTATCTGTTGCCTGATGCTGATTGAATGCCCGCTGAATAAGCCGGTCTGTCGGGTGGTGTGGTTTGCTCAGTAGGATACCGTTGTACGAAAGCCCTGCAAGAAACGGGAGTTTCAGCTGACGCATACGGGCAACAAAGCTATCCAGCCAGTTTGCACTCACAAGATCCAGAAAGGCCGAGGTAACAACGCCATGATGCCCTTCCAAAATATCCAGTGACTCGACATCAGTCAGCTCGCAAACGTCTGTTTTCGTTCTAGTATGAGGCAAGGGAGGAGAGATGCGTTTTGCAACTTTGAGAAGTTCAGGGTCGTTGTCGATCAGTAACCACACCTGCTCCCTGTTTGACTCAATGTGTTCTGCCAGATCCTGCAGAAAGGACCCCGTTCCAGCACCCACATCAATGAGTCTGAGCGGACCACTCTTGGGAGCATGCTCGACCAACCAGCTACAAAACTTTTTCATGACGTCTTTATTGCGCGCACGCCGGTCCGCTTTACGACGTAATGAGAGCCATTCAGAGGAAAAACCACTCACCTGTGAGCCTCCAGTGTGCAAGCAAAGGCCTTTGCGCTGTCATTCCAATCTGGCAATGCACGAGCAGCAGCAAGGGCCCCAGTTGAAAGTTGAGAGCGTAACTCCTTGTTTTGAAGAAGTGTTTTGATCGCCTTGCCCAAAGCTAGAGGATCGCCTGCACCAACATGAAAGCCGGCTGTAGGCGGAACCGTCGATGCGACAGCTCCCTCGCCACTTGCAATAATCGGGAGCCCAAAACTCATAGCCTCCGCAAAAGCCATCCCGTATCCCTCATAGTATGTTGGGAGCACAAAGAGGTCGGCTGATTGATAGAAACCTGTTAATTCAGCTTTGGGAATGCCTCCATGAACGCGAATACGCTCAGTGAGGTCATGCTTTTTGATCTGAGATCGCACTTGGCTCGCATATTCTGGATCAAACCGCGTTTCTCCAATGAGATCCAGATGCCAGTCCAAGTGCTTCAATTGCCCCAGCGCTTCAACTAAATGCAATTGCCCTTTTCGCGGTACCAACGACCCAACACAAAGCAACTTTGGGGTTGCCAGAGTATCGTTCGAGGTTGGAGCGCTCTCCGAGACAGTTGGCCGATCAATACCGGGTAGAACAATACTGATCTTCTCCGCAGGAACGTCCATTTGAGAGATAAGCGTCTTCTGTGTCGAAGGACTGGTCACAATCACATGCTTTGCGAATGTGAGAGCTTGCGTCTCAGCTGCGCGGAGCACCTTTGCCAGCTCAGGGGCAATCCCACTTTCCAGAAACAGTGGGTGATGAACCAGCGCAATGAGACTGGAACGATCAGCGATGTTCTGCGCCAGATCAGATGAAGCCCCAAGCACCAAACCATCCACGATGATCAAAGCTGAGGGCTCTATCTCTTCAATGACTTCAAGCGCCAGCTTTTTGTCAGCATCAGATGGGACTGGATAGGTGCCTTCAAGGCTAATGAGTGAAACATTCCAGCCGTGTTTCTGCAGCCCCCGAATGATCTCACGATCATATCGATAACCACCTGTGGGCGTATTCAGATCACCGGGAAAGACAAAATAGCAAGATCTGGCAGGTGCTTCTGCTGTCTGGCCTAAAGAAGGATGTAAGTTACTCATGAGCCTCGGATGCAGTCAACGGCGCCTCATAAGACGCACGCGCATTAGGGTTCTCGGAAATTGAAACGCGTACCTTGCTAAGTTCGCTCGGTTCGCGGCCCAGTTTATGTAGATAAGCAGCATCGCACACGCGCTGGTAAATGTAGCTACAGAGAAAATCGACCGTGGTGTTCCGCCCCTTGAACTGAGGAAGGTCATCAAGATTCTTGTAGTTGAACGGATGCAGGATTTCTGCCAGCACATCAAGCGCATTGCCAATGTCGATGACAATCCCGTTCTCATCCAGTTCCTCTGCAAAAATAGCGACGTGGACGTGTGCAGTAAGGCCATGAAGCTGAGAGGCGGGACCAAACACCTCTCCCTTCAGGCTGTGCGCGATCATTATGTGATTGCTGATTTCGACTGAATACATCTCAAAGTCCTCATAAAATTAAGTGTAAACAATGGGTTGGCATAAAGTATCTTTCTTGCCTGAAAGAACGTCTTTCAAATCCTTCGGCGCTTTTTCAAATTCGATGGGAGGCGCGAGCAAAGTATCGAGCACGTCATCTTTCAGAAGAGAAATTGCCGCCTCCATTCGCCTGCGGTGTGTCCAGCGTGGCCTCATGATGGGGGCAACCTGACCGACTTGAGACGAGATAAGACTGAGGCGCTGGCTGTGAAAACTCCCACCAAGAACAAGACCGGAAGGGCGCGAGCCATACCAGGACGCCTCCACAATTCTGGCTTCTCTCCCTGCAATTCGGATCGCAGTGTTCAAACCAGCTTCAGAGGCGCTGCAATGCACGACAACATCTTGATTTTCGGGAGCAACTTCCGGCAAGGAAAATGCGCAGGAAAACTCGTCTGCAATGTCCTGCCGCTTCGGGTTGACGTCAATCATAGTCACGTTCGCACCTGCGATGCGAGCGCAAAGATAGCCAACCAGTGAGCCAACAGTGCCAGCACCAACCACGGCAACATTGGAACATGGCAGAATAGCTGCATCCCACATGATGTTCAGCGCTGTTTCCATGTTTGCTGCCAAAGTAGCGCGGGTACTCGGCAAATCAGAAGGGATAAGATAGAGCGCATCTGCGGGGAGCAGAAAGTTGCTTTGGTGCGGAAAAAGAGAAAAAACGCGTTGGCCCGCTTTTAAATCATCTTTTGTTTCAATCACTTCAGAAACGTTTGCGTAGCCGTATTTAACAGGAAAGGGAAAGGTCCCTTCCTGAAACGGAGCTATCATCCGCTCCCGCTCGCTTACTGGCACATCACCACGATAGACAATGGCCTCCGTACCTCGGCTGATCGCGGAAGCATGAGTTTTTAAGTAAACACGGTTACCAGATGATTTAGAGAGTTTTTCCTCTCTTATTTCAATGGTTTGAGGCGCAGTGTACCAAAGCGCTCTGGCTAACTCAGACAAGAAACGCGCTCCCCGGATCGCTAAGTTTTCACAAATATACTCTAGGGAAACGTGAACAAAGGAAACTAGCAGAAATGTAGGTGCCTCTAAAAACAATAATAATTTGGGTAGGACATGACAAAACAATCACGGGTTCCTGAAGAGAACGCCCGCACTAGTCTTGTTGACCAGCTGCTCTCCACCAACATCATCGACAAGCATCAGGAAAATAAGCGCTTATTCAGGCGCAGACTGATCTTTGGAGGGCTCGTTCTAACCTCTTTGGCAGTGTTGACCACCATCATGTCACTCACACTGTTCCTCAACGGCTTTGCCCTTTCAAAAGTCGTGATGCTTCTCGCATTTCTGGTAACCTTACCATGGCTCGTTATCGGCTTCTGGCATGCTGTCATTGGCTTGATGCTCATGAGATTTTCTTCAAACTCTACTGCACAGGTGTATGCTGGCACGCCTCTGGGTACACTTGACCTAAAAAAGCCCTTACAGAACAAGCAAACCGCATTGCTTTCCTGCGTGCGAAACGAAGACTCGCCTGAAGTGGCTGCCAAGCTGGAAGCGATGCTTCAAGATCTGGATCGTCTGGAAAAGCTCAACGGCTTCTCTCTCTACATCCTGAGTGACAGCAATGATCCTGAGCATATCCGGCAAGAAATGCGGGAGTTCTCGCTGCTACGGGCACGATGGCAAAATCGGATTGAAGTGCTTTATCGCAGACGTGAGAAGAACACCGGTTTCAAAGCAGGAAATGTCGAAGATTTCTGCCGCAACTGGGGTACTCGGCATGAATATGCGATCACGCTGGATGCTGATAGCTTCCTCTCGGCAGAATCCTTATGCCACCTTGTAAGCAAAATGAATGCAAATCCTCGTCTGGGTATTTTGCAAACACTTGTTCTGGGGCTTTCAACCAACTCGTTCTTCACCCGTGTTTTCCAGTGGGGCATGCGCTTGGGAATGCGCTCCTACACACTTGGCGCGGCGTGGTGGCAAGGCTCGTCAGGTCCGTATTGGGGACACAATGCGATTTTTCGTGTAAAGCCCTTCACGCAATTCTGCAAGCTTGAGCCTCTGCCAGGAAATGACGCATTGAGCGGCCCGATTCTCAGTCATGACCAGGTTGAAGCTGTGATGATGGCAGACGCGGGCTATGAGGTACGCGTATGGCCGGTAGAAGGTGGCAGCTATGAAGAAAACCCACCTCATTTGATCGAGTTTATCCGCAGAGATCTGCGCTGGTGCCACGGAAATCTTCAGTACGTTAAGTTACTCCGAGAACCCGGTTTTAAGCTGCTGGGGCGGATCCAACTTGGCCTTGCAATCCTTATGTTTGCTGGCTCTCCGGCATGGTTCATTTTTATCGCAATGGCGATTTTAACCGCATCCGTTTCAGCGCCCGAGACGATGGCATTCGACCCGTTTTACGGTACGATTCTGATCGTGATCATCATGAGTATGGTCTTTGCACCTAAGCTCGCGACGCTTGCCCATGTCCTTACAGTTCGGAACGAACGCCGGGAGTATGGCGGCTTTTTCTCGGTGTTTGTCAGCGCATTCTTCGAACTGGTCTATTCCATGCTGCTAGCACCAGTCATGGCAATTGCGCACAGCATCTTTATTGCACAACTGTTCGCAGGACGAAAAACGCAATGGGGAGGGCAGGAAAGACAACCTCATGGTATCCCGTTCCTTTTGGCAGTGAAGAAGTTCTGGCCCCAGACTCTTTTCGGCCTTTGCGGTGTAATTTGGATGATGGATTATACTTTTGCAGATACATGGCTTCTGCTTCCGGTAATCCTTGGACCATTGCTGACAATCCCGTTTGCAATGATCACCTCAAAACCAGCGCTCGGTATGTACTTTAAACACTCCGGGCTTTGGGTGTTGCCTGAAGAAAAGAAAACACCGTATGAACTGCAAGGCCTCAATAAAGAGCAGCGCCGTGTAGAGTTGGAACTTGCCAAAGCAAACCGAGCTGCGGCCACTCGATAAAAGAATGAGCTGAAGGTGGTGAGAACCATCAGGTTTCCAGGAAAAAGCCGGTTGCGTAAATGGCACGCAACCGGCTTTCTGATTTCTTGGTGTCTATTGAACTGGCCAAGCTAGGAAGCTGGCTTTTCCTTTGGCTTTCTCCATGGCTCACCTTTAAACCATGCCACGGTATAGGCGACGGCAATTAAGCCTGCAAAACCAAGCAAGTTTGCCATGATTCCACCTGTGACTGTGCCTTTCAAACCGAGTTCATCCCGGAAGATTGCAATGCCCTGCGCAAGTATGAGGCTAGCAAGGAAAACAGCGAGAGACTGTTGGCCTACCTTCTTGATGACCCGGACAACTTTGCCGCCAAAACCGCCCATGAGCAGGCGTTGCCCGCCTTCTCCAACAGCCACCCACGCCACATAAGCAAGGGCAAGGAAGTGGATGTAGCGCAGGAGGCCCATCTCGGATTTTACTGTGAGGTCGCTGATATCATTTGCAATTCTGCGGAGCTCAGGCACCTCATTGAGAATGCGGAAGTAAGCAAACGGAATCGTAAGAATGATAATCGAGGCGCTCAGGAACAAGAGACGTTTCTTGACTGGAGGAGCCGGAATCCAGCCCTTGATGAAGGCAAATCCGGTAAAGAACAGCAACTGCCATGCAAACGGATTGAAGAACCAACGGCGATCGGACCATGGCTCAGCAGGGAAATCCACCAGCCGGAAGGTTGCGATCAGCCAGAACGCGATGATGATTGCTGCAACTGCACCTCGTCCGGCCTTGTAATACGCAATCATGATCACTGGCAACATCGCCAGGATCACCAGATACATCGGCAGAATATCGAAGTAGTTCGGCACATAGGTAAGGGTCAGCAGACCTGGCAGTTGGAAGATCGGATCCTCGAAGAAATGCCAAAGGTTCAGCTTCCCGACATAGTCATCGCTGGTCCAGCCATTGATTTGCAGGAAGGCAAGCATGCCCGCAACGGCGAGAAACAGGCAGATATGGGCCCAGTAAACTTGCCAGACGCGATAAAGAACACGCGCGCTGCCCATGACCAGGCCATGCAGTTCAAAGACGCGCCCGAAGGCAATTGCGGAGGCCATGCCAGAGCAAAACACAAATATCTCGGTTGCATCGGAGAACCCGAAACGCGCCGGAATCCAAAGAGCCCACCCGTTTGCAGGAAGGTGGGCTATGAAGATGATGAACATTGCGATCCCTCGAAAAAAATCGAGGCGTGGATCTCTTGGTCGGCTGGCCGTTTTCATAGGGGTCGGCGGTATACTGTGCTGGTTCACGATGTCTCTGAAACTAAAAACTATAGATGATGAAATGCAGCTCCGAAATCCCCCGAAGCTGCACCTCCATTTATCCCATACGGAATCGTAGGTGTTCACTTTGCATGAGGTCGGTGGCTTCCGTCATGCGGGTTGCTTGAGCCATGCGGGTTTCACCATAGGTGTCTGATCCGCCTCTCAAGCGTGTGCGCTCATCAATCATCCGTTTTGCTTCCTGACAAAGGCCAGCGCGCAAAGCGGCTTCAATTGTGAGGCGTTCAAATACATCACGCTGAGCATGACTGCCACCAACGGTACGCAGCAGCGGGCGTGCTTCTGCGAGGTGGTGGTAAGCGCTGAAGTAATTGCCGTTCTTGAACTGCATCAAGCCAGATGCTGTTGGAGAACCAGTTGTTTTGGTTACGAGACCCATCTCGTTGGTGTCTTGTTCGCCAAATGTGCGCATTCGAGTCAACAGACGGTCAGAGGACTGACGACGGTTGTCTCCCAGCAGAGCAAGCATGTAGTGCAAGTCTGCGAAAACATTACAGGAATCGTCGATGCGCTTTTCGCTGATGCTTGCCAGTTCTTCCCAGCGGTTACCTACCTTGATGCCCTCAAGCTCAAGGCGAACCAGCATGGAAGCTGCATTGGAGATATCGCGATAATCGTCTGTGTGATCTTTACGGAACTTTTGGTCATAGAGCTCGAAAACACGCTCAACATTGCCACGATCAAGGTGCAGCAGCGCAAGGTGCCACCAAACGTGATAGCCAAAGTTGTTGCAGTGTTCCCAAGCTTTTGGCTGGTCATCAAGCCATTTGATGCCTTCTTCGGTCTGACCCGTCATGTCCAACACGTGAGCAACGGCATGCAAGCCCCAGGCATCATCATGTTGAAATGCAACGGCTTCTTTGCCGATCCGTTCAGCCCGCTCAAAATCACCAGTCTCTTCCAGAGCAAAGGAGTAGCAGCCGTGCACATAGCCCTTTGCAACATGATCGTCTTCATAAGACGAGATCACACCTTCAATCGAGGAGCGCATGCGGGATGGCTGGCCAAGAACGAAGCGAATAGCGTGGACGAGCTTTAGAAGGAATGCATCGCGTGGGTATTTAAGAAGCAGTTCGTCAAGACGATCAGCAGACTTGGTCGGCGTACCCTGAAGCCAGTCATTCAAAGCCTCAACAACAGCTTCTTCACGGTCTGTGATCTGTGTATCTCTGCGGCATTTATCAGCAATTGCATAAGCTTCAAAGGCAGTTGCTGTCATTTCGCGTCTGCCAAGCAGTAAGCAGAACAGTCCACGCGCGGCTTGAGCCAGAGCGAAGTCTGGGTCGGCCTCCAGTGTTTTCGCAAGATGCTCCGGCGTTGCAGCACTATGTGCCAGAAACGCAAGAATAGTGTTGTTCCAGTGTGTTAATGCACCCTTATCGGAGAGTGTTACCGTGTATTCGAACTGGTCATCAATGCGCATGGATGCGACCCGTGGTTGAGGCGACCGGTATTTCGTGCAATGTGCAATCGCTTATGAGATAAGCCATTGGGTTTACATTACTAACGACACAGGTCTGCCAGGAAATCTGTTGATCAGAACCCTTTCAAAACTGGCGATGACGTTCAACACACAAAATGGTGTTTAATATCAGCAAGCTTTGTTTATGTAGAAAATATAGTTCACCCTCATGAAGAAATAGAAAACACTATTCTATTCACTAAGAAAAAATATGCGTCAAATAGAAGCTTACTTGTAAAAACCGACTATTATTAATAGTGATAATAAGTAAGATTTTAGGTATTAAGTTCTATTATACTTGTATTTATTACCTTGTGATAATCTTCTGTTTGTTGGATGAAATAGTGTTCACTGCTTCTTGATTTTCTAGTTAGTCCCCACTGTGTAATGTCCTTACTCCAAGAGAGACTAAGTACGTGGCGAATTCATGGCGAATACGAGTAGCTATCAACAAACAAAAATCGATCAACAGATTCAATCACCGCAATCTGTAATCGTCATCGGTGCGCTGGTCGCGTTGGCCGGTGTTGCTCTATTGGGACTCCAGAACAACGGCTGGCGTGTTTTTGGCGGTGCCTTGATCGGTGCTCTGGCAGGTGTTGCGCTGTACCATACGAGCTTTGGATTTACGGCAGCGTGGCGCCGTATTGTCACCCAGCGAAGAGGGCAGGGGCTTCGTGCTCAATTTCTTCTTATCTCATTGGTTTGTTTAATAAGTTTCCCGCTCCTCCAATACGGACCAGACATCGGAATACGCACCGGTGGCTTCGTGTTTCCATTCGGTGTTGGAGCAGCTGTCGGAGCATTCATTTTTGGCGTCGGAATGCAGCTCGGCGGAGGCTGTGGATCAGGCACATTGTTCACTGTCGGAGGCGGCTCATCACGCATGGTGATCACACTTGCCTTCTTCATTTTGGGAAGCGTAATTGCAACAGCGCACCTTTCATTCTGGAATTCTCTTCCAAGATTACCGGCATTTTCGCTTGTGCGTGGCTATGGGGTCGTCCCTGCGCTGCTGATCACCATTTTGCCACTTGTCGCCTTTGCGATATTCTCGGTGTTTATCGAGAAAAAACAATGGGGTGAACTTGAGAAATCCCGCAAAACCACCGGGTTTTTCCAGGGCCAATGGGGCTACGTTCTGGGTGCGTTGATGTTGGCGTTGGTTTGCGTTCTTACGTTCGTTGTGCTGCAGCGCCCGTGGGGCGTAACATCCGGCTTCGCACTCTGGGGCGCAAAGTTTTTCTATGCCATTGGTATCCCGGTAGAGACCTGGCCTTACTGGCAATGGCAGGTTGGTGCGATCAAAAGATCTGTCTTCGCCGATTCCACATCCGTCATGAACTTCGGCATTGTGCTCGGGGCTCTGATTGCAGCTGGACTGGCCGGAAAGTTCAATCCGATGAAAAAAATTAATCTTAGAGATGCTGGAACTGCAGTGGTCGGAGGCCTCTTGCTCGGGTACGGCGCGCGCCTTGCTTACGGATGCAATATTGGGGCGTATCTCGGGGGTATAACCTCTGGCTCCATACATGGATGGCTATGGCTCGTCTTCGCCTTTGCCGGGTCCATGGTTGGAACCCGTGTCCGTCATTTGATCGGAATGGACCCTGCACCTATTACCGCGAAATAAAAGCCAGCTGCCGGAACCGACTAAAACTTGGCCAATTAAAATCAAGGGAGCTTGAACAACAGCCTGTTCAACTCCCGCTTTTAAACTCATTTCATTACGAAAAGGATTGAACCATGAAACTCCTTACGGGGATGCTCGGCTTTGTTGGAACATTGATGTTCGTTATGGCCGCTTTTCAGCCATCCCAGGCTCAAATCACCACAGAGCAGGCGCAGCAGGGCAAGGTGCTTCCACGCAATGGCTGGCGGGTTATCGAAACCACCATAGCGATTGATGAACTGCTGGATTCCCTTAAGAAAGCCATTCGCGAAGAAGACATGTTGCTCGTCAGCATGGCAAGTGCTTCTCGAGGCGCTAAAGCAAACGGTTTCGAGATTCCGGGCAACTACGTGATTGGAGTGTTTCGCAATGACTTTGCGCGCCGCATGTTGGCAGCAAGTGTGCAGGCAGGTATTGAGGCGCCAGTTCGTTACTATCTGACGGAAAATCCAGATGGCACAGCAACGCTGTCATGGAAGACGCCGAGCTTCGTATTTCAGCCTTATCGCGACAGAGCTTCTGAGGACCTGGTCTCGCTAAGCGAGGAGTTGGACGTGATCTTCCAGCGGATTGCGGACCGTGCCACAGGCAACACCTGAGGCACTCTTCAATAACGAATTTAGAGAGTGTGTCGCCTTTCTCGCGACACACTCGAAAAGGCGAATGCCTCTATAATTTTCCGTCGTAAGCTCTGCGGTCAATGCGGCAAGCAAGAACAGTGAAGGTATCCCGCTCCAGCGCTGCCTTTGCTTCTTTCTTCAGGCTCTCAGCATCATCCACCCAAACGCCATGCCCGCCATAAGCGTCAGCCAGCGCTGGGAAGTTGGTGGCTGAGAAGTCCACGCCCAGATTAGGATTCTGGTTCGCGCGCTGCTTCAGCTCAATCAGAGACAAGCTCTCGTCAACCAACACACAGACAATAAACGGCACTTGCATATCGCGCAGAACCGCCAGATCACCAAGACCCATCTCCAGACCAGCATCGCCTACAAACACAACAACCGGGTCTTCCGGTTTTGCCATCTTATGCCCGATGCCAAGCGGCAAGGCACATGCCATCGTACAAAGCGCAGAACTCTGCAGCATTGTGCGCGGGTAGTGGCTCTCCCAGATTTGGCTGACCAGAATGCGGTGCGCACCACTGTCCGCAGTTGCAACAGTGGTATCCGGCAGGGCTTCTCGAAGGTCGTGGAACACAGTGGCTGGCCCCCAACCGCTTTCTTCCGCAGTAAAGTCGGCCTTCAGCTTTTCCTTGGCTGGTGCGATACGGTCACGAAGCCAATCGCTCTCTTCAGGAACAATACCGGCCTCATCTTCTGGTGTCAGAGCCATCAGGGTCGGCTTCACATCGCCTTCCAGTGTATGGCTCACATGGTGCATGCCATGGCTGCGCAGCACCGGTGTCAGCTCAATCACCGAAGTCTCTTCACCCCACGGATTGCGCCAGTTCACGCGCATTTCAATGGGGTCATAGCCGATCAGCACAACAAGGTCCGCATCAGCCAGCAAAGGCATCAGGTTCTTGTCAGCTTTGGGCGACAAACCTGCTCCACCAAGCGAAAGCTTATGGCCTTCAGGAATGAGCCCCTTGCCCTTGTAGCTGGTGATCAGCGGAATCTGGTAGGCCTCACAGAACGCCTCAATCTCATTGCCTGCATCCACGTTGACGGCATCAACACCAGCAATTGCGATTGGGCGTTGAGCAGAGCCAAGAAGGTCACGCGCTTGCTCCAGCACATCGCCAAATGGCAACTGGGCAGCACGAACACCATAGTTCGGCGTTTTTTGTGTTTCGTCGCTTTCACCTTCGGCAACGGAGATCGGCACATCAATGTGCACTGGCCCCGGTTGACCAGACATGGCAATGGAAATCGCCTTATCCATCATGGCATTCAGCGCACCCGGAGCTGCTTTGAAGCTGGCTTTCACAATAGGACGCAGCAGTTGCTGATGATCCATCACCTGGTGAGTGTAGGTCTCAGCCTCAGCAGTATCTACGCAGCCGGTCAGGAAGATCAGCGGAACGCGATCCTGAAAGGCATTGGCAATCACGTTGACGGCGTTGGTCACACCGGGCCCAAGCGTCGCCAGCAAAACAACAGGAGCATCCGTGCCTTGGCGCGCAAGGCCATGCCATGCGCCTTCAGCCATAAAGCCACCAGCGTTCTCGTGCTTCACCAGATTGAATTTAAAACCAGCAAGGTTCAGGGCATCCATAAGGGCCAGCACTTCGCCACCCGGAATCCCGAAGGCATACTGACTGCCAGCCTGATGCAGTTTTTGAGCAATAAGATCAGCGCCGCGCATATTTATGAATCTCCCAGTGACACGACACCGCGAGCAGCGAGATCGTCAATTTCTTCTTTGGTTTTTTGCAGGTACTTGGTCAGCACTTCAATGCTGTCTTCGCCAAGGGTCGGCGGAGCTTTCCTGTATGTAACTGGCGTCTTGCTGTAGTTGATCGGGTTGCCAATCAGGCTCACTTGACCATCATCAGACTGCTTGTGTGGCAGAGAAATCTTCATACCACGATGTAGAATCTGCGGATCGCTGAACACGCCAGCCAGATCATTCACCGGACCACAGGGAACACCAACAGCCTCAAGCTCATCCGTCCAATGCTGCGCACCCTGTTTGATTGTGAACTGACGCAGCAATGGCACCAGTTCAGCACGATTGCGCACGCGGTCAGCGTTGGTTGCAAAGCGAGGATCAGTGCTCAATTCAGGACACCCCAGAATCTCACAGAAACGCTGGTACTGCGCATCGTTGCCAACAGCCACCATGAAGTCCTTGTCAGAGGCCGGGAAGGTCTCATAAGGCACGATGGTTGGGTGCGCATTGCCAAGCCGTTTTGGGATGTTACCGTCGGTTAGATAGGAAAGGCCTTGGTTGATCAGCCATGCCACCTGACAGTCCAGTAAGGAGATGTCGATGTGCTGACCTTCACCGCTTTTCTCGCGGTGGTGCAGAGCTGCCAAAATGGCGTTGCAGGCATACATCCCGCACATCACATCAGCAATGCCGACACCGATCTTGGTTGGGCTGCCGCCTTCCTCCTCAGGATGCCCCGTGATGCTCATGATCCCGCCCATGGCCTGAATCAGCGCATCATAGCCAGCCCGATGTGAGTAAGGGCCAGTTTGGCCAAAACCGGTAATGGAGCAGTAGATCAGCCGATCATTCTTCGCACGCAGGTCGTCATAACCGAGGCCCTTGCGGGCAAGGTCACCAACCTTGAAATTCTCGATAACGATGTCAGCGGTAGCCGCCAGTTCTTTGAGCATCTCCACGCCTTCTTCAGAACGCATGTCGATGCCGAGAGAATGTTTGTTGCGGTTGGAACTGAGATAATACGCGCTTTCGCCAGTATCCGCGCCGCCTTTGCCTTTCAGGAAGGGAGGCCCCCATTTGCGGGTGTCATCCCCGCGTGTTGGGTGTTCAATCTTGATGATTTCAGCGCCCATATCACCCAGCAGCTGGGTGCAGGTTGGGCCTGCCAGAATGCGCGAAAGGTCAAGCACCACAAGGCCATCCAAAGGTCCTTTAGTGGTAGAGGACTGGTGCTGTTCACCGTCTACTAGAGAATTCAAACCGTCTAATCCATTGGTTTTGAGGCAAGATTGACCGCAAATGGAGGGTGACTGACCATGTCATGTACAGCAATCCAGCAGATTTTGGAGAGACGTTAGAGCACTCAGAAAAGGCCCACCACAACAATCTGAAAAATCACACAGTATCGTGATGACCCGTGAAATTTGAAGTTTCTACCGTGATAAACCTGTGGGTTTTACCAGTGCTTTGTGTTGGCAAGATCAAGCCATGCACGCCGGATCCAGTTGGCCTTCATGGAGTGGCCTCCATCATGCAGGCAAAGCTCCAGCTTCTCGCCTTTGGCAGACCACACATCACACTGCAACTCACCAGCGCTGATGGATGTCGGCTTAGTGTCATAAAGACCAGCTTGCCGCTTCCAGACATCCAGACTGTCAAACACATCGGCCTGATGCCAGTTCGCGCCAATAGCGCGGCCCACCATCGGAACGGTTTTATCTTCAACGCCGTGGGTGTGATAAAAGTAGGTCAGCGGAGAAGGACAGGTTGCTGGGATCGGATCCCAAAAGGCACCGGCAATCGGTGCGAAACCGGCATAGTTCTCGCCCTTGTAACAGGCCAGATTCCAAACCATGGACCCCCCCATTGAAAAGCCTGAGAGTAGAATTTTTTTGCGGTCGATTGGGAAACGATCGGAGACATCACTCAGCATCTCATCAAAAAATTTAAACTCGTCACGATCCTGACTTGGAGAGCCGGGAAAGGACCAGGAACCGCCGATGCCCTGCGGGACAATGAGGGCAACTCCAAGCTCGTTTGCAAGATTGCGCAGAGCTTTATTCTGGATGGCGCGATCAGCTTTGCCCTTCCACCCGTGTAGGTAGATTATGGCGCCAATCTGTTCATCATCAGCCGGAGAATCCGGAAGTGCAACATAGTATTCACCGCTCTCAACTTCACAGGGAGCAGTCACACCACAGGTCGCTTCCTCTGCCATTGTCGCATTGGGAACCAACCCGGAAATAACCACGGTAGCAAACGTAATCGCACTTGTAAGAAGGCTCATGCCCATTCCACTTCTTGCCGCTCTCTCGGATTAAACCTATTGAAACTCATGGATAAATCCAGGAATTGCCGAGATTAATTTTGTTTATGCTAACATACGCCTCAAGGGCGGTCTTACTCTCAAAATTGATGCCGTCATTTACAGCTTACCGCGAGAGGGCCTACTGCCATTCCCCTTCCGTGGGAATGTGCAAAGTATTGCCGCAATGCTTGCAGTGAACGGCGTCATTATCGTGACGATTAAGGCCACAATCAGGACAGGCATATTTTACTTTAGACGGACGGAAAATGGTCTGGATCAGTCGCAAAAACAGTGCCACGCCAAACACCATGATGACGATTGTAATCCCGCGGCCCATCGTATCCGTCATGGTGATGTCGCCATAACCAGTCGTCGTCAGCGTTGTGACGGTAAAGTACAGCGCATCCATGTAGGAGTTGATGTCCGGGTTCAGGTGTGCCTCAATTACATAAACAATCGCGCTCACCATAAACACGAAGACCAGCAGGTTCATCGCTGAGTTGATGATCTCTTCATGCTCTTTGAACCACGAGAACGTCTCCCGCAAATCCTTCACCACATGGTAGGAGCGCAGCAACCGCAACATGCGGATCACGCGCAGGAAGCCGAGGTTCTCGATGAGGGCTTCAGCAAACAAGGACAGGATCACAATGAGGTCTGCAATGGCCGTGCTGTCAAAGGCCGCTCGGATAGGCCTTAGCGCAATTGTGAGACGGAACCCGTAGTCAATCAGCAGAATGAACCCGATGGCCCAGTCCAGCCGCGGATAGCCTTCCAGCTGGGGAAGCGTTGCAGAAAGCACGAAGTAGAGGATCGTGACCACATCAAACATCAGCAAGCCGATACGCCAGGAACGTCCAGCAGTGGTCTGCCCGAAGTACAGACGTCGCAAAGCACCCCTGAAATCGGTTATTGCTTCCTGCATAAAATTAGATCCCTCAATCCCGATAGCGTGCCCAGATAAAATCTACTAGCAAATGTGGGCATTTCTGCAAAGTCACTCAAGCTCGTCACGCATAAACTTTCGTGTGAGCGGTGCTATCTTGACCTGGCAAGAAAACAGTTACGCTTTCCCTCCGTGAGTTTATCGAAAAATTCTGCAACTGATTAAAGGGTTTCTGCTCTACTTCTGGCATGAAGAAAGCCAAGGCCATTCCGGTGCCACCACCTCCCGGGTATTTGGAGGAATGGCGGGCAACCAACAACACCTGTCTGGTAACGGGCGCGACGGATGGCATCGGCAGAGCGCTTGCGATCCGTCTGGCTGATGCTGGCCAAACCCTCGTCATTGTGGGGCGTTCTAAGGAGAAAGTGAGCGCCGTCCTCAAGGATGTTGGCGACGCCGGCCCCCATCGCTCCCACCGTGGCTTTGTCGCAGACCTCTCCCTCATCTCAGAGGTAGATCGTCTTGCCGATGAGATCTCGCAAAAGCTGCCGGACCTGAGCCGTATCGTCCTCTGCGCTGCCGAAACGCCGGGGTTTCGCGGCATTACAGGAGAGGGGATTGAGGCGGGGTTTGCGGTCATCTACCTCAGCAGATTTCAGCTGCTGAACAAACTCACACCTCTCCTCAAGCAGCAACAGGCGCCAAGGATTGTCTCCTTCGCCAGTCCGGTCACGAAGTTCGAACGACCAGACACGAGTGCGCTCAATGATCCTGATTGCACACTCGACAGCTGGGATCGCAGAACAGCACACACCAACTGTAATCTGCTCTTCTTGATGGAACTGGCTGAACAGTTGAAGAACACAGACATCTGCATCAACGCGTTCGGTCCCGGCCTTGTGCTGACCAAACAAATGCAGGGGTACAGCGTCATGAGACGGTTCTGTCTTGGCATGAAAAGCTCGCTGGTCGGCAAGTCCGCCCCCTATGCGGCCTTACCAGCTATGCACATGCTGCTCTCTCCGGACTTTGCGGACAAAACCGGAGGGTTCTATGAATGCGGAACAAAAATCCCGCCGGACAAGCAAATCCTGAGCAAAGAAATCCGCCAGCAATTCTGGACAGAAACCTCTCAGCTTGTGCACCTGGCACAGGCAAACAAGGGGTAAAAATTTCCAGAAACCGCTTTTTGTGACACCAGTCACGGGCTTTCCCTCGCGAAAGTGGGAGGACAAATGCACTTCTCAGTCTGACTTGATTTGCACGTTGCCAGGGGACCTTGGCAGCGAAGAATCGAGCTGTGCCCAAAGCCATCAAGGATTGAGTTACTTCCCTAGGGTAATGTTAGGCAAGTGCTGCCAGCAATTCTCAATGTGTAAGAGTAAAAAATGAACAACAAAATGGAATTCCCTGCCGGCCGGAATGGAAATCTGCTTTCATCAACGCGCAAAGCCGCCCTCGCATTTCTGGGAGCGTCTCTTGGCACATTTATTATGTCCTCGGCAGTCTTCGCTCAGGAAACTCCCCCCCCTCCAGGTGTTATTGTTGAGCCTGCACGCGAAGAAGTTATTGAAGAAGAACGTGTTTTCTCTGGCCGTACCGAGGCAATCAGTCAGGTCGCACTCATTGCCCGCGTTGGCGGGTTTCTGGAACCGCTGGAGTTCAAAGAAGGCCAGACAGTTCAACAAGGCGACCTGCTTTTTGTGATCCAGCAGGAACCCTATGAGTTCTCAGTAGAGCAATCCCAAGCCAATCTGGAAAGTGCTCAGGCAAAGGTCGATTTGGCAAAAGTTGACTTTGACCGCAAGGAGCAGCTCGTCAACCGGGATACGATCTCGGTCTCTGAACTTGATACAGCCCGCGCGAACCTGAAAGAGGCCAACGCCACTCTTGCTCTGCGTCAGGCAGATCTGAAACTCTCTGAACTGGATCTGAGCTACACCGAAATCCGCGCTCCACTGGATGGTCAGATCGGAACTGCTGCCTTTAAAGAAGGTGCCTACGTCAATGCCAACAGCGGAACTCTGGCAACCATCACGTCATTGAACCCCATTCGCGTGGCGTTCCCGGTTCCACAAGCACTGATCTTGCAATCTCAGCGCGCCAACAACTTCGTCACCAATAACATACTCATCCGAATCCGCCTGTCAGATGGCAAGTTCTACCAGCACAACGGAAAACTGGACTTCCTTGAAGCAGAAGCCAACCCGGGCACAGACACCGTCACCGCTTATGCAATCTTTGAAAATCCTGACCACCTGCTTTTCGATCACCAATTGGTTGATGTTGTTGCCAACGCCAAAGATGCCACGCCTGTATTGGTTGTTTCTCAATCCGCACTGCTGCTGGATCAGGAAGGCCCGTATGTGCTGAAGGTGAATGACAAAGACGTGGTCGAGCAGCAGCGCATCGCCGTTGTCGACCAGATCAACGGTCTTGTGATTGTTGGAAGTGGCCTCGAAAAAGGTGACCTGGTGATCACATCCGGCATCCAGAAAGTCCGTCCCGGAATTAAAGTCAACGCACAGCTGGCAGGTCAATAAACCATGATCTATGACATGTTTATTCGCCGACCTCGGCTGGCGATGGTGATTTCGATTCTCATAGTCGTGGTCGGTGCGATCTCGATTTACTCAATTCCGGTATCTCAATACCCGACCATTGCTCCCCCAACCGTGCAGGTCAACGCCACTTACATCGGTGCGGATGCGTTGACGGTGGAAGAGAGTGTTGGCCAGCTTGTTGAAGGGGCAGTCAACGGCGTAGACGGCATGCGCTATATGAAGTCGTCGTCTTCCAGTGATGGCACCTACTCGCTAACGGTCTACTTCGATCTGACAACGGACCCGGATATCAATGCGGTGAACGTTCAGAACCGAATAAGTACCATCGAGAGTAAGCTCCCGCAGGAAGTTAGGGATCAGGGCGTCAACGTCACCAAAAAGGCCGGTGATCTCCTGCAGGCGATTTCTTTTTATTCGCCGGATGAGACACATGATGGCCTCTTCATTTCCAACTACGTCACCATCAACATCGTAGACGAACTGAAGCGTATTCCAGGTGTGGGGGACGCCAGCGTATTCGGCGCGCAGGATTACTCCATGCGCATCTGGCTGGACCCGGTCAAACTCAGAGCCCTCAACCTGACAGCAGAAGATGTGATCTCTGCGGTCCAATCACAAAACAAACAAGCTGCTGTTGGTCGTATCGGTGCAGCTCCTCTGGCCGCTGATCAGCAACTTCAGCTGACAGTCACAGCAAAAGGCCGTTTGAACACGGTTGAAGAATTCCAGAACATCGTTCTGCGCGCAAATCCTGACGGCTCTGTGGTTCACCTGAGAAATGTCGCCCGCGTAGAACTCAGCAGCGCCTCCTATGACATATTAGCAGAATACAACCAGCAACCAACAGCGATGGTGGGGATTTACCTGTCCCCGGGCGCAAACGCTGTGGCTGTGTCAGAAGCGGTCAACGAGCGTATCGCGTATCTGGCGGAGCGCTTCCCGGAAGACCTCACATACATCTCCATCTTCGATACCTCACTCTTCGTGAATGAGATGATTTCGAAGGTGATCCACACACTGCTGGAAGCTTTCGTGCTTGTGACCATTGTGGTCTACGTCTTCCTTGGCAAATTCCGCGCAACCCTCATTCCGCTGATTGCTGTTCCGGTATCCATCATTGGCGCTGTCGCGGTGGCCTTCATGATGGGGTACACGGCCAACACCATCTCACTGCTGGCCTTGGTGCTTGCCATCGGCATTGTAGTGGATGATGCGATCATCGTGGTTGAGAACGTTGAACGCATTATGCATGAGCACCCCGATCTCACACCTGCTCAGGCAACGTCAAAAGCAGTTGGAGAAATCGCTGCCCCTGTGCTGGCAACCACGCTGGTGCTGCTCTCTGTGTTCGTACCTGTGGCCTTCCTGCCAGGCTCATCCGGTGTGCTCTTTAGAGAGTTCGCGGTCTCCATTTCCGCGGCAATGGTGATCTCCACAATCAACGCGTTGTCACTGTCTCCTGCTCTTTGCGCTATCTTGATGAAATCAGAAGACCTGACAGGCGTCATGGCCAAGGTTTCCAAAAAGATTGATGACGTCGGCCATAGTTATGCTGGTCTAATTAAGCGCATCGCAAAAATGTCGCTGCTTTCGCTGCCTGTAGTGGTGGGTTTCGCGCTCTTTGGTTTCCTGGTTGTTTCCAACACCCCAGATGGCTTTGTCCCGGATGAAGACAAAGGCTACGCCATGGTGCTGGTCAATTTGCCTCCGGGTGCGTCTCGCAACCGAACTGAAGCGGTCATGCGCAAAGCCGACGATATCATCCGCAAAGACCCGGCAGTCAACTCCACCACAATGATCATCGGGCTCGACCTGTTGGCAGGTGGCGGCTCATCACCAAACGCAGGCGTTTTCTTCGTCAAACTCAAGGATTATGAGGAACGTCCATCACGTGAACTGTCTTCTTTCGCCTTCGTTTATAGAACATACGGAGCTTTGGCAGGCATTCCGGAAGCAACCTTCTTCCCGGTCAACCCAGCTGCAATCGATGGTCTCGGCACGGTAGGTGGCTTTGAGTTCATCATGGAGGCACTGGAAGGTCAGGATCCAACGGTTCTTGCGCAAATTTCCCGCTCCTTGATTGTAGCAGCCAATGAAGCGCCTGATATCGCTTCCTTCTTCACCACCTTCAATGCAAACACCCCACAATTGAATGTGAAGCTGGATCGTGAGCGTGCTCAGGTGCTTGGCCTGAATGTGGCAAGTGTTTACAACGCATTGCAAGCCACGCTGGGCGGTTATTACATCAACGACTTCAACCTCTACGGTCGCACATGGACCGTTCGCCTGCAGGCAGAGCAGAAGTATCGCTCTGGTGTTGAAGACATCGGCTCCATCTTTGTCCGTTCAGACACAGGTGAGATGGTTGAACTGTCCTCCGTCGTGCAGACTGAGCTGTCGCGTGGGGCAAACACCATCACGCGCTACAACAACTACCGCGCAGTCGCGTTCAACGGCAATGCAGCCCCGGGTGCAGGCTTGGGTGAAGCTTTGACGGCGATGGATGGGGTAGCGGCCAAAGCACTGCCAAAAGGCTACGCCTATGAATGGACGGGGCTGGCACTGGAACAGAAAGAAGCTGCGGGGCAAACTGCACTGGTACTGGGGCTAGCCTTCCTGTTTGCCTATCTGTTCCTTGTGGCGCTTTATGAAAGTTGGAACACACCCATTCCCGTTCTGCTTTCGGTCGCTCCTGCCTTGGCAGGTGCCTTGTTGAGCCTCTGGATCTTCGGTCTGGCGTTCGATCTGTATGCGCAGATTGGTATGGTCATTCTGATTGCGCTGGCGGGTAAAAATGCGATCCTGATGAACGAGTTTTCACTCGAAAAACGCATTGATGGCATGGGGATCTACGAGTCCGCAATTGAAGGTGCTCGTTTGCGCTTCCGCCCGGTGATGATGACATCACTTGCCTTCTCCGCCGGTCTTGTACCGTTGGTCATCGCATCCGGCCCTGGTGCTGGAGCTATGGTTGCGGTGGGTGTGCCGGTGCTGGCAGGCATGCTGTTCTCAGCTACCATTGGTATCTTCCTCATCCCGACCCTTTACGTCAGCTTCCAATGGATGCGCGAAAAGGCTGGTTGGACCATCGAGGAAGGCCGTGCGGCAAGAGGATCTGGTGGTGAACTGGCCATTGATGCCAAGGAAGACAAACCATCTGAAAATTGATCTGAAAATGATCCTGATGACAATGAAAAAGGCGCCTCTGGCGCCTTTTTTGTTATGCAACACGCAGCAAGGCGAACCAGTAAAATGCCGCAAGCCCGGCAATCGCGTGGCTGGTGGAAACCGCCACCCATGACCGGCGATGCTGGAACATCACCCCCCAATAAAAACTCACCATAAACGTCAGTAAAACCGCCAGTTTGGAATAGGGCAGGTGGATGATAGAAAAGGCAACAGAAGCTGCAAAATTGCCCCAGAACACAGAGGAGAGCTTATGCGGCCCCAAGGCCGCAGTCACCGGAACCTGCATGCCACACCGAACAATGAACTGCTGAATAGGGCACATCACCAGCGCATAGAAAACCGCAAAGGCAACCTCAGGCCATCCCATAAACGGTCCTTGTACCTGATGCGTGAGAAAGTAGAAGGAAAACGACTCTTCTGAAGGATGCACAATGTACCGGGTCACTGCCATCACGAGAATGATCGGAACAGTCATCACCACCCCATAACCGAACTGGCTCGGGAGATGGCTGAATTCAAGCCCGAAGATGCGTGGCGGCAAATAAAGGTTTTTCATGATGTAAAACAGAATTGCCGCAAGAATGAAGTTCAGGCTCAAGCTGTAAACCGTCATCGCAATAAAGCCGTAGCCGTAATCATCAAACGTATTTTTGTAGAGGCTGATGAACAACGCAAATGACGACATGGCGATCATGTTCGCCACCAGCAAAACCGCATAGGCCTGCAAACGTCGTGACCGGATCTTGATCTCTTCCAGTACTCGGGAACTGCTTTGTTCCAGTTGATGCGCCGCCTGCCGGGCAAAATAGCGAAACAGCATGGAGTTGGTTTCAGTCGAGGTCGGCAGAGTGCCGTATCTGTTCCAGCTTAGCGAGGCGACAACCGTATCCCGTTTGGCCCGAACACTTGCGATGTAGCTTTGCGGCCCGACATGGGCACGAATATAGGCCAGTTCTCCCGCCACATCACCCGCTTTCAGGTGACCCAGAACAGTATCTGCCCCGTCCTGATCTTCTTTGATAACTTCCAGATCCCCTTCAAGAATGATGAAAAACCGATCAGCGCTTTGCCCTTGCACCAGCAAATCCTCATGGGCTTTGAGGGAGTAGTACTGGGCACAATCCAGCACCTCACGAATAACAGGCTGGGTTGGCAAACCAAGATCGAGAAGCCGCTGATGCAACTGCGTGCGATGGCGCGGGATATTGCCGTAGCTCACCTCAAGCCGTGATTTGTTTTTTTTAGGAGACTGTTCCTCATCGCGCTGGGACAGGAAGCGCATCTATGGGCCTTCTTTCAGTAACATCCTCGGCTGATCAGCCTTGTCGCGGATTTTACCCTGCCCGCGCCATCCTGCATGCACTTTGGCAAATCATGGTAATCCTGCGCCAATGGGATCTCTCAAATGCCATTCAACTCTATAGCGTATTCCCGAGAAGGGGCGGGTTTTCAGGTAAGAACAGGTGCCAAACTCTAAGGCTTTAGGGAATCTCTGGAAATGGTGGGAAAGATTTCAGAGTGGCGCCAAACAACCGTGCACGCTTAGATATCGAAAAGCGCAGGAGGGTTGGTTGGTCTTTTCATTGCTGCAATATAAATCCTATCAGTGGATGCCGCGAGACAGAGAGGAAAATCACTGCAAGTTTATCTCCAGCAGAGGCTTCGCCAAAACCTGCCAAAGCCGGAACCAGAAACTTAAGTCCTCAGTCCCTGATCTCGACGATGACCTGCTGGAGCATCATCATAACGGTGCTACGCTTTACATCACCACCGACGCCCTGCCGTACTTCGTCCAAACCAAACTGCTGCACATTCGCGAACCATTCGTCCTGCTCAGTGGAGACAGTGATCTGCCCATAGGGCCGGACACAACCCTGCCAAACACGCTGTCCTCACTTGATCTGAAGAACCTGCTATCCCATCCGCTACTGGTTGCATGGTACGCGCAGAACTTGGCTATCGAGCACGAGAAAGTCTTCAACCTGCCCATCGGTTTGGACTACCACACCATGACCGCCCGCAAGTCTCACGCCTGGGGGACCTTCCAGACACCGCTTGAGCAGGAAGAGTGCCTGCGCGCTGTGATCGCCAGCGCTGCCTCATTGGAAGACCGAGAAGTCCGAGCCTACTGCAACTGGCACCATGCAGCGCATCGCGGAGACAGAGCAGAGGTGATTGAAGTGGTTGATGATACCACCGCCTATTTTGAAAATGAGCACCTTCCTCGCGAACAGTCATGGCGTAAAAACGTACAGTTCCTCTTCACGATCAGTCCTTTTGGGGACGGAATGGACTGCCACCGCACATGGGAAGCTTTGTTTCTTGGAGCAATTCCCATCGTTAAATCCTCCAGCCTGAACCCGCTGTTCAAAAACTTACCAGTCGTGGTTCTGGATGATTGGGTCGAGCTGACCAGTGAACGTCTACTTGAGGAGAAACAACAAATTCTGGCAGGAACCTTTGACTTTTCCAGTCTCTACCTGAGTTTCTGGCAAGATCGTTTTCAGGGGCATGAACCTGCGCGCCAAGCACCGCTGAGCTATCAGCAATTCCTGGATACCCTGTGAGAAACGATGCGCCCAAAAAGAAAAAGACCAGAGGAACGAATCCTCTGGTTCAGGTAAAGGGTCAATAGCCCTTGGGGGAACTTGATCGGGATCTCCAAGCATGCTGAAAAATGCTCAGAAACACCCTGCAAAATAAAGCAAGTTGCAAACTCAGAAATAACGCAACCTGCTTTTGCGGAGCTGACGCTCTAACAAAATCGTCAGATCGCCAGATAGGTTTGCCGTAGCTCTTCGTTGTCGAGCACTTCCTGTGCCGTGCCATCAAACACCACTTCGCCCATGTCCAGAATAACCGCACGGTCCGCAAGGTGCAGGGCAGCCACAGCGTTCTGCTCCACGATAATCGTCGTGATGCCCAGTTCCTTCACGTTCTCAAGAATGCGCTCAATCTCCTGAACGATCACCGGCGCGAGGCCCTCATACGGCTCATCCAGCAACAGCAGCTTCACATCACGAGCCAACGCACGGGCCACAGCCAGCATCTGCTGTTCGCCGCCAGACATGGTCACAGCTTCCTGCTTGGCACGCTCGGCAAGGCGAGGGAAGTGATCGTACAGGCGCTCAATCGACCAACCGTGCGGCTCCGAAATCTGCGCCAACTGAAGGTTTTCCTCAACGGTCAGCCCTGGAATGATCCGGCGATCTTCTTGCACCAGCTGGATCCCGTTCTGAGCTGCCAGATAGTTTGGCATCTCATGAATAGGTTTATGGTCCAGCCAGATCTCACCATGTGTCAGCTGCGGGTCGCTGGCACGTGCAATCGCGCGAAGAGTAGATGTCTTCCCAGCCCCATTTCGCCCCAGCAGTGCAAGGATCTCACCTTCGCGAATATCAAAGCTAACACCCTGAACAATATAACTTTCACCGTAGTAGGCATGCAAATCCCAAGCCGAGAAGTAGGCCGGAGCACCACCCTTGGAACGCACAGGCGTAACACCCGGTGCAGTCGCGCCTTTGAATTGATCTTCGAGAATGGTCATACGTGCGCCCCTCCCAGATAAGCTTCCTGAACGCGTGGATCGCCTTTGATGTCTTCTGGTTGCCCCTCAGCAATCACAGTGCCCTGTGCCAAAACGCTGATTTTGCTGGCGAGGGAGAACACCACATGCATGTCGTGCTCGATAACAATCTTGGTAATGCCGCGCTCACCAATACGCTTCAGCAGATCAATGGTGTTGTTGGTATCAGCACGAGACATGCCCGCTGTTGGCTCATCCAAAAGCAACAGTTTTGGATCCTGAACCAAACACATCGCCAGCTCCAGACGCCGCTTGTCACCTCGTGAAAGAGAGTCTGCAGTCATGTCTTTCTTATCTGCAAGCCCAACATCCTCAAGCATATGCATGGCTTTGTCGCGTATCTCGCCCTGACCATCCACACGAGCCCAAGCGTTCATGGTAAATGCCCCATCTCGCTTGGCCAGAGTTGGGATCATCACGTTTTCCTGCAAGGTCAGATCACCAAAGATCTCTGGCGTCTGAAACACGCGGGAAACACCTGCCTGATTGATCTCATGCGGCTTAGCACCAATGAGATCCTTACCCAGAAAGGTCACAGAGCCCGTATCAGGGATCAGGCGCCCTACAAAGCAATTGAGCAATGTGGATTTGCCCGCCCCGTTTGGCCCGATGATGGCATGCACATGCCCTTGCTCGATGGAAAGGTTCACGTCATCGAGAGCTTTCAGGCCACCAAAGCGCTTGTTCACGCCCTTAACACTAAGAATTTCCATGGTTGCCTCTCTCTATTCCGCTGCATTGGCTGATGCTGGAGAATGCGAATGACCTGTTCTCTTGCCAACACGCGAAGGTCTCCTGCGGAACAGCTTGGTAATCCGGTTGAAGCCTTCCATGATGCCGCCCGGCAGGAAGATCACGATCACCATGAACAATAAACCAAGCGTCAAATGCCAGCCTTCGCCCACAAACAAGCTTGCAAGGCTCACCACTGCTCCCTCCATGAAATCAGGCAGGAAGGAGAAAATGGCATGCAGTGTCTGCTCGTTATACGCAGAGAAGATGTTCTCGAAGTACTTGATGAGACCTGCACCTAGGATCGGTCCAAGCAGAGTGCCGGCACCACCAAGGATGGTCATCAAAACCACCTCACCAGATGCCGTCCACTGCATGCGTTCAGCACCCGCAAGTGGATCCGTCACGGCCAGCAGGCTACCTGCAACACCAGCAAACGTGCCGGAAATGACGAAAGCAGCAAGCGTGTAAGGTCGTGTATTGAGGCCGGTATAGCTCATGCGGTTCTGGTTGGATTTCACAGCACGCAGCATCATCCCGAATGGGCTGCGGAAAATGCGTTGTGAAATATAAAACCCGATGATGAGCAAAACAGCACAAAAGTAGAAACCCGAGTACCCGGTCATCTCAATCCCAAACAGATTGGAGATAAGCGGACCGGACGCTTCTGAAGTGCTGTCAAACAACCGTGGGTCAGATTGCAGCACCCGCAAGCCAGTCTCACCATTGGTGATTGGGGTTAGTACAGAGTACGCCAGATTATAGCTCATCTGCGCAAACGCCAGCGTCAGAATGGAAAAGTAAATGCCTGACCGGCGCAGCGAGATATACCCAATGGCTACCGCAAACAGGCTGGAAAACACCACGGAAAAGAGCAGTGCTGGAATAGGGTTCATTCCCAGCAGTTTGAAGCTCCAGACCGCGGCGTAAGACCCGATGCCCAGAAAAGCTGCATGACCAAAGCTGAGATAGCCAGTCAGGCCAAACAGCAGGTTGAAGCCCAGAGCAAACAGGCCGAAAATCGCGAACTTCTGCAAAAGGTCTGGGTACCCGGCACCAATCGGTGCCAGCCAGATCGGCATTGTTAGGATTGCAGCTGTAAACAGCACAAGCATGAGCAGGTCGGAGCGTGGAGAAATCTTGGTCATCATTGGCTCAAGTCTCCATCACGCCCTTGCGGCCCATAAGTCCACGTGGACGAACCAGAAGGATAATAACTGCAACAAGATAGATAATGATCTGGTCGATACCCGGCAGAATGGTCTTCACCTCATTCATACTCGCAAAGCTTTGCAAAATGCCCAGCAGGAAGCCAGCAGATACCGCACCAGGCAGAGAACCCATGCCACCCACGACCACCACCACGAAGGACAGCACGAGGAAGTCCATACCCATGTGGTAATCTGGCGGAAGGATCGGCGTGTACATAACGCCAGCGAGACCTGCGACGACGGCAGCAACGGCAAAGACCAGCGTAAAGCGACGCTCAATGTTGATGCCAAGAAGGCCAACAGTTTCACGGTCGGCCATGCCAGCGCGAACAACCATGCCAAAGGTCGTGAACTGCAGGAAGGCAAAGACCCCGCCAATCACGCTAAGCGAGAAGAACAGATACACAATGCGCCACTGCGGATAGACGACAGTTCCCGGATCAAAGCCGATCCAAATGCCCAGGTCCATCGCGCCGCGCACCATATCCGGTGCAGATTGTGGAATAGGGTTTGCTCCGAAGTAAGTTTTGATGATCTCTTGCAAAACAATGGCCAGACCAAAGGTCACAAGGATCTGCTCAGCATGCGGGCGCTTGTAGAAGTGGCGGATCAAACCACGTTCCATCACATACCCAACCAGCAGCATGACCGGAATGGCAAATGCGATAGACAATGGAACAGAGTAGTTCAGCATCGTCGTGCCAGTGTCACCCAGCCAAACCTCAATGTAAGGCACACGGGTTTCCAAAGGCGTGCCCCAGGCAGTGGTCTTGGTTGGATCGACAACAACCTGCTCAAGGCCAATCAGTTTATTGAAAGCTACGGCACAAAATGCGCCAAGCATAAACAAGGCCCCATGGGCGAAGTTCACAACTCCAAGCGTACCGAAGATAAGCGTTAGCCCAAGCGCAATCAAAGCATAGGCACCGCCCTTATCAAGGCCGTTGAGAATTTGAAGAACGATGGCGTCCATCCGCTCTTCTCCCTTTAAATTCGTGAGAAGGTGCAAGGCATCCAATGCGGAACATTAGTGGTTCAAGCAGGAGCCATTGCCCGGCTGCAAAAAAAACTGCAGCCGGGCAAACGGTGCTGTTAGACCTTGTAAGGTCCAAGCTCGCCACCAAAGATCTCTGGGTCATACGTGACCTGAGAAGCAGGTGTCACTTCAACAACTTCCAGAAGGTCAAACTGGGAAGTCGCGTTCTCGTTGCCTTTCACGACCAGCACATCCTTGAAGCACTGGTGATCAGAGCCGCGGTAAAGAGTTGGGCCGTTACCCATACCGTCGAACTGGTGATCTTCCAGAGCCTTGATAACCTCTGCTGGATTGAAGGTGCCCGCACGCTCACACGCATCTGCATAAAGCAGTGTCTGAACGTAGCAGGTGTGTGCAGCCTGGGATGGTGGGAAGCCATATTCCTGACCGAACGACTTAACAAAGGCCTTGGAACCTTCGTCCTGCAAGGACCAGTTCCAGTTGGTTGTGCCGTAAATGCCTTTGATGTTTTCGCCTGCACCCTGAGCCATAAGGCGGGAGTACAGTGGAACGATGATCTCAAAGTTCTTACCATTTACAAGCTTGTCACGCAGACCAAACTGAACAGCCTGTGTCAGCGAGTTGATCATGTCCTTACCGTAGTGGTTCAAGATCAACACATCAGCACCAGAGTTCAGAACAGGTGCAATGTACTGAGAGAAGTCACCAGCACCCAATGGAGTGCGGACTTTGTTGACGGTTTCCCAGCCAAGGCCTTCTGTGGTGTTGGCAATGGACTCTTCCTGTGTCCAACCCCACGTGTAGTCAGCTGTCAGGTGATAAGCGCGACGGTCTTTGCCCATCTCTTTTTCAAGCACAGGACCAAGCGCTGCACCGGACATGTAAGCGTTGAAGAAGTGGCGGAAGCCATAGCGCCGCTTGTCCTTGCCGGTAGTGTCATTGGAGTGGGTCAGGCCGCACATAAATACGACGCCCATTTCCTGCGCGAGAGACTGCTGTGCAATCGCCACGCCGGAAGACGAGCCACCAGACCACATGACAACGCCGTCTTTTTCGATCATGCGCTTTGCAGAGGCGCGGGCCGCATCAGACTTTGTTTGAGTATCACCGGTGACGTAATCAACTTTCTTGCCAAGAACGCCGTTACCATTGAGCGAAAGCGGCTTCATGGTGCTCAGCATACCGCCGTCACCTTCACCGTTCAGGTGCTTGACGGCCAGCTGATAAGCACGCAGCTCGTCAGCGCCTTCGTCAGCATATGCGCCTGTTTGTGGCACGTTGAAACCGAAGGTGACTGTTTTGGAATTGGTTGGGTCATTGCGGAAATTGGTTTCAGCCCAGGCGCTGCGGCTGATAATAGTTGGGGTCGCCAGAACCAGACTACTGGCTGCTCCTGCCTTCAATAGGCTACGCCGATTCATCGGCCTACGAATAATGCTCATGAAATCCTCCCGAAAGGCAAAATGCCCGAAATGACGTGATAGAGGTCCCGTCCTCCTAAGAACCTGCCGCGTTCACCATTCCTTGTTCACCAGAAACAGTTACGTCAGCTCACGCAAAGGAAAGCCTAGTTCGGTAGTATAATGAATCGCAATTCGACTTATGGTTTTTAAACCAAAGGTTAATACCAAGTAACATTACATTAGATGTTGTAAATCGTTTGTCCTATTTAGTTTTCAGGAAGTGCTGCACTGCAAATGTGACCTGAATGAAATAAATGCATTTTACGTAAGGTGTCCGTTAAAACTGTAAAATGCTGAATTCATAAAGAATGTCGTTTAAATTTCTCAAGGCATGCAGAGCACTGGTGTTTGTCTTTTGGTTGAAAGACAAACACCAGTTTTTTGTAGTGCAGCTAACGCAAGTGCGAAGGCTTTCTATCGCAAGTTGCCGAGGAAAGTGCCAACCGAAGAACGCAGGTCAGCAGCCTGATTGGATAAAATTTGTGCAGCGTCAAGCACACCAGAGGCGGTTTTATCGGTTTCGTCCGCCGCTTTTTGCACTTGGCCGATGCTATCTGACACCTGCGTGGTCCCCAATGCAGCATCCTTGATGTTCACAGCAATGGATTGCGTCGCGATGCCTTGTTGTTCAACCGCACTGGCAATGGCATTCGCGCTGTCATTCATTTCTTCAATGATCACTTTGATCTCAGAGATAGCCTCTTTGGACTCACTTGTGCTCTCCTGAATCCCAGAGATCTGATCGCTGATCTGCACAGTCGCATTCGCTGTCTGCTGAGCAAGCGATTTCACCTCATGTGCAACCACCGCAAACCCTTTGCCCAACTCACCAGCACGCGCCGCTTCAATGGTTGCGTTGAGGGCGAGCAGATTGGTTTGCTCTGATATTTGAGTAATTAAATCAATAATATCACCAATCTCGATTGCCACTTGGGACAGATGATTGACCTGCTGGAAGGCCTTTGTGGATGCGAGTGTCGCGTTGGAGGCTGTAATCGTTGTTTTGTGAACCTGCTCGGCAATCTCGGAAATGGCAGTCCCCAGTTCCTCAGTTGCGGAGCGCACCGCCTCCACGTTTTGAGAGGCATCCAGAGACGCTGCTGCCACGCTGGAACTGATCTCGTTGGTGTGCTCTGAGTTGCCGGAAAGAGAAACTGCAGACCCATGTAGCTGATCTGCAGTGCTGGCAATGGAGGACGTGACTTGGCCCACGGATCCTTCAAAATGCTCTGCAAGGTCCGTTAGAAACTCTTGACGCGCCTCTTCCCCGGTCTGTTCATAAACCGCCAGCGCAAGGTCCATATCAAGCAGAATGACCTTGTTGAGGATGTGAGGCAGGTTCTTGCTTGATCGGCTGGAGCGGGAGAATAAGCCGCCACCAGACTGCTCAAGAAGAGCTGTGCTGAGCAACGTTCCCAACCTGCTGTAAGCTCCGATATACCATTGCGGTGTCAGGCCGAGCCGCTGATGCGTTCTGCCGATCCGCTGCACAGATTGAGCATAGTCATCATCCAACTTCCCGCTGCATATGAGCCGCCAATGCTCATGCTGCTTCTCCCGTGCATGACGCATGTGCTCTTCATTCTTGAAAAACTTCATGGTCTCAGGAAAGTTTCGAATGTGTCTATAAAACTCATCCAAGACCTCCGGCATGATTGCCATGATAATATCTTGGGAGTTTCCAAGTTCTTCCAGTTCTGCCGAAGAAATACAGTGATACTTCAATCGATCATCGATAGTTTCGCTCATTAGAAATCCAAGCTTAATAAATCATAGTTTTCGTTTATTTCAATTATTACGTAAGGAAATATTGGGGTCACGAAAGAGAAAAACGCAAAAAAAGTTACTTACGCTAAGTATAGAAGATAAATTCTAATTGACCCAGCGTAATGGTTCGGATGTGTGTAGTTGGTAATTGTATTTATATTTTGATAACTTTTGATGGAGATCAATGTTCCCATGTGAGTACTGCTCTTTTGTAGTATATGACCGGCGTCAATCAATAAAAATAATACCCCAAATGTTTTTATTAACTGTAATTCGATGAAGCAATTTCAGCTTTAGAGTAAGGTCGAGGTACCTATGAAATTAACTGGGATGACAGATGTAGCGGTACGCATACTGATGCTCATGGCTGTCAACCGGAGCGACAAGTGGACAATTGACCGCTTGTCTGAGGCAACCAACAGCGGGCGCCCTCAGGTCGCCAAGGTCGTGCAGATCTTAAACCGGAAGGGCTACATCAAATCCAGACGAGGGCGATTGGGTGGTCTGATGCTTGCTCATGCACCAGCTTCTATCAACATCGGTAAACTCATCCGGAATGTTGAAGACAACTTCGCACTAGTGGAGTGCTTTGCATGCAATCCTGCCAAACCATGCCCACTATCGGGTGTCTGCCGTTTCGAAGGCAAGCTGAAGCATGCGCTGAACTCTTTCATGGAAGAGTTGGATGCAATCAACTTGACGCAGATTATTGAAAACGCAGATGAAATTAGGACAAGCGTTGAAGTGAACGCTGAGAGAAAGCTAGAGCTCTCTGCCTAGTACGATGCAATTAAAGTGCATTTAACCAACCTGCTTTCGTGAGCATTAACCGACAAAACTCATAGTTTGGTAGTGCTCACGCCTGCTTAAGACAGTTTCGCGACAATCAGGCCTTGTTCATGAGACCTCTGTGCCCTCACGCACGAGGTTTTTGTTCATTTGGCGAATAGCAAACTGTTCGGCGCAGGCAATTTCTATGAGACGAGTCCGGCACTCAATTTCTCTTAAACTAGCAATCATCTCTGTTGTCGCCATTGCTCTATCTTATTTCGCGCTAACATTTCTCGTTGTAATTCAATGGAAAAGAACGCTTCAACTCCAAAGTGAGCAACTCTCTCAAATCGCTGTAAACCAGTTTTCCACCACGCTTGAACGCGATGTTGCGTTGATAAGACACCGTATCCAGTCTCAGCTATCCGAAACCGCAGCCAGCCTTTCTGCCATTGGCGAGCGCGGCGACATCGTAAAAGCCGCAGAAACCCGCGTCTGGGCAGGTGATGTGAACATCCTGTCACTGGTGCAGGAAGGCACGCCGCTTGATGCTATTATCCTGCTGAATTACCGCGGCCAGATCGTCGGAGCATCCAAGCGCGCCGATCCGGGACTAATCCAGAAACAGCTCCTCAAAGTTCATCTGAAACAGTCGCTTAGCACTGTCTGGACACCGTCCACGGGCACAGGCCCAGCCGTCAGATACACGCTTCTTCCAGCCACTCAATTTGGCCCGTTATTGCCGGGGGAGCCTGATGCAGGCGTCTCTCAGGTCCTTTATTCCTCACTCATTGACCCGGGGACCCAGTGGCGCGGAGCCTTGGTGGCGCAGCGTTGGTTTCCCTTCAATTCCGGTGTAATTGACGAATACAGCAAAATCTCAGGTGCCGAGATTGCGATCTTCTATCAGGACAAGCTGGTTGGCGCCTCGCCACATGCACCGGTCGAAGCGCTGCAAATGCCTGAAAACCTGCGTAAACTTAAGATCCTGAATACCGCATTCGAGTTCTGTGACAACGGTCCATCCCCGCTCGTGATTTGCGCCTTCAAGCCACTGGAAGTCTTGCTGGACGCACAGGAACGCCTACGCAATGTGGGCGAAGAGACCAGCGCTCAGACTTTCCAGCGGCTTATCGTTTTGGGCTTCACAGCCTGCCTCATCATCTTCATCGTAGCCCTGTTTGTTTCCCGCAAAATGTCTCAGCCATTGCAGCGCATCGCAGATGCTCTCTCTGATGTGGCCGGAGGGAACTTCGATGTGCGGGTAGAAGGTACCCGAAGAATGGACGAGGTCGGAGAGATTGCCCGCGCCGTCAAAGTGCTCCAAGCCTCCGCTCGTGAGCGCGACAGTTTGCGTCTCAACATCCAGCGCAAGAACAAGGAATTGCGCAAGCAAGAACAGCAATTGGTGAAGCAAAATACGTTATTCGACGCTGCTCTCAACAATATGTCTCATGGGTTGTGTATGTTCGATACACAGAAAAGATTGATTGTGTTTAATCAGCGCTTTGATGACATCTTCGCTTGTGAGCAGGGTGAGGGGAAAATTGGTATGACATGGGACGAAATGGTCCAATGTATGCCGTTGGCTCAGGAGTTCTTGGAGGAGGCAGACGAAAACTCTGTCGCTCAACAGCACTGGCCCAGCTCAGTACGCAGCACCTTCACGCTCACACTGCAAAGCGAGCAGGTCATTCTGATGACGCTTGAACCACAAGATGGCGGTGGCTGGGTTGCTATCTTCGAGGACATCACCGACAGGCAGCGCATCAGTGATCATCTGAGCTATCTTGCAACTCACGATGCCTTGACCAAACTGCCCAATCGCTTGCTGATGAACGAACGCCTGCAAGAGATGAAGCAAGCCGCCCTTGAGCAGGATGAGCACTTTGGCATTTTGTGGATGGACCTCGATGAGTTTAAGACCATCAACGACTCATTGGGCCATGCTGTTGGTGATAAGCTCCTGTGCCACATCGCTAAAATCCTACGCGAACAGGTAACCAACAAAGAGATGGTCGCCCGTCTCGGAGGGGATGAGTTCGCGATCCTATCCAAGTTGCCTGCTTCGCGAGAGGATCTGGAGCAGCTTGCCAAAGAAGTGCTGAAAGTCATTGCTTCTCCATGTTTCCTGGAAGGTCATGAAATCGTGGTCGCTGCGAGTGTTGGGATCGCGACATTCAGCAAGGAACATCAAAACGTGGATGAGCTTATCCGCTTTGCCGACCTTGCTTTGTATCAGGCCAAAAATGATGGCCGAAACACTTTCCGCTTCTTCGAAGATGATATGGCTGCCAAGATTAAGCAACGCCAGACCTTGATCACTGATCTCTATAAAGCTACCGCAAACAGGGAGCTGGAGGTCTACTTCCAACCACAAGTCATACTGGCAACCGGCGAAATCTCGGGGTTTGAGGCACTACTGCGCTGGAACCACCCACGCTACGGTTTCATCTCACCATTTGAATTCATCCCTTTGGCAGAAGAAACCGGTTTGATTCTGGAGATTGGGGCATGGGTGCTGGACGAGGCCTGCTCCCTAGCCGTTGGCTGGCCCAAACGGGTGAACTTGGCGGTCAACCTGTCACCACGCCAAATCTACTGCGAGCAGCTTTTGCCCGTTGTTGATGATGTGCTGGCCCGCACCGGTCTGGATCCCGGACGACTTGAGCTGGAAGTGACAGAAACCGTGTTGCTGGCAGATCATCTGCGCGTGCGCCAGACCTTGGCGAAGCTGCAGCAGATCGGCGTGAAGATCTCCATGGATGACTTCGGAACGGGCTACTCCTCACTGAGTACGCTTCGCCGTTTCCCCTTTGACAGGATTAAAGTCGATAGATCATTCGTGATGAGTATGACTGAGGATGACGACTCCCGCTTCATCGTCAACTCTGTCATAGATCTTGCAAACAGCCTGGGTATTACAACCACGGCAGAAGGCGTTGAAAGCAAAGAGATCTCAGAGCAATTGAAGGCTATGGGATGTACAGAAGCGCAGGGCTACTACTTCGGCAAACCTGCACCACCCAATCAGGCGCTCTTTTGGATGCTGGAAGAAGCGCGCGGCATCACATTGGAAGCTCAGGTCAACAACTCAAAACTGACCAAGAAAGCCGCTGGCTAGATAGTCACTCAGCAGGTTCCATCACAGCGGCATCATCAACGGGTTCTGCCACATCATCCCACGGTTGGAAGTTTGGAATACGCCCGTAAGTGGCTTGTGCCTCAATGAAAACATGCTCAAGGCTGGCAATAAAGTCGCGCGAGCCAGCCATATAAGCCATGTCAAACTCGGTGAGATCTGGCAGCAATGCTTGCAGGGTTTCAGCGGCTCCAATACCTTGCAGGTCTGCAAAGGTCGGCTGTATGCCACGACGGTTCAGCCAGTTAAACACCTGCTGAAACTGGTCTTGTTTCAATGATTGATCCAGAATGAGTATCTTCTCACGGCGTGGCTGTCCCATGACGGAACTCAAAGCCATTGCCCAGATTGGAGGCAGACTGTTCGGTCCAGCAACCATAATCAGTGGCTCATCATCATGCCCAAGAAAGGATGAGCCATAAGGACCGGTAATGCCAACACGTCCCTTCACATCGCCTTTCTTCGCGAGCATCGCAAAAAGATCAGGGGTATTAGCCTGCTCAATGAGGAAAATCAGCGTGTTGAACTCTGTTCCTGCATCCAGCGCAAAACTGGCGAACAGGTTCACCCGCTCCTGGCCGCTAAACTCAACATGGTAATACTGGCCCGGATGCCATGAAATCGGCTTGGTAAAGCTCAGGCGCAATTCGAAGAGGTCTTCGGAAACCTTCCGCACTGCAGAAACATGCCCCTTAAGCGATTGCAACTCAGAGGATGCGGGCAGCATCAGCTCAGCATCGCCAGCAACCGTTGCCTTACAAGCAAGAACAGTGCTTTTCAGCCGAGAGCCATTGGCTTCCACCTCACCGGAAATCACAGTAACACGCGTGCTTTCACAAGTGCTATTCCCGCAGTCACACTGCAAAGCTAGTCCACCGCGCTCAGCGACTTCTAGAAGTGTTTCACCAAGCTTGGCATCAATTGATCTGCCATTGATATTAAGACTGGTCATGGGCACCCATGTTGCTCCGCATATGTGACGGACGTATCTAAGGTTGTGCAAGTTATAGAGCTACACGCTTATTTCCTAGGAGGAAATCTAAGTCATTCGCGACATTAATACAATTTTAACAATTAATAGTCACCTGACTTTATCTAGTTATTTTTACGCCCTTAGCTCTTCTTGTAGGCCGCAATAACCAGATGACCCGGAACTGGCTCACCCTGTTCAAAGCGTACGGTGATCGGCGAAAGATCAAGAATGGTAAAACCACTGCTCTCCAGCAAGCTCCGAACATAGCTCTCAGCGTGCGCAAACCGATGGTACTTGCCCACCATGAAGTTCTGCTCGCCTAACTCCTCTGCAGGAAGTGTCTCGGAGGAAAATGCAAAGACACCATTGGCTTCAATGTTGCCCGCTACACCGGCGAAAAACTCTTCCAGTTCGCCCATGTAGGGCAGCACATCAGTCGCGACGATGAGGTCCCAGCGCTCTTCTTCCTCAACCTTGAGAAATTCAACCACTTCACCCACGTAAAGGTCGTCGTAGATTTCCTTCTCATCCGCAACTTCAACCATCCCCTCGGCAATGTCCACGCCGGTTTTATGGGGTACTAGGTTATTCAGGGCTTCGCCGGAAAGGCCAGTCCCGCAACCAAGATCCAGCAAACGTTTGAAGGAGCCAAGTTCCAGCTTTTCAATCTTGTCGCGCACCATCAGTGGAACGGAATAGCCAAGCTGATCCACCAGAACCATGTCGAACACTTCGGCATGCTGATCAAACAGCGTGCTCACATAAGCATCCGGCGCTTTGAGCGGCGCATTTCCTTTGCCCATACTTGCCAGGCGAACGGCCACGCCACCATGATCTTCCGGATCTAACTCCAGAACTGCTTTGTAGGCTTCAGCAGCCTCGTCAAACTTGCCTGCTTTTTCCAGATCCAGAGCCCGGTTATATGCGTCAGCAAGTGCTTCATTGTCTAGTTTAGTCATGGGGACAGTTGAGCCGCTGTAATATTGAAATTGAAGGTCTTCCTTACACAAGAAATTCTCGAAAATCTACGCAATACATAAGGTTTTGTTGCCGCATCAGAGTAAATAAAATGGATCACCCCGATTAAAATACGCAGATCACTTTTAAACGGCAAGTGAGGTCATGCTGATAGAACCAAGGCTGGTGAACAGTGAGGTCCGTATGGAAGGTGCGCAACCTGAGCTAATTGAGATTGATCCATTTACGACAATCACAATTGCAATCCTTGTTTTGTTTGTCGGACGAGAGCTCGTTCGAAAAAGTGTAGCCCTTCGCAAACTGACGATCCCTGACCCTCTGGCTGGCGGATTGCTGTGCGCCATTCTTGTTACTGTGCTGACGGTCTGGTGGGGTGTGAAACTTAAATTCTCGACAGAACCGATTGATTTCTTTCTGATTTACTTCTTCGCGGCAATTGGCCTTCGTGCAAAGGTGAGTGACCTTCTTACAGGTGGCAAACCACTTATCATTCTCATCATCATTTCCTCGGTGTTCCTTGGCGTTCAGAATTTTGTCGGTATGGGGGCGGCCAGCGTCTATGGCTATCCAGTACACACAGGCATCATCGCCGGGTCAGTCTCGCTATCCGGCGGGGTAGGGACAACGCTTGCATGGGCACCAATTTTTGCTTCAGAACTTGGCGTCGCAAATGCACAAGAGATCGGCATTGCCTGTAACACAGTTGGCATCGTGTCTGCGTGTATCATCGGCGGACCAATTGCTCAGTACCTCATGAAACGGCATAAACTGGCAGGATCCCTCGGCACAGACGAAGCTGTCGGGCAGAATTTCAAGGATGATGGTAAGCTGAATCTGCACTACTACGATGTTCTGGGCGCCGTCTTCTTCATAAACATGGCAATTTTCATCGGCTACATGATGTATCTTGGCCTGCAGGAAGCTGGTGTCGTTATTCCGGTATTCGTGCCAATTCTTGTCGCAGGCATCATCATAAACAACGTGGGCCGCCTGCTGTTTCGCAACTACGACAATGTTGGCCGCGAAAAAGGCATGGCGATGATCTCAGACATCAGCCTCGGTATCTTCCTCAGTATCGCGCTGATGACCATGGACCTGTTGGTGGTCTGGCAGTTTATGGGCTTCGTCGCACTGGTGATGTCTCTGCAAATCGCGCTTGCCATTAGCTATGCACTCTTTATCGTCTTCACCTCCATGGGCAAGGATTATGATGCAGCCGTTATCGCAGCAGGCTTTGGCGGGATAGCGCTCGGTTCCACGGCCACAGCCGTGTTGAATATGACCTCCGTCACCCGTCAGTTTGGTGCATCGCCTAAAGCATTCCTCATTGTGCCACTCACCTGCGGCTTCTTCATTGACCTGATGAACACCTGGGTGATCTCAAACCTGATTGCGCTTTGATGAGCATGAAGTCAAAGCTGAAAACATGGCTGGTGTATTTAAGGTCGCACGAGCAAATACCGCGAGATCGTTGCATACGGTCCAGCCTCATAATGCACCAGCTCCATTGTGTCAGAGTTTATCATGCGCCCCTGCATAGTGCCTGTGTCAGGGTGCTCAACAAGTGTAATGGACGCGCCGTCCCATCCGATCATCCCAATCACGGGTTCTTTGGATTTTGAGACCTCGGACCGCCCATCATGATCTCGCCCAGACCCGGGACTGACCTGCCAGAAGAAAACTCCCTCCAGCACCGGTCCTGTTTGCTCATCTATCCGTAAATGAGAAGGTCCGTTCTCCTGACTTTGGATATCCCGATGCCAGTAAACAGCATCTTTTTTGATCACCACCCATTGCCCGACCAGCTCTGGATAATGCTGTGGCGGCTTGCCATCAATTGCAAAGGCAACAAACGTGGCACACCCCATCATCAGTGCTGCAATCGCAGCCTGAACAGGAAGTTTCCATTGCCCCATTTATGCCTCCCCAACTCAACTTGAACTCACAGGGCAACACATCTCAGCCAAGACCTAAATCCCTGGGATCTGACGTGGTAGTTCAGATCAAAGAAATCTGCTTGTATGGAAGCAAGAGCATCTGTTTTGTCGTTCTCATAAGAAAGGGATAGCCAATCCTGCCTCTGGAACATATAGTGAACAGAGTCTATTGTAAGCGATGGCGATCAACCCGGATGATTGTTCAAAAGGATATTTGAAATGACGAAGATTGCAGTGATCCTCACCCAAGGCTTTGCCGATTGGGAATACGCATTGATTGCTGGCACTGGCGGCCCATTTTTCGGTATGCAGGTTGAGTTCTTCACCCCTCAGGTCGGTGAAGTGAAGTCGCAAGGCGGGCTCGCTGCGATTGTCTCGCGTAAGCTGGATGAGATCAGGACGTTTGAACCAAGTGTTATTGTCGTTGTTGGGGGAACAATCTGGGAAACCGAACAGGCTCCGGATATCGCAGATCTGCTCAGGGCTCACCACGAACGCGGTGGTGCTGTTGCTGGAATTTGCGGTGGCACATTGGCTCTTGCCAGAGCAGGTCTGCTGAATGAAGCGAGACACACATCAAACAACGCAGAATTCCTGCAGCAAAATGCGAAAAACTACAAAGGTGCTGAACACTACCAGTCAAGTGCATCCGCTATCTCGGATCGTGGCGTGATTTCTGCTCCTGGAACGGCCCCGGTATCCTTTTCAGCAGCTGTTCTTGAAGCCGCCGGGCTCGCCACTGATGCTCTTCAGCAGTTTAAGGCCATGCTTGGCGCAGAGCATTTGGAACCAGCAATGGCTGAGGCGTCCTCTTAAGATCTGAGTCAGTGCCCTGGGTTGATAGGGCACTGACCAGTTTCTGCTGACTACACGAAAGCAAAGTCGCTTTCGCCAAGGAGTGCAGCATCCACATTCACCAGAGAAATGGAGTTTGTTCCAAAGGTGATCACGGTATCTCCGCCATCATCAAAGATGGTGAGGTTGGCAAACTCTGCCATGCGGCTCTTGATCATGATGAGATCACTGCCAAGTTCAAAGTCGTTGATGGTGTCATCACCTCCCAGATTGAAGAAGCAGAAGTTGTCAGCGCCTGAACCGCCTGTCAGCGTGTCGTCACCGGCACCTGCAATCAACTTGTCCGCACCGGAGCCTCCGTCCAGAGTATCGTCCCCGGCACCGCCTTTCAGCACATCATTGCCAGAGCCACCACGCAGGGTATCGTGACCGTTTCCGCCAATCAGCTTGTCCTTGCCGCCGTTGCCGAGCAGCGTGTCATTACCAGCTTTGCCAACTAGAGTATTGCCAGCCGCATTGCCGATGATGGTGTCATTGCCACCACTGCCAATCGCGTTTTCAATAACGGCATTGTAAGCAATCGCCAGATTACTTAGGCCACCACCCACATCGGAGAAGGAGCCATCAATGAGGCTGATCATCTGGTTGACCTTACCAGCACCTGACATGTCGATGGTGTCATTGCCACCGGCATCCCAAATGGTCACCGCGCTGGGCATCTTCTCGGAGAAATCGTAGGCACCACCAGCATTGGAGTTGTAGCCGTAGACCGTGTCATCCGCACGGGTGGTCATATTCACCCCGTAAAGCTGCTGAAGTGCCAGCACATCCAGCGGCATGAGCGTGTCCGGGAAGCCACCGTAGCCGAGGTTGGAATCGGCGTTACTCTCATCAAAATAGCTCATCACAGAATACTGCTGCGTATCCTGACGGAACTGAGCATGTTCATCATAAGTAATGCGAACACCCGGACCCGCATTGTAGTCCCCCGGATGCGCCAGCCCCACAGCATGGCCGATCTCGTGCATAACAGCAAAGTGGCTGTAAGAGCCGGTTGGCAACTCATCGGTTGAGACACTGTTCGTGTTCAGCCAGACGTCGCCTTCATTCTCACCTGCGTCCGGTGAACCTGGGTAGTAAGCATAGGCACCAGCACCATCCGTGGTGGAGTTGTAGTTGGAAAACAGCATGGTCGCATCGTCGGTGTATCCGTCCGGGTTCACCCGATCAAACGAGATATTGGCAATTTCTGAGTAGGAGGCCAGGACCTTCTCAATAGCTGCAATCTGTTCATCAGTGACGTGTGCAAACGTGTCTTCAACCCCGTTATTGTTCTCACGGAAGCCATAAGTCACTGTCGCAGCTGTACCCGGTCCACTCCACGAGAGGCCAGGGCGAAGCAAGGCACCAGCACCCATATTGCCGTCATAATAAGCTTTGTCGCCTTCTACGGCAGACAAGCCGTACTGTCCGGTGCCCTGATCACCATAGGACGCCACATCAAGATAGAAAGTTCCGCTGGTTGCTGCGGTAAACGTAATGGTGGAGTGTGTGCCCGGTCCTCCATCATCGTCATCCACCAACAAGTTCCCATCGGCGTCCCGCAGGCGCAGATAAGGATCGTCCAAGCGGCTTTCGCCATCAAAAGTGCCAATAGCAGCAAAGGTATAGGTCTGCCCGGCAACCAGCTCGACTTCATACCAGTCGTGGTCGCCATCACTGGTAATAGTGCCCTGAACTGTCTCGAAGATATTGTTGTCCGATCCTTGCGCATCCTGCCCCGTGTCCCTCAAACGGTAGGATGTGGACGCGTTGTCTGCGGCATCTCTGGTCTCATAGAGATTTGTCATTATGTTTCTCCAGCTTAAAATGGACATTCAGATGAATGAGTTCATTTTTGCTGGGGCTTCGGAAGGTTGTCCGTCCGCCCAGCATCTTCCAGGCACGCACGTTCCACTTGCTCAATGGCATATTGAACAGTCCGCTGTTGCTCCTTGCTGCTTTGCAAGGGGCTGCCAGCCACAGCCTCCTTCAACCGTTCAATGGCATAGGAACAAGTGGGTTTTGAGTAGGGCCGGTCAGGATTAACCGGCATTGAGGCTCTCACTCCGAAAGCGGAAAAACAGAAAGCAACAACCGCAATAAGCAATCTGGCGTTCTTCATGTGTCACAGCATCCAGTTCAAAAGCTCATGGACCATCAGAGAAGAGCAAAACACAGGTCAGGCAACAAACAATAGTTATTCATGACCGGTAGAAATGACGTCTACCGATGACCTCCCACACATTATGTAATTATCATGCGTACATGAATTTACTAGCAGTTGACGTAGGGGCAGAAAAACGAAATATCCTTAGGCGAATATATGCAAAAAGCATTATTCATCAAAGATCTGGTATTATTGATAGATTAGGTAGATTTATCGTGCATTATTATCAACTAAAATGACATCAATTAATGTAATTATATTGCGCTCGTGAGGGGTGGTTTAGTTTTATTCATTAGATTTCACGTGGATGAGCTGGCTGATTAACTGATTTTTCTAATCAGCCAGCAAGTCTACGCTACGGCAATCAAGAGTCTTTTTCTTTCAGGCCAAACTTCTCACTGAAGACTTCGATCACTTCTTTGCACTCAGCGCCTACTTTATCCTGCTTCTCACTCAGGCAGGTTAGGACACGACCACCGCCAACTGCTGTTTCTGAACATTGAGCTTCAATATCTGGAGCACAAATTGCCAGAGCCTGTCTGGCGTTCGCGAAGAAGAAGTCCAGGGCATCGGCGAAATCATCAATCGCAGTGGAGCATTGCTTACTGAGTTTATCCTCGTAGGCATACATGCATGCAAAAATGCGACCTTCTCCGGGTGTCACTTCCTTACAATGAGATTTTATCTCTGGTTCACAGGCTTCAAAAACGCCTTGGGCTGCATTCTTTCCTGCTGTATCCTGCGCCATCGCATTGTGTCCGGTGGCCGCAACCAACAAGCCAAGACCGAACAAGACAGCTCCGAGTGATTTAATCATTTTGGGGTCTCCAGAATAGAAAAATTACGGATTAACAACGATATAGACAGTCACGCCGTTTTGAAGGACAGGTCTGTAATAGACGCCGCCACAATTGTAGTAAGAATTGTATGGGCTGCAGCCAGATATGGACTGACGATAGTTGGTGCGTCTGGATGTTCTGCGAGATGTTCGCCGTGAGACGCGTCTTGATTGATTGAGATGAGGGTTTTGGGCGTTGGCTTTGCCGACAGAAAAGAGGAGAGCCACGCCTGTTGGAAGCTCGGTAAAGTCGATCTGGCTGGTATAGCCGAGTGATCCTGCGATGACCGCTGCTGCGAGTAATTTCAGTCGCATGTTTGTTTCCCTGAGTTGATGTGGTCTTTGGCACCAAACCAGTCCGATGAACGGGTGCGCTGGAATTTTGCCAATCGCTTCAGCCATCGGCTTCCACGCATTTGAAGATGCTTAGGGACAAACGTTAGAGTTATCTTTCAGGGGTTACTCGTGTTTTAGGCATACAAAACCTCAGGGCACTTCGCAGGGCAACGGTTCAAGTCAGCATCAAGTTTTCATGGGGCAAAAGCTTCAAGTTTGCTCAAAGCTTGAGAGATCTCCTTCAAACCGTTTTCACTCAATCTCTCATATATGGAGGCAAGAGCTTTCTAGCTAAGCATAATGGATCGTAAAGAAATTAAGCTGTCACCGCATTGGTCTGGAGTTGCTAAATGTCGGATGTAGACGCACAAATCATCCCGCCAGAGGTTGAGGCCTGGGCAGATAATGTACTAAGCGCTTGTAATCTCAAATGGAACGGTCCGACGAAAAGTTTTGATCGCGAACCTAAAGAGAACCTGCGCATTGATGGCAAAACGCCCGTCGCGGATCACATCAATTACCTACGCAAAACATTGAAGGATACATATGCCAGACGATCTGAGATTGCAGGCAAGGCGAAACTTGACCGAGAGCTTGCGGTGCACCTCCAACACTTTGATCAGGCCTATGTCGCAGTTGATAGTAATATCGACAAAGCACAGGCCAGTATGGGCAGCGGCGACGCAGGAGGCGCAATCAGTGATGCTGTGGACCAGCTCGAGTTCATGAGGGATGCGCTGGAAGCAGCTTATTACTCCGCAGCAAAAGACCCGGAAGAAGCCTACGCCGAGTTGCGTGAGAAAATTGATGCTGCCAAGGCTGAACTGGACGAGCTGGGTAAGGAAAAAGAAAAAAATCAGGATGATAACGCCCGAGAAGAGTTTGAGGACATCTACTCAGAAGCCAAGGATGGGCTGGATCAATCTTTGAAGACGTTGGAAGCTGACAAATTCCTCGAAGCTGAAGAAGAGTTGGAAGAAGCCAAAACCGTGATGCTCGATTTGCGACCTGGCAACAGTGAGGATATCGCCAAACGGAAGAAAGAGTATCAAGCTGCTGCCGAGGATGCCCAAAAGAACATCAAAAACCTGTCTGGCAAGCTGGGTACTTTGAGTAATCCGGACAAAGTCGCCGAATTCAACAAACATAAAGCCTCTGCAAACAAGTTGATCAAGAAGGTCGAGACCGCTCTCAAGAACGGCAAGGTCAAATCTGTGCGTTCAGATATTCCGAAGCTGAAAGGTGAAGTTGAAAAGATGAAAGCTTGCTTCAAGGTAGAGCCAAAAGCAAAAGCACCGCCCAAGGTCAAATCCGGCAAAAAGTAACCCTAGGTGCAAGCTGAGCAAATGGCTGCTGGTCAACACGCAGCCAACGACAGAGCAACATAATCAGGAAATGAGTGCCCCATGAAAACCACAGGCAAAGCCCTCGCGATGTGCGCTGCAATCTTGTTGAGTGGCTCAGCATTGGCTGCAGAGACTGACCAGAAGACCGTCATCAATCCAGACACCCTGTCGGATTCAACCAAGTCTGGGTACGCGCAGATTGTCGTTGTCGCTCCGGGTGCTCGCATCGCATATGTGGCTGGTCAGGTGGGCATTTCCAAGGATGGATCAAACACCTTTGAAGAACAGGTCGACCGGACTTTCGACAACCTGATCAAAGCGCTCGAAGCTGCTGGGAGCAGTGTGGAAGACACGGTGAAAATCACCGTACTGATTAAAGATCATGACCAGTCCAGACTGGATTATGTCAACAAAAAGCGTCGCGAAATCTTTGGTGCCAGCCCACCAGCAAGCACACTCATTCCAGTGCCGGTCCTTGCGACCGATATTATCGAGTTCGAAGTGGATGCCATTGCAGTTGTGCCAGAAAAAGCACCTGTTGATTAAGGTACTTGCCTGCGAAACTTCTGCCTGTACTGGGCTGGTGAGACGCCAACCTGCGCAAGGAACGAGCGCCTAAATGCGTTCTCGTCAGAATAGCCCAATGCCTCAGAAATCGTGGCTATTGGTGTCGTCGTATACTCCAACTGAGACTTCGCACGCTCACAGCGGATGTTCAAAATGAATTGCTGCGGAGACAGTGACAGTTCTCGCTTAAAGTGCCGCAACAGGCTGCGTGTGCTCATACCCAAAAAGCCAGCAAGCTCCTGTACTTTGAGGGGGCGTGAGGATAAATTGTTCTGCACCCATTGGTCCGCACGTTCAATCGTCTCATCCCGTGTTTTTTCATGCCACGGGATCATGAAGGGCTGCTGCAAGCCTCGGTTTTCTTCAAGAACCATAAATCGCGCACATAATCTGGAAAGGGCAGGGCCTTCCAGCCGGTTGATGAGATGTAGCGCAAGGTCCAGAGAGGAAGTGCCCGCAGCGCTGGTAATGACATTGCCTGCATCAACGAGAATCTCATCACCGGCCAGCTCCACACCTTCATAAGCCGCGCTAAATTCCTTCTGCTTCCACCAGGTTGTTGTGGCCTGCTTTCCCTCTAGCAGTCCCGCTTCAGCGAGTAGAAACGTGCTGGTACAACTCGCAGCGATGATGCTGCCGTTTTGAGAATGGTGCTGAAGTTGCTCAGCAACACCACGGAACCAGTTTGTGCTGATCGTACATTGCGGCGCTGAGGTCGTGCCAATGCCGGGAAGAAACACCACATCAGGCGCAAAAATCTCCTCTAAGGAGCCATCAGGGGTCACTAAAATACCGTTTGAAGATCGAACTGGCTCGCCATCTAAAGAGTAAGTCTGGACCTGAAACGGCATGACCTCGTCGCCACGCACCTCTGCAATCTGGTTTGCAGTCTTGAATATGTCTGCGGACCCAAAGGCTGCGAGCCCCAGAAAGTTCTCCAGCAGAAAAATTGCAATGGTTGAAGTCATGCTCAAATCTCATATGGCGGATTATGTATGATTTGTGTCTAGTCGGACTATATCAAATTCCCAGCCAAAAACTAGGATCAACGGACCAAGGTCAGGTTAGAGCAGTAGGTCAGGATGAAACTTCACTTTCTTCGCAATGCAACCCTCATCATTGAGCACAAGCAACACCGCATACTGGTTGATCCCATGTTGGGTAAGGTTGGATCACTGCCAAGCTACAGCTTCATCCGACATAAAAGCCTGAGAAATCCGATGGTTCCGCTGCCTGATGGTGCGCAGCAGCATCTTGAGGGTCTGACAGCGGCACTGGTAACGCATTGTCAGCTCGGCCATTCAGATCATTTGGACGGTGCAGCAAAGAAACTGCTGCTCTCAAAGAAAATCCCGACTTACTGCCGATTGGATGATGAGGAATTTATTGGTAAAAGGGTAATTCCCACCGTGCCGCTGAAGGATGAACAACGCCAACCCTTCTTCGACGGTTACATCACTCCAATCCCAACAGTGCACGGATACGGCTGGATTGCCGGATTCATGGGCCCGGGCGTGGGGTACTTTCTCGAGCTCCCCGATGCACCCTCGCTCTACATTTCCGGAGACACTGTCCTCACCAAAGATGTTCGCCACTGCCTCAAAACCTTGAGGCCCGACATTGCAGTTGTCGCAGCAGGCAACGCAAGTCTGGATATCGGCAAGGACATCCTCATGTCGCTGGATGAGATCATGGAGTTCATCAGACTAGCGCCGGGACAAGTTATCGCAAACCATCTGGAGGCCATAAACCATTGCCCTGTAAAGCGAACGCAGCTGCGGGATCTGGCACAAAAATCTGGTGTCAGTGACAAACTCCTGATCCCGGCAGACGGTGAAACACTCATGTTCAGCAAACAGCCGGAGTTCGCCTGACTGTAATGAGGCGATCCGGCGCCTGCCTGCTCAGCCCTCGGTTCCAATCAGGTCATCCCAGATGGCTTGTGCGACAACGCCAACGTCTCTGTCGCGCTTCCGGATCTGAAACAGGCGGGACTGGCGTGGCTGGAAGCCTTCAACGTTCAGCTGAACCAGTTCACCACGTGCCAGTTCCTCTTTGATCATGTGCTCAGGTATGCCACCCCAGCCAAGTCCAGCTTTCAATATCTCCTTTTTGGCTACAGTGTCTGTCACCGTCCAACGCAATCCTCCAGGCAACAAATCCTTGCTTTGAGTAAGGGCTCCACTGCCACTGTCTGCCACAACAATCTGAGTATAACTCTGCATTTCAGTGGCCGATTTCATATGCATGCTCTGTGCGGGCTCAAAATCGGGATGTGCGACAGGTAAAATGGTGACATCGGCAAACGAAACCGCCTCTACTCGCTCCTCGGGAACACCATCCATAGTGGCGATAATGATGTCAGCACTGCCACTTAGCAGTCGTTCAATCAGACCACTCAGGTTCTCTCGAGAAAGATGAATATGTGTTGCGGGGAACTCTGATCGTACACGACCAATGATACCCAGAGTAGGTTGTAAAGGCAGAGTTGCAGCAATTGCGAGCGAGACCTCAGCCTCTTGCTTGGCATTGAGTGTTTTTGCCAAACTCCCTAGCTCGTTCATCTGTTGCATCACCCGAATGGTTTGTCTGTAAAAGATTTTTCCTGCCGAAGTCAGCTTCGGACGATAGTCCTCTCTGGATAGCAAGACTATATCAATCTCCGCCTCCAGTTTTTTGAGCATGTGACTTATGGCGGATTGAGACTTGTTTAAACGCTCCGCTGCACCGCGAAAAGTTCCTTCAGTCACAATGGCATGTAAAACAATCAGTTGCTCGTAGGTCATAGACACTGCTCACTAAACATGATTATAAAAAATAATCATTATCGTGAAAACTTAATATTATCAATCAATCATGAGGGTTGATATCCCTCGGGGTCTGAAAATAAAAACCTTGAGAAAAGAGCCTTCCCATGAAATTGTTTTACAAACCCGGCGCATGCTCACTGGCAACACACATCACACTGAATGAGATTGCCATATCATACGAGATTGATCGCGTTGACACTGAGGCCGGAAAAACCAGCACTGGTCTCGATTTCAAAACCATCAACCCAAAAGGTTATGTTCCTGCACTTCTGCTGGAATCGGGTGAGGTGCTCACTGAAGGTGCTGCAGTCCTGCAATACCTTGCAGACACACATCCAGAACACGGGCTCGCGCCCAAAGCAGGCAGTGTTGCTCGTGCACGGTTGCAGGAATACCTGAACTTCATCAGCTCCGAGCTCCACAAGGCTTTCACTCCGCTATTTACACCATCCGCATCTGTGCAGGAAAAAGAAATCGCTGCAAAAAGTGTAGGGGCCAAATTGGACTGCTTTGAGAGCCTGTTTAGTGATGGTAGATCCTATCTATTGGGTGAGAGCTTCTCAGTTGCGGATGCCTACCTCTTCGTTGTCTGTAGCTGGCCGCGCCTTGTCGGTATAGATCTGAAGAACTGGCCAAACCTTGCGGAATTTGCAGAACGGGTCAGCCAACGCTCATCGGTTCAGGCAGCAATGAAAGCTGAGGGGCTGATCTGATAAGCATCTCGCCGGTTTATGTAAAAACTTATGCTTATAAGCGGTTGTCTTGATGGTCAGACAATAGATGATCATCAACAGCGTTTGTGACAGACCTCGGAAAAGAAACGCAGGGCATTGGCTCTGCGTTTTCTATACTGCTTCATTCTGGCAGAATCTTCAGCGTCACATTCCGGTCTGGCACCAGAAAATCTGATGCTGCCACGACCAGATCGTCCGGGGTGATCTGCTCCAGAATTGTCGTGTAATTCTGATAGCGCTGGATTGCCTCAGGATAGCTTACAGCCTGACTTGCCAGTTCAAACCACAGCCCATTGCTGTGTTCGGCATTGTTCATGGCTTCCAGAATAGGCTGACGCGCACGCAGCAACTCATCCGCTGTGATGTTGCCCTTCACGTGCAGCTCTTTGACGATATCCTGATAAACAGTCTCCGCCGCATCCACATCATCCAGTTTCAACTTGCTGGACATTCCAATATAGCCGAAGCCTTTGATTGTGTTGGAGTTCATGCTGAACGCATAAGGGCTGTAAGTCGCGCCCATAGCCTCACGCAGTTTATCGCGCAGACGAAGCTCTATGACGCCCTGCAACAACTGCAGCGTATAGCTCTGCGTTGCATCTGCATCATCGCTGGTTTTCCAATAATGCTGCAAAAGCGCCGCGTCACTGTCACCCTCATGGGTCAAAGATACAGCCTGCGCCTCAGGAAACTCAATACCAGTTGCGTAGCTATGCTTTGGCGCCTCAAAGGATTGCTGCAAAGCACCGAAAGTCTCGGCAACCGCATCCAGAGCGGTTTGGACCTCAAGGTCGCCTACAATACCAATCTCGATCGGGCCCTTTTGAGCGATGCGAGAGATGATTGGCTTCAGCTCCTCATAGTTCCGCTCCAGCAGAGCTTCTTCACTTCCTGCACCCCAGCGTTTGTCGCCGCTATGCAAAATGCGGGAGAACTCGCGGCCACGAACAGCCTCAGCAGAGCTGCGGAAGTTCTTGTAGGTCTCTTTCAGGCTCTTTTGGTAAAACGCTTGCCCCTCAGGACGATAAGCCGGATCCGTCAAATACGCTGCGACCACCTGCAATTGCAGCTTCAGATCGTCCGGCGTTGTTCCGTATTGCCCGGAAATTCCATCTTCGCCAAAGGAAAGACCAACGCCAACTTGTGTACCAGAAAGAACCTTGTCCAGATCAGCAACCGAGTACTTGCCAAGACCGCCAACAATAAACGCACTCTGGAAGAATCCGGCCAAACCATCTTTATCAGCCGGCAGGTCTTCAATACCGCGACCCGTGCGCAGGGAGACAAACACCTTACCCTTGTCAAAGTCCGTCTGCTTGAAGTTCAGCACCACGCCGTTTTCAAAAGTATAAGAGCGGATCTGCCCAAAACTGCTGATTGTCTGCTGGGCAACTTTGCCTTTGGGGCCAAAGCTTTCATAGTCAAAGCTGGTCAGCGACTTGGCTTCAAAGGCTGCAACTGGCTGCTTCTGGCTCTCTTCAAACACGGAAAGAATGGTCTCTTCTGCATTTGGAAAGGTTTCGGCAGTTGTCATAAACAGGTTTGGTTTTGCACCTTCCCAAAGCTCAAGCAGTGCCTTTGAGACTTGCCGCGCTTTCAGATCAGAAAAGTGTTTCTGGAAGAAGGCCAGATCATCGGCAGAGGATGTGGTGACGCTCTCATTGAGCACATCGCGCACGAGAACATTGGCGATTGCGCGGTTTGGAATAGTCTCTTCCGCTTTCACCGCAACTTCCAGTGAGTTGAGCCGGTTCACCAACTGCCGGTCAACTTCTTCCTGTGTCACGCCATAAGCCAGTGTTTGCCGCAGTTTCTGCTCCAGCAACGCAAAACCGTCCTGCCACTTGTCGGTGGCAACGGTCGCGCTGGCAACAACGGTGTTGGCAAAGTCTTCGCTGTAATAATCCGTGCCGGCAGTGACCATGGTATCGTGAGAGGCAAGGGCTGCATCGCGCAGCCGCTCTTTCAAAATACTGATCCCGATCCTGCGCAGCGTGTTCTGAATGCGGTTCTGCTGGTTATCAATCAGCTCTTGAGAAGGTTTGACGAGATAAATGCTCAACACGGTAGGCAAAGACGGTTCTACAAAAAGCGCAGCACGCGGGGCTTCGGCAACCTTCAATCTCCCAAAATCCGGCTCTTCGCTGTCCAGCTGCTCTGCATTCGCAGGGCGCTCCCAATCCGCAAAGTGCTTTTGAATGGCAGCTTCTGTTGCTTCAACATCAATATCGCCAGTCACAACCACTGTGGTCCGACCGGGCGTGTAGTAGCTCTCATAAAAATCACGCAGGGTTGCCTGGTCAACGGCATCAATGCCGTCCATTGTGCCAACCGGCAGCAAGGTGCGCTGTTTAATGCCCGGATAAAGGTAATCAAATCTGGCAACCAGCGCGTCATAGCCCGGGCCGTAATTGCCGCGCACTTCAGAGGCGACAACACCGCGCTCACGGTCAATCGCACTTGTTGAGAGCGTCAGTTCACTTGCTGTCTCACGCATAATAAACAGCGCAGTGTCCAGCAACTCCGCATCTGCTGAAGGCAGAGAGAGACGATATGTAGTGTTGTTCAGAGTGGTCGCTGCGTTGGTGCCTGCGCCAAAGGCCAGCCCTGCGCGCTCCAGCAACGCAACCATCTCGCCTTCCGGCACATTGCTAGAACCGTTAAACGCCATGTGCTCCAGATAGTGGGCAGCACCCGGTTCTGCCCCTTTTTCCAAAGAGGAGCCAGCATCAACCGCCATACGAACCTCAATCTGGTTCTTGGGGGATTGGCTCTGAACCAGCAAATACCGCATACCATTGGGCAGCTGACGAGAGATTATTCTGGGATGCAGTTTAAGGTCAGTCTCAGGAAACCAATAGGACTGCTGATCTTGGGCAACCTGCAACGTGGGCTTGGGCTGAGGCGCCGCGGCATCCTGCGCATAAACAGGAACAGAAAAGACCAGTCCAGTGCTCAGCAGTGCTGGCACCATAAGGTGTCTGATTACGTGCATTATTGTTTCCCTGCGCCCTGCCCAAATTGCCTATGTGCTCTTGTAGTGGTGTTCCCGGTGTGAAGATGTTCACGAAAGCACACCCCCATGCTTCAGCGCGCAGGTTTTGCAGACTTTGTTGAAGCCCGTCACAAAATAATTCCTAAGCTGAACCCGAGTACCCGCGAGGTCTTCACCTCATAAAAGCTACATCTGCGTAATTATCATAAACTTTGCTGTTATCTATATGCTTTCGCTTCATGTTGCTTTTGTGGCAAAAACAACTTTGAGGCTATGATGTAAAGCAACGCCACAAAACAAAAAACGCAGAGCCAAAGCCCTGCGTTTTCATCAAATCTTGTGTCTGGCTATAGCTCCGCTTAGAGCGGTAGTTCGCTGACACCACCGTTGGCTGCGGACCATTCCAGCGGATTATTGAGGAACTTCTCAACTTCGTTCACCTTCTCAGCAGAGAAGTAATCGTTTGTGCGGCAAACGCGCAGGATGTCGTGCCATGTGGCAAGGTAGTGCAGGTTTACGCCATGCTCTGCCAGCTTGCCTTTCGTTTCCGGGAAGATGTCGTAATAGAACACCACCAGCGTGTCTGTCACTTCAGCACCCGCCTTGCGCAGCGCTTCGCAGAACTTGATCTTAGACCCGCCATCGGTGGTCAGGTCTTCCACCAGCAGAACGTTCTGCCCCTCGTGAATATCACCCTCAATTTGCGCATCACGGCCATAACCCTTTGGCTTTTTGCGCACATACTGCATTGGCAGCGCCATCTTATCTGCAATCCACGCAGCAAACGGAATACCAGCCGTCTCACCGCCTGCGATCGCATCAAACTTCTCAAAGCCCGCATCACGCAGCAGGGTTGCCACGGCAAACTCCATCAGGGTGCCGCGAATGCGCGGGTAGGAGATCAGTTTACGGCAGTCGATGTAAACCGGGCTCGCAAGACCGGATGCCAGAATGTACGGCTCTTCTGGACGGAAGTTCACCGCCTTGATTTCCATGAGCATTTTTGCGGTCAGTTCCGCCATCACTTCGCGGTCAGGAAAAGAATTGGAAAACATCGCTGTCCCTCAAGTCACAGTAGGTGGTTTAGAGCGTATTCCCGAAAAGTGGTTCCGGTTTTCGGATAAGAATACACGCGAAAACAAAGATCTTGAATGTGTGGGATGACAGGGAGCTGGCATCGCACGCATTCACGTCAAAAAAAAGCAGCTTGCCCCGGCCATATTAGGTGCAAACTGCTTTGAAACTCATCTTTAGGTCTCAACCTTCCAGAATATATCAAATCCCGGATTGAAGAGGGTCACCGGCCCGTCCGGTGTTGGAATACTCGGCGGGTAACTGACCTTTTCATCGGCCTTTACCAGATCAATGGTCGCCTCGTTTGGTGCCATGCCATAAAACGCCGGACCATTGAGAGAGGCAAATGCCTCAAGCTTGTCGAGCGCGCCTTCCTGCTCAAACACTTGTGCCAGACAGCTCATGGTATTTGGTGCGGAGAAGATGCCAGCACAGCCACACTCACACAGCTTGTTCTGGTCAAGATGCGGGGCGCTATCTGTTCCAAGGAAGAAACGGGCATCGCCAGATGTGGCCGCAGCACGCAGCGCAAGGCGGTGTTTCTCCCGCTTCGCCACAGGCAGGCAATAGAAGTGAGGCTTGATGCCACCGACCAGAATGTCATTCCGGTTGATGATCAGGTGGTGCGTGGTGATCGTCGCCGCCAGATTGTCACCGCCAGACTTGGCATAATTGACGCCTTCTTCCGTGGTGATGTGCTCCATCACCACTTTCAGCTTAGGGAACTTGCGGCGGATCGGATCCAGCACAGTCTCAATGAACACTGCTTCACGGTCAAAGATGTCCACGTCAGACGTCGTGACCTCACCATGCACCAGAAGCGGCAAGCCAATCTCGGCCATGCGTTCCAGAACACCCGCCACCTTATCAAAGTCGCGCACACCACTTTGTGAGTTGGTTGTCGCGCCAGCAGGATAAAGCTTCACCGCAGTCACCAGACCAGACTTGGCTGCCTGCTCCAGATCATCCGCATCGGTGGTCTCTGTGAGATAAAGCGTCATGAGGGGCGTGAAGACGTGCCCCTCTGGCATGGCTGCCAGAATGCGATCCCGATACCCGGCGGCATCCTTGCTGGTGACAACAGGTGGGACCAGATTAGGCATGATGATCGCGCGGCCAAAATTTGCAGAAGTTGACGGCAGAACGGCCTTCAGCATCTCGCCATCACGTAAGTGCAGGTGCCAGTCATCAGGCCGTCTAATGGTCAGGCGGGTCTCGGTCATCTTCATGCTCCGTGTGGTCGAAAGGCTGCGCGACACCGGTTTACTGCCCAATGCCACCAAATCTCAAGGAAAAACTGATGCTTTCGAGCATCTCGCACAAATACGTAGTTATGGGAACTAGCCCTTCGGGTGAAATGCGCTGCGTAACATTGCGAAAAGTACGCAGCTAGGTACTTCCCACTATCCACATCTTCATAGTTTCAAAGTGCCCCGCACAAATCCTATGCGAATCTACCTGTCAATTCTCACAGGTCGCCAAGCCCCAAATTTACATGGATTGATCTGGTGGGTGGATTATCATAATGTTCCTGTTATGTACTAAGTTAATTCACTTTTAGTTCTGGTTTTTGCAGGCGAGTCGTTACGGCAGTCTTCACAGCTTGATCTCTTTCAAATGAAAATCGTGTCCATGTCAGTTTTCACGACCTTCGCCTCATCCGGCCATTCAACTCTCAAGGAGAAGATCACCTCCTTGCCATCACGTGTTTCCCCTGTTCACCATGGCGCAGGTGAGCAGGGGCGCGTGTACTTTATCGAAGAGGTCATCCGCTCAACCGTGCTCTATGATCTGCTGAAGGTCTTGCGTGACGCCCGGTTGCCAGATGCCTGGCTTGCGTCGGGCGCAATCTACCAAAGTGTCTGGAACGCACTGACGGGCAGGGAGGCCGGACACGGCATCAAAGACTACGACCTGATCTACCATGATAAGGCGGACACATCCTACGAGGCCGAAGACCGTGTGATCACCAGCCTCGCCAAAGCTTGCGAACCGCTGGGGCTTCCAGTTGAAATCCGCAATCAGGCCCGCGTGCACCTCTGGTTCCCCAAGCACTTCGGCATGGACTATCCCAAACTCGGATGCTCGCTGGAGTCTCTCCTCTACTACGCCTCAACAACCCACTCCGTCGCCGCCCGCCTGCACGACGATGACCGCCTGCAAATCGAAGCCCCCTTCGGACTGGAACCCATCTTCCAAATGCAGATGCTCCCAAACAAAGTCCTGCCCAACGAAGAAACCTTCACCCGCAAAGCCAACCGTCTCACCAAGCACTGGCCGGAACTAACAATCATCCCTTGGTAGGCTGCCCCCAAATTTTATCCGCCTACCCAAAAGCCCGCTTTTCGATCTCAAAAGCGGGCTTTTGCACACCAACCACTTGTAAGAATTGAGATAACGATCTGAGCCATAACAACAAGCGACCTGCAATTGATCCTCAACATTGTTTACCAAGGCCCAACCCATCAATGGATTATCTCATTGGAATCTTTTAGTAGTTAGAAAGAGTAGAGCATCTCCCCGAGGCATGGCTTCCAGTCTTTGGATCAGGATATGCATAAACATGAAGTATCAGAGCATCACCAGTGATCCGGTTTGATCACCCGATACTCTGAAATGAACCGGTGCAGGCGTCATCAGGGCTATGCCAAAATTAGTGTGTCACTCAGCTTTGGCCAATGCCAACTTGGAGTACCTGGATCAGGCAACGCTTGCGGACCCTCAACTCACCAGTGAGGAGGATCGCAAGCGGTTACTTGAGCTGGTCCTGCGCTCCAACGCGCATCTGATTTCCGCAATGAAAGGCATCAGATCCCTCCGTCTGCCGGACTGGTGCATCTCCGGCCCTTCCATCGCATGGCCTCTTTGGACTGCATTGAAGGGCAAACCCGCCATGGCTGGCAATCACCAGCTCTACATCACCTACTACGATCCATCAGAGCAAGCCCTCGAAAAAGAAGCCACCTACCTGCGCCATATCCGTCAGATCCTGAGCGCTGGGCCTTATCAGGTGCACCTGTCCAATCAGGCAGGTCATGTCATCCATCATGACAGCGAGCGGATGAGCAATGGAACACCAGTCACATGCACCGCAGAAGCTTTGGTGCGCGATCCCGTCCAAACCTATGCACTCGGCGTCCGCTTAGAGACCAACGGAACCTTCACCGTTCTGGCGCCGTTCGGATTGTCTGGCGTTTTTTCAATGAAGATGGAACGCAATACCGGATACTGCGACGAAGAGTACTTCCTCTATAAACTCCGCCGCGTTGAAGCCATGTGGCCGGGAGTTGCTCTCAGATAGCTTTTGCTGGGGCGTTTTCCCAAAAGGTGTCCCGGCCTCTGGGCAGGAATATGCGTGTAAACGAAGAGATAGATCTTGGCACGTGTACGAGCCATGTCTTAACGAAGCGGCTGAACTGGCAAATAGCCTCTTTCTATCAAATGTACGGTCAAACCAACTGGAAACGGCAGGGCAACTGCATTCTCGTAATCGCACTTTGAACTTGGTGATCTATCCGGGCAAGCATACTTCCGGAGATCCTCTTGATCACTCCGACTTTTCTCTGTGGCTTGTGCGACAGCCTCCATCCCGTCTCCCAACCGCGCCCGAAGAGCTGCCCAACCTGCAAGGAAACCATTTTCACCCCAAAGCGCCTTCTCAGAGCCAGCTAACTCCTCGAGATAGGCCAGTTCTTTGCGAAAGGCAGGTTGATAGGCAGGGTCCATATTCACATCGGTGATTTCGTCGTAATAGAGCTTTTCAATGTAAAGCGGCGCAAAACTGCCTGCGTATGGCGCGAAAAGATAAAAGAAGCTGTTGTCAGCACTCACAAGCTCAAGTGTGCCGTCACCATCCAAGTCCTCAAAGCTATAGCCATACCCGCCATCCAGCACAGCGCCCTGAACCGTCACCCAGCTTCCCTCTCGATTTTGCGTGATGATCTGTTGATCCACACAGCAATGCGCCCCACCCGTAAACCGCTTGATCACGACCTGAGGAAACTCAGTCTCCCTGGCAAGGCGAATAACCTCAACGCTCTGGCCGTACTGAGGAAAATAACTTGGCTCCGTCTCAAACGAGAACACTTTATTCTGCCCAATCCATCCAACAACCTGCACCTTCGAATTCTTTGAGAATTCATCATTCGGGTCAGCCTGTTCCGTGATGAGGCCTGCATCGATACGCAGCTTTTCGAGTTTCAGAGAAAAATGGTTCTGCGCTTCAAACTCTCCAAAACGCGAGTTTCTGACGGGCCATACAGTCTCCAAGTAGCGGCGCCCGTGAGACAGATAAGCATCCTCAGGCAAATCAATCGAAATCTGCTGGCGTGCCAGTTGCAGATTTTTAAAGTTTACAGGGCCAACAACCACTCCAAACCAGCCGTTTTCTGAGCGAACCACCCGCACTTTATCCTGATAGGGTGTCCCTTGCAGAGCTTCCTGAAAGCCTTCCGCCAGCTGTACGGCTTTGGTTGCATCCTGCTTGCTGGCAAAAACAAGCCATTGTTGCCCGCCTGAAAGGCTGAGACTGTCTGCTGCAAAACTGATGCGTGGCGTACTGAAAAGTGTGAGCAATAAAACTGAAATCACTTTTAGAAATTGCATTGCTCAACTCCACATACAGTACTAACTAAAACCAATTAAAACAGGTTCTCCTGGTTGCTTCAAAGAGTTTCGCCAAAGCTAGCAACAGGAAACACTAATCAAACCGATTGATGTCGAAATCCGCTGTCTCTTGTAAAAACTCAATAAAGCCATCCACTTGATGCTCGGCGGTCAAACGCCCTTTCTCTGAACTTGCATTTGCAGCATTTCCCACTGTCCCATGCGGGTTCAAATCAGAAGCAATCCAGCCATAAGAAGGGAGCCCGGTTGGCCCCAGCCGGGCATTTTCATCAAGATCTTGAGCTGTTGAGCGGAAGTCTTGTGCATGCAACATGTCAACAAGGTCTGCCCGGAAATGCAGCATCAACGAAGTTTCCTCATCGCCTCCATGCAGCCCAAACTTCAACTCTTCTTCGCTAAATAGCCCTTTTGGTGCTCCAAAGCTGGACCAATGACATTTGCCAACCAACATCTTGCAGCGAATGCGAAGCTCCCGTGCGACAATGCCAATCAGATCGAGATTACCTCCATGAGAGTTGGCGATGATCATTTTCCGGATGCCACAGGCGGCAACGGAAGCACCAATATTAATCCAGTGTTTGGCTGCTGTATCCGCTCTCAGTGAGAGTGTCCCAGGCGCATGAATATGTTCATCGGACTTCCCGATGCATTGCAAAGGCAGAATGCGGAAGTCCAATGCTTCCGGTGCACGGGCACACAAGGTCTCAAGCATGCCCTCATTAATGTATGTGTCCACGCCAAGAGGTAGATGAGGTCCATGTTGCTCAACAGCGGCTGTCGGCAAAATTGCAATAGTCCTTTGAGCGTCGACTTTCTCAAAGTCAGTGGTTTTAAAATCCATCCAATAGCGTCGAGGAAACATGGCGGGTACCTCAGGAGTCTGTCGCTGTCCTCAGGCCATCTTTAGTTGGCCTGATAGGAGGGGGGTATGCTTTGCAGAGGCCTCGGGTCTTTCGGTCAATCACCTTTAAATGACGAAGCCTCGAGCTTTCAGTAGAGCTGTCCATGTTGTAATGGGCGACATATCTGGTTTTTACCCAAGGATTGCAAAGCACACGCACGCCGCGCAAAATGGTTTTCTTGCCGGGCGTGCCCATAAGAAAACTAAGCCATCTTGGCGCACCGCAGGTGGTAAAAACGGCAAGTTTCTTAATGTTCTGCAAATTTGGTTTGATCGCACCCTCTTCAGTCAGCTTAAAAGCAACTCCTGGCACCAGCACGCGATCAAGCCATCCTTTGATCATGGCAGGCAAGCCATACCACCAGGTTGGGTAAACGAAGATCAGCGTGTCGCAGCGCTGCAGTACATCAATGTGGTGCTCAAGACCCTGTTTGTTGAGAGATGTGTTCAAATAGCTGTCCAGATCGCTCTTGGTAAGGACAGGCTGAAAACCCTCCTCATAAAGATCAATGAGATCCAGGCTGACGTGTTGACGCTTGAGTGTCTCCATCACCTGATCAAGGACAGCTTTGCTGAAACTTTCAGAATTTGGATGACAATAAACGATCAGGGCATGCATGTTTCTATCCGGTTCAAATGTATTTCTATCAATTTATACCATGCTTTATGTCAGTTGATGCCTGCTTCTCATTGAGTTTCATCATTATGATCCTATGAAAACCGTCAGGTCCGTAATCCTTCTTAATTCAGCTGAGATTTTTGTAACCTAATGATAATATTAGGATAAATATGAAAAGTACTCAATTTTATTATGCTGACTCTACGGTGCATTGAAGTAATGTCTCAATATTTACACAATTTTGTATACTTTTTAGTGCGTACTTTCTGAAAGGCCAATTCAGAAGACAAGCTGTGAGCCACCAGGAGGAGGTGAGCCCCGGCAAGAAGAAGCGAAATCGCCAATCAAAAATAAAAACCGCTTCCAATCCTCCCAAAAAGTAATCTGCGCCCGATGAATGGTGCACTGTGTAACTCATCAAAAAGAAGCAGAACCAATGACGAACCACAGACCTACTCTCCGATCCGTTCAGGCTCCATCTGCCGTTGTTATGATCCGCCCTTTGTTTTTCAGCACAAGCAAAGATGCAGCTCAGAGCAGTTCTCGCAGTCTTATTGGTGAATCTCAAAGAGACATCGATTTTGCAGAACAGGCATATGTTGAGATTTCTGCCGCAGCAGATGAGTTGAGTAGGCATGGTGTTGATGTTCATCTGTTCGAAGATAAGTCCCGTGACACACCACACTCTGTTTTTCTGAACAATTGGTTGTCTACGCATGCAGGCGGTTATGTCACCATCTACCCAATGCAGGCGGAGAGCCGTCGAAAAGAACGTCGT
>NZ_LMCK01000055.1:124254-131542 GCF_001623165.1 Pseudovibrio sp. WM33
GAGCGAACGCGGATCAGGCCAGTGGCTATAGATTAAGAACCGGAACAAGCTGGGAAGCTTGACCTTAGTGGGTGATAGTCCCGTACGGGTAGAAAGATTTATAGTCCTCGAGTAGGGCGGAACACGTGAAATTCTGTCTGAACATGGGGGGACCACCCTCCAAGCCTAAGTACTCCTAGTCGACCGATAGCGCACCAGTACCGTGAGGGAAAGGTGAAAAGTACCCCGACGAGGGGAGTGAAATAGTACCTGAAACCGAATGCTTACAAACAGTTGGAGCCCAAGATTTGTTCTGGGTAACAGCGTACCTTTTGTATAATGGGTCAGCGACTTAATTTAACGAGCAAGCTTAAGCCGATAGGTGTAGGCGTAGCGAAAGCGAGTCTGAATAGGGCGTCTTAGTTCGTTGGATTAGACCCGAAACCGAGTGATCTAGCCATGAGCAGGTTGAAGGTGCAGTAACATGCACTGGAGGACCGAACCCACGAATGTTGAAAAATTCGGGGATGACTTGTGGCTAGGGGTGAAAGGCCAATCAAACTCGGAAATAGCTGGTTCTCCGCGAAATCTATTTAGGTAGAGCGTCCTGTGAATACTCCTGGGGGTAGAGCACTGGATGGGCTATGGGGGCTCACCGCCTTACTGATCCTAACCAAACTCCGAATACCAGGAAGTACTGCAGGGCAGACACACAGTGGGTGCTAACGTCCATTGTGGAGAGGGAAACAACCCTGACCGCCAGTTAAGGTCCCTAAGTTATGGCTAAGTGGGAAAGGATGTAGAGATCCCAAAACAACCAGGATGTTGGCTTAGAAGCAGCCATCATTTAAAGAAAGCGTAACAGCTCACTGGTCTAAATAAGGGTCTCCGCGCCGAAAATGTACCGGGGCTAAAGCCATACACCGAAACTGCGGGCTTGTCTTTGACAAGCGGTAGCGGAGCGTTCTGTAAGCTGATGAAGGTGGACCCGTGAGGGCTGCTGGAAGTATCAGAAGTGCGAATGCTGACATGAGTAACGATAAAGAGGGTGAGAGACCCTCTCGCCGAAAGTCCAAGGGTTCCTGCGCAACGCTAATCGGCGCAGGGTTAGCCGGCCCCTAAGGCGAGGCCGAAAGGCGTAGTCGATGGGAACGGGGTTAATATTCCCCGGCCAGTGGGTAGTGACGGATGCCGTGTATCGTATCTCCTTATTGGATTGGAGATGCGGTGAAGGTGTTCCTGGAAATAGCTCCCACGCTAAGACCGTACCCGAAACCGACACAGGTGGACAGGTAGAGTATACCAAGGCGCTTGAGAGAACTGTGCTGAAGGAACTCGGCAAATTGCTCCCGTAAGTTCGCGAGAAGGGAGCCCAATACGAAGGCAACTTTGTATTGGGGGCACAGAATAGGGGGTTGCGACTGTTTATCAAAAACACAGGGCTCTGCGAAGCCGCAAGGCGACGTATAGGGTCTGACGCCTGCCCGGTGCTGGAAGGTTAAGAGGAGGTGTGCAAGCACCGAATTGAAGCCCCAGTAAACGGCGGCCGTAACTATAACGGTCCTAAGGTAGCGAAATTCCTTGTCGGGTAAGTTCCGACCTGCACGAATGGCGTAACGACTTCCCCGCTGTCTCCAGCACAGACTCAGTGAAATTGAATTCCCCGTGAAGATGCGGGGTTCCTGCGGTCAGACGGAAAGACCCCGTGCACCTTTACTACAGCTTCACACTGGTATTCGTGATGACATGTGTAGGATAGGTGGTAGACGTTGAAACCAAGGCGCCAGCTTTGGTGGAGTCATCCTTGAAATACCACCCTTGTCCTCATGGATATCTAACCGCGGTACAACAATACCCGGGACCGTGTGTGGCGGGTAGTTTGACTGGGGCGGTCGCCTCCCAAATGGTAACGGAGGCGCGCGAAGGTAGGCTCAGAGCGGTCGGAAATCGCTCGTTGAGTGCAATGGCATAAGCCTGCCTGACTGCGAGACTGACAAGTCGAGCAGAGACGAAAGTCGGTCATAGTGATCCGGTGGTCCCTCGTGGAAGGGCCATCGCTCAACGGATAAAAGGTACGCCGGGGATAACAGGCTGATGATGCCCAAGAGTCCATATCGACGGCATTGTTTGGCACCTCGATGTCGGCTCATCACATCCTGGGGCTGGAGCAGGTCCCAAGGGTTTGGCTGTTCGCCAATTAAAGTGGTACGTGAGCTGGGTTCAGAACGTCGCGAGACAGTTCGGTCCCTATCTGCCGTGGGTGTAGGAAATTTGAGAGGATCTGTCCCTAGTACGAGAGGACCGGGATGGACGAACCTCTGGTGGACCTGTTGTGGCGCCAGCCGCATTGCAGGGTAGCTATGTTCGGAATGGATAACCGCTGAAGGCATCTAAGCGGGAAACCAACCTCAAAACAAGACTTCCCTTGAGAGCCGTGGAAGACCACCACGTTGATAGGAGGCATGTGGAAGAGGGGTAACTCTCGAAGCTGAGCCTTACTAATAGCTCGATTGATCTTGATCACTCCCATTAAGCTATAATCATAGATATGAGATAGCCAACAAAACAAAGCTAAAACTTGGATAACAACAACAGACACTTCGCAGAAGTGTCCTGACACTCTCAATAAGAGTGGCATAAAAGACCAGTTCACAAGTCAGTGTGACTTATTCCTGCCCGGTGGCTATGGCGGGGCGCCCCCACCCGATCCCATCCCGAACTCGGAAGTGAAACGCCCCTGCGCCAATGGTACTTCGTCTTAAGACGCGGGAGAGTAGGGCGCCGCCGGGCATGAATAATCCACACTGACAATCTCTCAAAATGAAACAGAACAAACACATTTTACCGCGGGGTGGAGCAGCCCGGTAGCTCGTCAGGCTCATAACCTGAAGGTCGTAGGTTCAAATCCTACCCCCGCAACCAAAATATCTCAATCATATCAGTATGATAGCAAAAGCCCCGAGCCAGCCGCTTGGGGCTTTTTGCGTTCGCGTCAACACCACGTCAACATTCAAGGCAGTCGGGAGACGCTTCATGAGAAGAGAAGACTAGCAAAAGACGTCGAGTTCCCCTAACGCTCTGTGACGAGACGTGGATTTTAGTCGGTTGTGAAATGCATGAATTGCACGCACGCTCTGATGCCAATTGGGCTTTCATTAGTAAGCGTAGCCGACAAGCTAAGCGCTCGCCTGAGTATCAGTGGTCTCGGCAATAGAGACTAAGCCGACCCTGGCTGCAGCGCAGAAATCTAGGTCAGCGTCCAAGCCTTTGCTGATGCGTCGGGCCAAGAGTTGCCATTCGAGCAGTTCAACCTTAGATTGAGGTAACTCGTTTAGATAGGGCCACGAACGTCTTGAAGAGTGCTCCATGGTTGTTTCTTGATCATTGGAGCCTAATATAACAGAAGTTCGTTGCCTCCATAACAGTCATCCATCAGCTTGCCAGTCTTCGCAGGTGCAGCATATCGTACCAGCATTAAGTTATCGTTGATGTTACGAAAGCTCTTCCAGAATTGGTACAGTATGCATGTGCGCCTCTATTGCCAATCTTACATTTTTACTCATTGGCATGTTCACGGCTTCTCGCTCCCAATGCTCCCGAAAGAGCTGAACCGTCTCCTTTGCAGCATCAATTGCCATTTTTGGTGGGATTGCGGCCTTGACCGCAAGGTGTGTCAACTCGTCGACCGTAAAGGCTGAGAACACCTTGGCACGACTTATTTTCATATTGGTTGCGTCTCCCGGAATATAGGGCACAGTCGCAACAAAGTCATAGGCGGGTGCCAGCGAGACGTTTCGCCTGTTGGGATAAATCAACGACCAATTCTTCATATGCATGTCGGCGTTGCCGATCAGCATATTGAAGGTCAGGCGTCGTATATATTCCATGATGTCGTTATCATTACCTTCGGCTGCGATCACCTGTGCGATATTTCGGAAGCTGCCACTGCCGTATTTGTCATCGGGGTATAGCCCATAGACTTGCGCGAAGTCTTCAATATGCACACGCGACCCATCAGAGAGACGATCAAAGCGTTCGATTACAAAGGCACGACCTCCGATCTTATCGATGCCTTCAGGAAGGTTTTTAATTGCATCGATGCTAACCAGGTCAATTGCGGGCACATTCAGGCCTATTAGGCTTGCGAGCTTCATCATCGAAAACTCGTTCTCAGGTACACCATTGTATTCGCGCGATGGCAACTTGACGATCCAAGAACCGCCAACGCCAGAGGCGGGTATAGTAAGCCCTCCACTTGCTTCCATCACGGCTGAGAACTTCAGTTGAATGCCAGCCAGAGAGAAGCGTAGCGCGTTCTCACGCTGATGATCACCATGATTATCATCACCACCACCCGCATGGGGCGGCCCAGCTTCGCTATCAGCGGGGGTGATGGTGATTGCACCTGGTAAATCATGACCTAGCGCCCAGAGTAGATAATATTCACGTTCTGGGTTCACGCCTGCCTGCTCTGCTAAATACTTCCGCAAGTGTCCTTCCGGAAGAAGGTTTGAGAAGTAGGGCATAACGCGCTTCTGGTAAGGGCGAAAATCCGTAAGGATCTCACCGTATTCATCTTTGAAGGAGAGTCCTAGTGTCGATCGGTCTTTATCTGCGATATATTCTTCCGTAAAGGCAAAGATGGTGCGATCTCCGCCAAGGTTAGTTAACGTACCGATCAGTTTGTCATAGAGTTTCACGTTCAAAACTGAGGCATTACTCATCTTCGTCTCCATCAAGACGGTAGGCGGGACGCGGCTGGCGTATCTGATTACCGTCAGCTGCACCATGAGCGAGCATGTTACGTAATTTGTTTATCTGCAGTAATGCTTCTTGAAGAGCTGAGGTGCTGCCCAACGTCTCAATCACTTTGAGGTTCTCTCTGACACTACGCAGTACATCGGTGCCCTGGATAAGGTTTGCGAACTGCCGCAGCTCTCGAAACTGACGTTGCAGATCCTCGAAGGCCGAACTATCAATCTTGAGTGTCTTAATGTGCTCGATCTCCTTGGCGATCTGCATAATTTCTTTGCGCACTTCAGGCTTGGCTTGCGGCGCGTTGTTAACGCTGCGAGTAATTGTTCTGACAGCTGGGGCTACCTTGCGCGGAATGAGTGCGAGTTCCAGATCGAGGGCGTTGGCTATAGCTGTAAGGCTGGAAAGCGTTAGATTCACTACACCGCTCTCGATCTTCGAGATGTGTGACTGCGGCACGCCTGCAAGCGCGCTAAGCGCACGTTGACTAAGGCCCTTCCTCTCGCGTGCAGCCTTCAGGTTAGCCGCTAGTTTTTCAATTTCATAATTCATCTGATACATTCCTATATATCAAATAACTCTCTTGATATATAGGAATGTATCAGATCGGAAAATATTTTTCAACTTCTGATCTAATAAAGTATATCTATAAGTAATTTCGATATACTTTATTAGATCATTATCCTGTAGAAATCCAGTGTTTCTGCCGATAGATCACTCACTCATTCAGCAGCAGTTCTGCTAAATCGTCCAGTTTGAGCTTAGTCGCCTTCCAGTTCGGATCATATCGATCCAATAACGCATAGAATGCAGGACTGTGATTGTGCTCTTTGTGGTGACACAACTCATGCAAAAGTACATAGTCGATACAGTCCCTAGGGGCCTTCACGAGAAAAGGATTTAGCTGAACGGTGCCGTCACTTGAACATCCTCCCCAACGCTTCTCTGTCTCCATGAAATAAAACTGCGGACGCTGGTTAACCCAAGGCAGGCGCTCTCCAATGACTTCTAGCCTTTTACCAAGATAAGTCTGCGCACGGACCTTGTACCACCCCCGAAGGCGTCCTCTGATCACCTGAGGATCAACACTCTCTGATCTTACTTCAATGCATCCACCAAGCAATTTTACGCATCGATCCGCCCTCGGAACTTCAAGCACTTTAAGCTTGTATCTGCGCCCCAGATAGAACGCAGTCTCTCCACTGACGTACCTACGCTCCAGAACATGCTCATGGCGTCGCTGAGAGTCTTTTACATGTTCGAAGATCCAACGCCCTCGCCGATTCACGGCAGTCTCTATGGACACCTGAGAGGCTTCGGCAGGCGCTTCCACAATCACCTGACCATCTGGTTCTACATGGATTGTCAGTTTTCGTTTCTTCCCCTTAGTAGCTTGCACCACGTAGGGTATGCGCTCCGTTCCATAGACCAGGACATACTGGAAAGCATCAGAAGTCATCACGGTTCACGCCCTTACGGGTCTTATCCAGGATCTGATCAATCAGCTTGTTTGCCGTTTCCAGACCACCGTACTGCTTAAAGAAATGCGGCAGGAGCTTCTGCTTAATCTGCTGGTAAATTGCCTCATGAGACAATGTATTTGCGGCAACAGCCTCATTCACGATTGTATCGATATGGAGGGCTTCATTTACAAAGTGAATGTCGCCATGGTCATTTAATCCCTTGTCCGCAACAGCAAGTTTGAAGATACCGAAATAAGCTCGTTGATGCTTATTGCCCCTAATAACCTCAGGAATGTCGGGAGCAGCACCTTGGTTGACTGTATCCTGTAGATCTTTGAAGAAGTCATACTGCAGATGTGGGTGGTCGAAGTTTGCTTCCGCTTCTTCGATAGCCTTACGCAACAGTTCGGAGAAGACAGCCTGAGCGTATGGATCATCGTCAAGGTCTTCTTCGATGGTCTTGCGAACCCTGCTGGAGATCGTATCGGCCTCGTTCTTTGCCTTTTCGTCGCTCCAGTCCTTCGGGTCGTCGCCATCCTCTGGAAGTTCACCCATCTTATTGACGTCGAGAATACCTTTTGGGTCGTGCACTTTAACGCCAGTGACTTCCCGATCCACCAGATCACGGATTTGCTTTTCGTAGGCTGAATAGTCCACGGTCTCCTGAGCATCCAGTCGCGCATGCGCACGGATCTCCGTGAAGAACTTCAAGTCCTTCTTGTAATTGTCGGTTGTAGCATCCGGGAATGCAGGATCTTTAAAGAATGAAGAGGTTGAAAGGGCAACCTTCAAACACATCCCGAAACTGGTGAGGGCCTCATAGAAGTCTTCGCGAACTTTCTGGGATTGATCGTAAGAGACACCAGCCTCATCCGTCACCATACGCGGAACAAGCACCTGACGGAAGGCTTCGCGGTCCTGCTTGTTTTTCACGCCAGAGAAGATTGCACGGAGCTTTTTGTGCAGGTCTGGCAAACGCTTGTACTCTCCATCAACACGGGAGTATGTTCCTTCCAGATCTTCAGGATCATTTCCTTGTACGGTCTTGGCCGGCATTGCCAAATTGTTTTCTTTTGGTTACCCAACTCCAA
>NZ_LMCK01000055.1:131552-302750 GCF_001623165.1 Pseudovibrio sp. WM33
CGACAAATCTCTACAAAATAAACAGAACAACATATCAGACAAAAGCCCCCAATGCTTAAAGCATGGGGGCTTTTTGCGTTTTGGAATTAGGCTGTCCTGAATGAACGTGCTGAAAACACAGCGAGCAAAGCTCCAAACCGCCAGAACCGAAGCACTCCCTTATCCCTGAATATACGCCTACCAGTTGGCCTCAGTGAAACCAAAGCAACGACTTCAAGGAATTGAAACGGATTGCCTACAAATGCTGTGATGAGACAAGCACTACCCTCCGTGTATCCCAAAGAGAAGGGGAGTGCCGCGAGAGGGGCGGCTTTGACCTCAATAGCGAATAAGTAGTGGCGCTCGCAGCTGTTGCTATAGATAGTGTTTTTGGACTGGATCGCAGTCGGAAGTGCGTTGCGTTCTTATGTGCGTTTGTTAGCGTTATTTGTACTGAGATTGTGCTGCTAAGTCGGTGAAGTGGTGAAATTGAGCATACCTTGACCTAAGGGACTTTGCACTGGTTGCGAAGAAAGTATGCATAGGAGTCACACAGGCTTTAATTGCTGTAAGGGGTGAGAGAAAAGATATCCCCTCGTGTCCCAATGAGCCTCAAAGATCTCTTTGAAATGAACAGGGGGATAGAGGGGGAGTAACTTGCTTTACTGAAACAACAGCGGTGCTGGGGGTTCATCTGGGGTGGATTTGTCGGCGGCGGTGTTGGTTAGGACCAGGACGGATACGGTGGTGCCGACGCGGAGGAGGATGTCTTTGGGGATGTCTGCGATTTTGACGCGGACCGGGATGCGTTGGGCGAGGCGTATCCACTCGAAGGTCGGGTTGATGTTAGGGAGCAGATCGGAGCCTGTGCTGCCATCGGATTGAGAAATGCCCCAGCCGATGCTTTCGACCTCTCCGTGAACCACCTGATCAGGATAGGCCATCAGGGTCATGATGACTTTATCGCCGATGTTGATCCTGCTGATTTTTGTTTCTGGAAAGTAGGCGTCGATCCAGAAGCTGGTAATATCTACGAGGGCAAGGGCTGGCTCATTTTCAACGGTTTGACTGCCCAGGCGTAGGTTAAGGTTGGTGACGTAGCCGGATACAGGTGCAGATACACGAGAGAAGCCAAGGTCTAACTCAGCCATGCGTAACGCTGCTTTTGCAGAGCGGAGTTGTGCGTTTTCATCGCCTGTTGCGCCAAGTGTTGCAATGACCTTGGCAAGGGAGGCTTGAGCTTCTACAAGAGCTGCTTCTGCTTGAGCGAGACCCGACTGAGCTTTTTCGGTGTCTGAGAGGGCGACGATATAGCTCTTTTCAATCTGATCATATGTGCGCTGCGTGACATAACCGTCTTTGAGCAGCTTGGCGTTCCGGTCCAGATTTCCCTTGATGTTTTTCAGGGTGGCGATGGAGGAGCGAAGTTCTGAACTGGCTTGCTCCACGTTCGAGCGATACTGGGCAACGTTTGCTTCTGAGGCTTCGCGTTCTTTTCCAAGCGCGTTGAGTTGATCGATCGTTTGATCAAGATCCGCTTTCTTCTCAGCAAAGGTTGCTTCAAATGTTCTTGGATCGATGCGGAAAAGCAGTTGCCCTGCTTGGACGCTTTGATTGTCTTTGATTGGAAGGTCTACGATTGGGCCGGAAACGCGGGTTGCGATTTGGATAACGTTCGCTCTGACCTGACCATCGCGTGTCCATGGATTTTGCAAGTAGGCATAATATTTATAAGCGAAGGCGAGAACTGCGACGCCAACGATCGTGCCCGTTATCATTGCTTTATGTATGGGTTTCAATGCTCTCATATCGGAATGACCCAACTTCCAATTACTGCGGTGTAGATGACGGCCAAAGCCAGGAAGACGCCGGGTGGATAGAGGAGGAATCTGGAAAGCCGGTATCTGTTTAACAAACGTGATGTGATCCAGCTGAGAAGCAAACCTAAGAAAGACGCGATCAGAAATGGGGGGAAGTAAACGGCCCCAATGGCCCATTCACCAGGATATCCATTCATTGACGCATACTCCTTTAGAAACGAACTTCTTTCAGATAAGGCCAATCGACTTTTTGAGATTGCTCTTCATAGTCTTCTAATGCCTGATAAACACTGCGAATACCTCCAAGAATGCGATAGATATTTAATCTTTCCCCTAACTCTCCATCATATTTACTCTGTTCTTGCTCTGCCTTTGAGATTTTATCTTCTATTTCCGGGAGTCTTGTTTCGCGTAGTTTTAAAGTCGCTTCTAACGTTTCACATGAGGGCTCTTCCACCAGTTTTGTGAAGTCAGTCATCAGCTGAGTGCTCCAGCCATGAATGTCATGCTTTAGCGTCTCATAAAGTTGGCTGTTTTCAGCAGTTTTGAACTCATCCATCAGGACTGACAGGCGAATGGAAAGTGCCTCAAGAACAACGGTGATCTTGATCAGTTCACTTTTCTCAATGTCTTGAGAGATCTCCGGTATCCAGCCTCGAATGATATGAGGGATGCTTTCGATCTCGTTTATGTAGTGTCGTCTGAGGTAGCGTTGCCAAGCGGAATCCTTTGTTGTGTGTTTGTTTTTCTGATCTGACAAAAGATAGCTTGCACCTTTAAAGAAGCGGCGTAGCAGGTTGAGATATTGAACCTCTGGGCGCAGGTTAAATGTGAATGTAGACACACACGCAAAAATTGCCACGACTATGATGAAAACGAGTAATTGATCGACTGCATAATTGAAGCTGTATGTCTGGGTGTTGCTTATGCCTGTTGTCATTACGAAATTCGCCAAGCCAAACATTCTTCCCAAAGTTGCCTCAGGTGAATGAAAGAAATAGGAGATGGAAAATACTGATATGAAAATGACAGCCCCAAGAGACCAGAAACTATGCAAATGCGGCATTATCAAAAGGTAGATGCAGGCTGCGAATATGTTTGATGAAACGCCAATCTTCAACAACCTGAGAGGCCTGATATACGGGTCGGTTGATAGGGAGATGCTATACACGCCTACTAAGATCAAAAGTACGGGGCCAGTTGGAAGATTTGGGGAATAGATATAGGCGATATAAGCGATCCAAAGACACAGGAAGGCGCGAAAAGCCCCCTTCAAAGCGCCGATATTTATGATGTGCTTTTTAGGCGTAGGCGCGACTTTAAAGGTGGTGTCAGTACGTTGGCGCAAGCCAAATATGACGGCGTTTATCTCATATAGCTGATATGTAATATGTTCGATGTTTGTGAGTTGATTGACGTAAAGTGACAGGGCTGCTTTTTCGAGTTGCTTGAGACCTGCAGTATTGGTTTTATTGATATGAAGTTCGCGTTGTGGGCTGGTGTAGTCCGAATGCTCTCCCAAAGACATCTTGGTGATAGCCGTTAAGCGCTGCTCTACTTCATTGATGTATTGGGTGCGCCAAGGCAGGTGTTTTTCAAGCTCAATTGTTTGAACGTCACCTATGTTTTGCCGGCACGCTTCTATTGCCCGTTCGTAATCAACCCACAGTTTCGCGGCATCTTTCCATAAATCGTGAACTTCCCAGATTTCATAGTTTTCGAGTTGGGCAATATTGGAAAGCTCCTCGAATCTGGCCTGTAATGATGAGAAGTCGCCTTGTTGCTTCAGGTACTGTTGGGGAGCGCGTGAGAACCCGTTGTCCAATGTTTCTTGAAAAATCCCAAGGGCAGCGTGGCTCAGGTGGCTGGCTGTGCTGTAAAGCGCTTTCGCTGATGTCTTAGGCCAAAGGACAGCTGAGACCACACTGTAGGTGATCACGCCTAAAGCAGTCTCCTCAATCCGCAGCATTGCGGTATAGAAGGCAGGCTCATTGCTTGTTGATGAATCCACAACCACAATAATTGTTACGAAAGCTGCCACGTTCCAAAAATAGGCGTTTCGTGTTGTGCTCTTCATATAGGTGCAAACTAAAACAAAGCTGGATAAGACAACCATAAACATCCAGCGTTGTTGCGGATAAAGGGAGAGGATCAGGAGTGCTGCGACCGCCGCAATGAGTGTCCCGGCAATGCGCTGCGCGCCTTTGTTGAAGGATTGTCCTGATGTTTCCAGCGAGATAAATGCAACGGCCAGACCAGCCCAATACGGGCGGTCCCAATCCATGTAGAGCGCAATGGCGTAAGCGATCACCATTGCTAACCCAACCTTAATTGAATCCTTTGCTCTGTCGCTGAGAAACATATCCTCACTCGCTGACGTTTCCAGTCATGCCTGAAAAGCACTTCAGCCAAGATAGGTTGAAGACGTGTGAGATAGGTTTTAGTTTTTCTTTCAATTCGTTGCGTTGTTTTATCAAGACACGGACGGTGACTTGAACCTGATTTCGAAGATGTTTGCTTTTGGTGATTACGTTTCTTGTCAGAGCAGGTTTGGAAGATGGAGGTCTGTGATGGCTCTTATTGATCATAATGCGCAGGAACTGGAAGAGTGGCGGGGTGGGGTGGTGACGCGGATGAGGGTCTCTGCTGTGAATGGTGCGCATCAGCTTTGTATTTTTGATCAGTGGTGTGAGCCCGGAAGTGGGGCTCCGTTGCACCTGCATGCGGTGGAGGAGCTTTTGGAGGTGATTGACGGAACTGCGGAGATCACTTGCGGGGATGAGCGGTATGTTGCGACAAGTAATCAGAGTGTCCTGATCCCTGCCGGGCGTTTGCATGGGTTTTGTAATGTGGGTGAGGGAGCGCTGCATGTGCGGGCGACACTGGCTGCGCCAATCTTTGAGGCCAGTTATGAGAACAGCACGGAGGTATCTCGCCGTTGGGTGCCGGATGGATCGTTGTGATGGGGTTTTAGAGGCCGGTTCCGCTTTCTGGAGGCAAGTTCAATAGATTTAGCCGTATTCTTCCGTTAGTTTTCGCTGAGACCTTACATGGGCTGTAGGACGCTGGGAGGCTGTCGTCGGTTTGGCTTGTGAGGGAAAGCAAAAGAATACCTGAAAAGCGGGGGAACAGGATGTTTGCCAAAGAACACATTACCTATGAGCCAGTGGATTTGCCGGATCGTCTGGACCTGAGCGATGAGCAGATGCTTGAAGCTGTGAAAGGCTTTTATGACAAGATGAAGCGTCGCCATACGGTTCGGGATTTTTCTAATCGTCCTGTTGCCCGAGAGGTTATTGAAGAGTGCATTCGCACGGCTGGTACGGCTCCTTCTGGTGCGAACCATCAGCCCTGGCATTTTGTGGCGATCTCACAGCCTGAGTTTAAGAAGCGTATCCGGGATGGTGCGGAAGAAGAAGAGCGCCGGTTTTATGACGGCGGTGCGGGCGACGAGTGGATCAAAGCGCTTGAGCCGATTGGAACTAACGATGACAAGCCTCACCTGGAAGATGCGCCATGGCTGATTGTTGTGTTTGCACAGCGTTGGGGGCAGTTTGAAGACGGGACGCGCTACAAAAACTACTACGTGCCTGAAAGCACTGGCATTGCTTGTGGTTTTCTGCTGACGGCGCTGCACCATGCAGGACTGGTCTCGCTGACCCATACGCCGAACCCGATGAAGTTTTTGAATGGTATGCTGGATCGCCCTGACTCTGAAAAACCAATCATGATCATTGCAGTTGGTCACCCGGCTGAAGATGCCAAAGTGCCTGCCGTGGCAAAGCTGAAGAAGCCTTTGTCTGAAATCCTGACGGTGGCGGATTAGAGCTTTAAGTGCTTAAGCCGCAAGGAGTTCATCACCACGCAGAAGGAAGAGAGGCTCATGGCCAGCGCTGCGATCATGGGTGAAAGCAGCGCTCCGGTGAAGGGGTAGAGAATGCCTGCTGCGATGGGGACACCTGCGGAGTTGTAGACGAATGCCAGAAAGAGGTTTTGGCGTATGTTGCGCAATGACCCGATGGCGAGCTTGCGGGCACGCACAATGCCGGTGAGATCGCCGTTCAGCAGTGTGATGCCTGCGCTTTCGACAGCGACATCTGCGCCTGTTCCCATTGCCAGCCCTACATCGGCTGATGCGAGGGCAGGCGCGTCGTTGACGCCGTCGCCAGCCATGGCGACCATTGCTCCGGATGCGTGGAGTTGATCAACCAGTGTCTTCTTGTCTTCCGGTAGGGCTTCTGCTTTGAACTCATCAATACCGACAGAGTTGGCGACGGCTTTGGCTGTCAGGGCATTGTCTCCTGTTGCCATGACGACTTTGATGCCAGCCTCATGCAGTTGTTTGATGGCCTCCGTTGCGTTTTCCTTGATTGGATCGGAAATGGCGATCAAACCGATGATGCCTTGCTCATTTGACAGATAGATGCTGGTGTTGCCTGAAGCACTCAGGGTTTGGTGCTTTTGCTTCATGTCCTCAGAGACCTTGTCGGTGAGGTTGAAGATGACCGGATTGCCGATGGCGTAGAGTTGGCCCTCGACTTTCGCGCTAACGCCTTTTCCGGTGTGGGCCTCAAAATCCTCAGAGTTGGATAAGGACATCTTTTTGGCTGAGGCGGCATGGACGATTGCTTCTGCCAGCGGGTGCTCGGAGCCTTTTTCGATGGAGGCCGCGATGTGGAGGAGTTGGTCCTCGGTGTAACCCTCAGAGAAAGACTGGATTGAGGTGACGGTCGGTTTGCCTTCTGTGATGGTTCCTGTTTTGTCGACAATGAGCGTATCGACTTTGGACATGAGCTCCAGCGCAGTGGCATCTTTGATGAGCACGCCTGCCTGTGCACCCCGGCCACTGGCAGTCATGATGGACATGGGCGTGGCAAGGCCGAGGGCGCACGGGCAGGCGATGATGAGCACTGATACGGCGACGATGACGGCGTAAGACAGGGATGGTGCCGGGCCGACAACCAACCAGATGAAGAATGAGAGAATGGAGATGCTGACCACGGTGGGGACGAAGTAGGACGAGACTTTATCTGCCATGCCCTGAATGGGCGCGCGTGAGCGTTGGGCAGAGGAGACCATGGTGACGATTTTGGAGAGCATGGTATCCGCGCCGACGTTTGTTGCCTCAATGATCAGCGTTCCGTTTTTGTTGAGTGTTCCACCTGTGACCGTGTCTCCGACGTTTTTCTCAAGGGCGATGGGCTCACCGGTGATCATGCTTTCATCCAGATAGGATTGACCATCGACGACGCGAGAATCGACAGGGACTGCCTCTCCAGGGCGGACACGGAGCTTGTCGCCCGTCATGATGTTCTCGAGGGGGGCATCATATTCTGTGCCGTCTTCCAGCACGCGGCGGGCGGTTTTGGGAGCAAGGTCAAGCAGGGCGCGGATGGCATCACCTGTGCGCTCACGGGCTCGCATTTCCAGCACTTGCCCCATGAAGATCAGAGCAAGGATGACAGCTGAGGCTTCGTAATAGACCGGCGGATGGCCTGTGGCAGCGCGGATGCTTGGGGGGAACAGGCCGGGCAGGAAGGTTGCCACCAGAGAATAAAGGTAGGCGGCGCCAACGCCCAGGGTGATGAGTGTCCACATGTTGAGGTTCCATGTGGTGATAGACTTGAGGCCGCGTTTGAAGAGCGGGATGCCTGCCCACAGGACAACGGGTGTTGCGAGGACAAACTCTACGTAGATGGCTGTGGGTTCGCCGATCCATTCGCGGAATGGGAGGCCGATGAAGGGGCCCATGGTGATGGCGAGCAAGGGAATTGAGAGAATTGCACTGAGCCAGAAGCGTCTGGTGAAATCAACCAGTTCGTGGCTGGGTTCGTCATCGCTGGTGACTGTCATGGGCTCCAGTGCCATGCCGCAGATAGGGCATTCGCCGGGGCCTTTTTTGATTATCTCCGGGTGCATGGGGCAGGTGTAATCGACATCCTGTGCCTGAGTATCCTGCTGCTTTTTGCTGTTGCCAGAGGCGTAGAAGTAGGGATCAGCGTCGAATTTATTGAAGCATTTATCGGAGCAAAAGTGGTAGGTCTTTCCGGCAAAATCAGCTGAGCGGGTGTCGTCAGTGATTGTCACCGGCATGCCGCAGACTGGATCCTGCTCCGTGGGGGAGGTGGTATTGGGTTGTGGTGTGTTTGATGCCTCGTCCATTGGTCAAAAGGCTCCCTGATCCAGCGCGCACGCGTTTCACCAGCGCAGATCATATGCCTTTGCAGTGCCTTAAAGGATTAAAGCCCCGTGGGACTTAGCAGTATCACTAGGCTGAGCTTAATGGAAATGAGGGCATTTGGGTCAAGTTGCCAAGAGCGATTGTCTGGTGGCCATGGAGAGCGATCTGGCTCTCATTTGTTATGTGTCGCTTTGCGTTTGAGCCAGCTTCAGATGCGGCTCCATGATCATGGCGAACTTGCGGATGATCTTTTCGATGTAATCCGGGTTGCTGTGGAACTCCTGCTGGAAAATCATGCCGCGGATGAAAGAGCGCCAGATGAGGAGGGTCAGGGTTACGTCTTCAACGGCCTCTTTATCTAAACCCGGTGGCAGGAAGAACTGATTGAGCTGCTCATTCCAATCTTCCAGTTTGGGTGAGATGCGCAGGGACAAGGCCTTGTCCGTGCGGGTTGCCATGATGATTTCAGAGAAGGCGCGCCCCTCTGGTGTGTCGATGATGTTTTTCCAATAGGTTACGAGTGCGTCGGCGAGTGTTCCGTTACCAGAATGCGTTACCTGCGCGAAGGGGAAAGAGTTTGGGCTTTCCTGTTGGTAGTGGCGCAGAATTCTTGAGAGCAGGAAGTCGACCGTTCCAATCACCAGATCTTCCTTGGAGGGGAAGTGGTGCATCAGGGCACCGCGACTGACATCAACGCCTTCCAGCACGCGATTGATCGAGGTTTCTGCATAGCCGAGCCGGTCGAGGCAATCGATGGTCGACTTAATGAGGGCTTTGCGTGTGTTTTCACCGCGCTGCTTCTTCTTGTCCAACTTGCTTACCATGATCAACCTTAGCCTTAGGAAGGGGTTTTCTCTGAAACACTTGACGTATTGGGAACTAGTATATACCGTACGTTTGGTATGTAAAAGAGGTTTCCGTTAAAATGACCATGAAAACCACGGAAAATCAAGGCTCTAGTAAACGTAAGCAGCCAATTCGCATTGGGGGGGCTTGCGGCTTTTGGGGTGACTCTAGTGCGTCAACCGGGCAGTTGTTGCGCGCTGGAGGGCTCGATTACATTGTTTACGACTATCTGGCAGAGATCACTCTTTCCATCATGGCAAGGGCGCGTCAGAAGTCTCCTGATCTTGGATATGCGACGGATTTTGTTGAGCAGGTGCTTGGCTTGAACCTGAAGGCTATTGCCGCGTCCAAGACGAAAATTCTCAGCAATGCTGGTGGTGTTAATCCTGAGAGTTGTGCCTCCAAGATCCGTGAATTGATTGCTGCGCAGAAGCTGGATCTGAAGGTTGCGATTGTCACTGGTGATGATCTGTTGGCGGAGGCCGGGACGTATCAGGCTGCCGGTGTGACAGAGATGTTCTCTCATGAGGCCTTCCCGAAGTCAGAGAAGGTTGCCTCCATCAATGCTTACCTTGGCGCGCAGCCTGTTGTTGCGGCTCTGGACGCTGGTGCTGACATTGTAATTACAGGGCGGTGTGCTGACAGTGCGTTGACCCTTGCTGCATGTGCGCATGCTTTTGGCTGGGACTGGGCGGACTATGACCGCCTTTCAGCAGGTAGCCTCGTTGGACATCTGCTGGAGTGCGGGACGCAGGTTACTGGCGGCAACTTTACGGACTGGCGGGATGTGCTGGATGTGAAGAAGATCGGTTATCCGATTGCGACAGTTTATGAAGATGGCAGCTGTGATCTGAGTAAGCCAGATGGCAGTGGCGGGCTTGTGAGCGTTGGCACTGTTGCTGAGCAAATGATCTATGAGATTGGTGATCCGCAAGCTTATTTGCTGCCTGACGTGACCTGTGATTTTTCGCAGGTGACGGTTGAGGCGAAAGCAGCTGATTGTGTGCATGTTTCTGGTGCGAAAGGGCGTTCAGCGCCTGAGAGCCTGAAGGTTTCAGCAACCTGGGCGGATGGGTTCCGTATTGGGTTGATGATCCCATACGTGGGCTTTGATGCTGGTGAGAAGGCGCAGGCGTTTGCGGACCTTGCTCTTGGCCGTGCCGAGACAGTGATGAAAAAGCTTGGTGCGCCCGGCTATCAAGAGGTTTCCGTTGAGATCGTGGGGGCAGGATCTCAGGTTGGCGCAGCTTCTGTGAGCCGGGGCACCTATGAAGAAGTTGTCCTGAAAATTGCAGCGCGGCATGTGGACCAGCGTGCTGCCGGTTTGCTTTTGCGTGAGCTGACCGGATTGGGGCTGTCTGTTGCTCCGGGGATGACAACGTTTAACGGTGGTCGGCCTAAGCCGTCGCCTGTTGTGCGGTTGTTCTCATTCCTTGTTGAGCAGTCGGCGGTATCACCTCAGGTTTCTCTGGAAGGAGCGCCTGTTCCGTTTGAGCCTGTGATTGCGACAGGTGTGGCAGCGGCAGCTGAGAGTGCCGAGGTTCCGCAAGTAGCTGCGTCTGATGATGCGCTGATTGATGTTCCGCTGATCAAGCTGGCTTATGCGCGTAGTGGTGACAAGGGCGATAAAGCGAACATCGGCGTGATTGCGCGGAAAGCAGAGTGGTTGCCGTGGATTGCGGCTGCCCTGAGTGAAGAGGCTGTTGCGCGGACCTTTGCGCATTTCAATCCGGGCAAGGTGGCTCGTTTCTATCTGCCGGGCTGTCATGCGCTGAATTTCCTGATTGATGATGTGCTTGGCGGCGGCGGCATTGCCAGCCTGAGGCTGGATCCGCAAGCAAAGGCATACAGCCAGATCTTGCTGACCCGGAGTGTTCCGGTTCCGCAGTCCATTGCGCAGGAGGTGATGTGATGAGTGATGCTTCAACAACTTCTGCCGTTCTTGTGGCTCAAAAAGATGGTTGGATGACCATCACTTTGAACCAGCCCGAGAAGCGCAATCCGCTGACAGGTGAGGTGATTGCTGAAATCTCCAGGGTTCTGCGGGATGTGCAGGACGACCGCAGCGTGCGTGGCATCACGTTCACTGGTGCTGGCGGTGTGTTCTGTGCTGGCGGAGACCTGAAGTCCTTCCAGCAGATCATGGCTGGTGGTGATGAGGCCGAGGCGATTGCACAAAAGATCAGTCTGGAAGCTGCAGCGTTTTTTGGAATGATCGCCAATCAGCCGCAAGTGACCATTGCTTTGGTGGAGGGGGCCGCCATGGCAGGTGGTCTTGGTATGGCCAGTGCCTGTGACTTTGTGGTCGCAACGCAAGACGCCAAATTTGCATTTACTGAGACGCGGATTGGCTTGCCGCCTGCTCAGATTGCTCAGTACGTGACCAAACGTCTGGGCTACCAGAAAGCCAAGAAAATGCTCGTGTTGGGGAGCAAACTGACCGGTGTCGAGGCCTTTGACATCGGTCTGGTCGATGAAGCTGTTGCAGATCAGGCAGCGCTTGAGACAGCAGAAGCGGATTTAAAAAAGCAAGTTCTGGCTTGTGCTCCAGACGCTGTTGCAGCCACCAAGCGAGTGGTTGAGGAGACGCTTTTCCTTGAACAGGAAGAGTTGCGCCAGAGCGCGGCTGCTCATTTTGCAAGAGCTATCGTTGGGGAAGAGGGACAGGAAGGCGTGAAGTCGTTTTTACAAAAACGCAAACCTTCCTGGGCTCCTTAGATGACCCCTTAAATTCTGGGGTATGCGTTTACCCGATAACAGATGTTCGAATGCGGTGAAGGAAGAAGAAATGCAGGGTATGCTCATATTCGTATGAGCTGACTATAATGCCGAAGTCTATCGCGCAATAACGATAGTGTTGGAACCAGCGGGGAGGCTGAACCAACACATCAGAGGAGGGAACATGGGTACACAGTACGCACTGCCAATTGAAATGCTGCAAAAATGGGCCACAGATAAACCAAACTCGGTTTATCTGCGACAACCCGTGAACCGGCAGTTCATAGAATTCACCTGGAAGGAATGTTACGACACCGTCCGGCGTGTGGCTGCTGCGCTCCAGTCAATGGGTTTCCAACCGGGAGACCGGATTGGTATTCTCTCTAAGAACTGCGCTGAATGGTTTCTGGCTGACTTTGCAATTCAGGCCGCTGGTTATATCTCGACACCAATTTATTACACCGCCTCAGCGGACACGATCAGCTACATCATCAATCATGCAGATATCAAAGCGCTGTTTATGGGCAAGCTGGATGACTTTGCGCCGAGCCAGCAGGGTATTCCTGAGGGCGTGGTCAAAATCGCGCTTCCCTATAACACGATAGATTGTGAGCACAGCTGGACGGAGCTGGTCAAAACGAATGATCCGTTGCCAGAAGACAAGCTGGCCAAGCCAGAGCTGGATGAGCTGTTTTCCATTGTTTACACCTCTGGCTCCACCGGGAACCCGAAGGGGGTGGAAGTCACCTGGCGCAATATTGCCTATGGCGCATGGTCTCCAACCCAGTCTTTGGAACTGGGCCGTGAAGAACGCCTGATCTCCTATCTTCCGCTGGCGCACATCACCGAGCGTGCTCTTATTGAGCATGTGAGCCTTTATGCTGGTGTGGTCGTGAGCTTTGTGGAGTCTTTGGACACCTTTGCGGAGGATTTACGGGCAGCTGAAGTGACCATGTTCATTTCTGTTCCGCGTCTCTGGATGAAATTCCAGTCCAGTATCCTTGCCAAGGTCCCGCAAAAGAAGCTGGACAGGCTTTTGAGCATTCCTATCCTGAGCTGGTATGTGAAGCGGAAAATCCGCGGACAGCTTGGCCTGACCAATGCAAAGCTCATCGGGAGTGGTTCAGCACCAATCTCCAAGGCTGTTCTGGAATGGTACCAGAAGCTAGGCATCAACATTACTGAGGGATGGGGCATGACCGAGACTGCAGGTCTTGCGTCCTCTCACTTCCCATTCCGTGCGGATAAGGTTGGCACGATCGGTACGCCGCTTGCAGGGCTTGAGATCAAGATCACCGATGAAGGTGAGCTTCTCATTCGCGGGGACGCTGTGACCAAGGGATACTACAAGGATCCTGAGCTGACTGCTGAAACCATTGAAGATGGCTGGTTCCATACTGGTGACAAGGTTGAGCAGGATGCAGATGGGTTCTTGCGTATTACGGGCCGTGTGAAGGAAATCTTCAAATCCTCCAAGGGCAAGTACATTGCGCCGGTGCCGATTGAGGCCATGCTGTTTGACAACACGTATGTTGAGCAAGCCTGTGTGATGGGGTCCGATTTGGCGCAGCCTGCGGCGGTGGTGTTCCTCTCCAGCGAGATGACTCATGGTCTGTCGCGCGAAGAGGTGCGTACCAGCCTTGAAGAGACCTATCACAGCATTAACAGTGCCGTTGAAAGCCATTTGAAACTGAGCTCCATCATTGTCGCAAACGACATGTGGACCATTGAGAATGGTTATCTCACCCCGACCATGAAGATCAAAAGAACACGCCTTGAAGATCGCTATCAAGAGGTGGTGCAGGGTATGCCTGATCGCCCGGTGGTTTGGGAAGATGAATGCGGTGCTGCGGCTGGTGCGCCGGCCTGAAAGACTGACAATGGTTTGGGGTGACGCGGTCACCCCAAACCGGGAATTTTGAGGCGAGGGTCTCTGTTTGAATAAGCCGCGTAAGTGGCAGGGAGAATTTGGAATGAGCAATGAACCGTCCCGTTACGCATCAGTCCTGCGAGATGGGTTGTTTGATGGACAAACAATGATTGTGACTGGGGGAGGCAGTGGCATTGGTCGCTGTATCGCCCACGAACTTGCAGCGTTGGGCGCTCATACCGTTCTCCTTGGCCGCAAGCAGGCAAAGCTTGATGCGGTGGCTGATGAAATTTGTGAGGATGGCGGCGAGGTTTCAACTCACTCGCTGGACATTCGTAATGAAGAGGCTGTTGGCGAAACTGTTGCCAAGATTGTCGCGGAGCGTGGTGTGATCCATGGCCTCGTGAACAATGCGGGTGGGCAGTATCCAAGCCCTGCGGCCTCTATCAAGAAGAAGGGCTTTGACGCGGTTGTTGAGACCAACGTCACAGGCGGCTTTTTGATGGCGCGCGAAGTTTACAATCAGGGAATGCGTAAGAGCAAAGGCGGATCCATTGTCAATATCGTTGCGGATATGTGGCGCGGTATGCCGGGTATGGCGCACTCTGGTGTGGCACGGGCCGGTATGCAGAACCTGACCATGACGCTGGCTGTTGAATGGGCCGAGGCAGGTGTGCGGGTGAATGCGGTTGCCCCGGGCTGGATCGCGTCTTCCGGCTTTGACACTTACGACGAAAACTTCATCAAAACCATGTTTGCGCGGATGGCGGACAACAACCTCGCTCGTCGTCTGGGCACGGAAGCTGAGGTTGCCTCTCTGGTGAACTTCCTGCTTTCTCCGGGAGCTGCGTTCATGACTGGACAGTGTATTGGCGTGGATGGCGGGGCACCTCTCTGGACCAACCTGATGCCGGTTGGCGACAATGCAAATATGAAGGAATACCAAGGGTTTCATCGCTATGAGAAGCCTAGGGCCCTTAAAGCTTGGGAGAAAGACAAATGCCCAAGTTAACCTCCTCAGTCGATAGCGGCAGTGCTGCGTTTGCTCAGAACAAGGCCTTCATGGAAGCTCTCATTGAGGAGTTCCGTGGGTATGAGGCAAAGGTTCGGGAGAACTCCGAGAGCAAGCGCGGGAAGTTTGAAAAGCGTGGCCAGTTGTTGCCGCGGGATCGTGTGAGCCTGCTGCTGGATCGTGGATCTCCGTTTATGGAAATCTCCACGCTGGCTGGCCTGAAGATGCATGACGATGACGGCAAGAAGAATGTTGCTGGCGGCGGCTCGATTGCCGGTATCGGTTATGTTGCTGGAAAGCGCTGTCTTGTGGTGGCGACAGACTCTGCGATCAAAGGCGGCTCTATCTCGCCGATGGGCTTGAAGAAGACACTTCGTCTGCAGGAGATCGCAAAGAAACAGAAACTGCCGATTGTTGCGCTGACGGAAAGTGCTGGCGCGAACCTCATGTACCAGTCTGAGCTGTTTGTTGAGGGTGGTCGGGCGTTTGCCAATCAGGCGCGTATGTCTGCGACAGGCATTCCGCAGGTGACGGTGGTGCATGGGTCCTCGACGGCTGGCGGTGCGTATATGCCGGGACTGTCGGACTACACTGTTGTGGTGCGCGGCAAGTCGAAGATCTTTCTGGCCGGACCTCCGCTGCTGAAAGCGGCAACGGGTGAGATTGCGACAGATGAAGAGCTGGGTGGCGCGGAACTGCATTACAACACAGCTGGCACAGCGGAATACATGGCAGAGGATGATGCTCATGGCGTCGAGACTGCGCGTGAGATAGTCGATCATCTGCCTTGGGATACTCCGTTGGAAGCGGAGGGTGGCAAACAGCCGTTTTATGATGCCACGGATCTGCTGGGCATCGTGCCTGAGGATGCCAAGAAACCGTATGATGTGCGCGAGATTATTGCTCGCATCACGGACGGCTCTGACTTCCTTGATTTCAAGAAGGAATTTGGCGGAGCCACGGTTTGTGGTCATGCCCGCATTGACGGGCAGGCTGTTGGTATTCTTGGCAATAACGGCCCGATTGATCCGCAAGGTGCGGTGAAGGCTGCGCAATTTATTCAGCTGTGTTGCCAGAGCAATACGCCGCTGCTGTTCATGATGAATACCACTGGCTATCTGGTGGGCCGGGATGCGGAGACAGGCGGGATCGTCAAGCATGGGTCCAAGATGATCCAGGCGGTTGCCAATGCCACGGTTCCGAAGGTGACCATTGTGGTTGGTGGTGCCTGGGGTGCTGGCAACTACGGCATGTGTGGCCGTGGGTTTGATCCTGATTTCATCTTCTCATGGCCGTCCGCCAAAGTTGGCGTGATGGGGCCGGAGCAGGCAGCGACGGTGATGAAGATTATCACCGAAGAGAAGTTTGCGAAGATGGGACAAGAGATTCCAGATGGCATGACTGACCAGATGGCACAGAAGATCGTTGACCAGATGTCACCAGAGACTACAGCGCTGTTTGCGACGGCGCGGCTTTGGGATGATGGGATCATTGATCCAAGAGACACGCGCCGCGTTGTCTCATTGGCCCTATCTGTTTGTGCAGATGCCAGGAAACGTCAGCTTAATCCAACAGCATTCGGGGTCGCGCGCGGCTAGGCAGAGCAGCGCCATTCGGCTCTTTGAGTTCAGTTCAATATGAGGGTTTCACGATGGAATATACTGAAGAACATCGGAAAATGAAAAGTGCGGTGGTCAAGTTCGTCGAGGCCGAAATCAACCCGCATGTGCCGGAATGGGAAGAGGCAGGAATCTTTCCAGCTCATGAACTCTTCAAGAAAATGGGTGATCTCGGTTTTCTTGGTGTCAACAAGCCAGAAGAGTATGGCGGGATGGGCCTTGATTACTCCTATCAGGCCATGATCATTGAAGCGCTGGGCGCATGTGCCTGTGGTGGTGTGCCCATGGCAATTGGCGTGCAAACCGACATGGCGACCCCGGCGCTCTCCCGCTTTGGATCTGATGAGCTGCGCAAGGAGTTTCTGACCCCTGCGATTGCTGGTGACATGGTGGCTTGTGTTGGCGTTTCTGAAGCCCATGCCGGGTCTGATGTGGCGAACATCAAGAGTAACGCGGTGAAGGATGGTGATGATTACATCATCAACGGCTCCAAAATGTGGATCACCAACTCCACGCAGGCGGACTATATGTGCATGCTGGTGAACACCAGTGAGGGACATAAGCACCAGAACAAATCGCTGATTGTTGTGCCGATGGACAGTGCTGGCATCACCAAATCGGATCGCCTGAACAAGCTGGGTCAGCGCTCTTCTGATACGGCGCAGATCTTCTTTGATGACGTGCGTGTTCCTCAACGCAATCTGATTGGAACTGAGGGTGCTGGTTTCATGTACCAGATGCTGCAGTTCCAGGAGGAACGCCTGTGGTGTGCCTTATCGCTTGTTGATGGCATGGACCGCATCATTCAGCTGACGGAAGATTATTGCCGTGAGCGTTCAGCCTTCAACCAGAGCATTCTGGATTTTCAGGTGGTTCACTTCCGCCTTGGTGAATTGCGCACTGAAGTGGAGCTGTTGCGTGCGCTTTCTGAAAAGTGCGTTGAATCCATGGTGCGTGGTGAGAACGTGACGCGCCTTGCTTCCATGGCAAAGCTGAAGGCTGGCCGTTTGTCTCGTGAGCTTGCGGACTCCTGTCTGCAGTTCTGGGGTGGCATGGGTTACATGTGGGACAGCCCTGTGAGCCAGTTCCTGCGGGATAGTCGCCTGACGTCCATTGGTGGCGGTGCAGATGAAGTGATGCTTTCCATCATCTCCAAGCTGGATGGCACTTTGCCAAACCCAAAGAAGAACCGTGCAATGCAGAAGGAAGCGGCTGAATAAGCTGCTTTCTCATGCCTGACTATCTTGGCACTGTGAAGGGAATTTTCGATGTTTGATAGCGTCCTGGTCGCCAATCGGGGGGAGATTGCTCGCCGAGTGTTCCGCACTGCGCGGCAAAAGGGCTATCGGAGTATTGCTGTTTATTCCGAGGCTGATGCAACGGCTCCTCATGTTGAAGACGCTGATATTGCAACGTGTATTGGCGGGGCAACACCAGCAGACTCCTACCTGAATATTGAAGCTATATTGGAAGCGGCCCGTAAAACCGGCGCACAGGCTGTGCATCCGGGATATGGGTTCCTGGCAGAAAACGCAGAGTTTGCGCGCGCTTGTGCTGACGCTGGATTGTTCTTCATTGGTCCGCCTGCGGAAGCGATTGAGTTGATGGGCTCCAAGCGGCTTTCCAAACTGCGGATGATTGAGGCGGGTGTGCCGTGTGTGCCGGGATATTCTGGTGCGGATCAGTCTACGGAGACATTGGCTGCGGAAGCAGCGCGTATTGGTGTGCCGTTGATGATCAAGGCGTCTGCTGGTGGCGGCGGGCGCGGTTTGCGTTTGGTTGAAGACCTGAGTGGGCTTGAAGACAAGCTGGCGGCTGCGGCTTCAGAAGCTGAGAATGCTTTTGGCAATGGCGAGCTTATTCTTGAGAAGGCGGTGATCAATCCGCGTCATGTCGAGATTCAGGTGTTTGCTGATAATCATGGCAATGTGGTGCATCTGGGTGAGCGGGATTGTTCTGTGCAGCGTCGCCACCAGAAGGTGATTGAGGAAGCGCCGGGGCCGTCGGTTACGCCGGAAATCCGTGCGGCGATGGGGCAGGCTGCTGTTGATGCGGCGCGGGCCATTGGCTATCGCGGGGCAGGAACCGTTGAGTTTTTGCTGGCTGAAGATGGCAGTTTCTACTTTATGGAGATGAACACACGCCTGCAGGTGGAGCATCCGGTGACGGAGGAAATTACCGGGCAGGATCTGGTTGCGTGGCAACTGGATGTTGCTGCTGGAAAGCCTTTGCCGCTGAGTCAGGAGGATGTTTCCTTCAGTGGTCACGCCATGGAACTACGGCTTTATGCAGAGGATGCGGATGCTGGCTTTCTGCCACAGACGGGTACTGTGCTGGCCTGGAATGACAATGAGCTTTCCATTCGGGTTGATAGTGCCATTGAGCAAGGCAGCGAGATCTCATCCTACTACGACCCGATGATTGCCAAGCTGATTGCGCATGGCAGTGACCGGGATGAAGCACGGCGTAAGCTGCTGCGCGGGCTGGATGAATTGGTTTTGCAAGGTCTGGTTCACAATGGCTCCTTCCTGAAGAGTGTGTTGCTGGATGAGGTGTTTGCAGCTGGCAAAGCAACGACGGCGTTCCTCAATGATCGTGAACTTGGCTCTGTTGCAGCTGATGCAACGCGAGAGCTTATGCGGGATCTCGCCGTGTGTTTGTTTGCTCGCAGCAAAGGTCAAAGCCGCTGGACGACAGCGACACCTCTGCCCGTAATGATCAAGCTGGATGGTGAGCAAGTCTCTGCGCGGGAAGACCTGCGGGTTCTAACGAGTGAAGATCGCGGCAGCATTGTTTTTGAGGTGGACGGCGTTCGCCGCACTGCCTTTGTGAGTGAAGCGCCTGAAGGGGAGCTTTGGATCTCGCTGGAAGGGCAGACGCAGTTCTTCGAAGAGCAGAGTTTCAGTTCCAAGAAAGAAGACAATTCGGCTGCTTCCAGCTCAATTATTGCGCCGATGCCGGGTGCTGTTGTTGCTTTGAAGACAGAACAGGGTGCGCAAGTCTCTAAAGGAGATGTGTTGCTGGTTCTGGAAGCGATGAAGATGCAGCACGAGCTGACGGCACCGCGTGATGGTGTTGTTGCTGAACTTGGGACGCAGGAAGGCGCGCAAGTGAACAGTCGTGACGTGCTGGTTCGTCTGGAAGAAGAGACCGCCTGAGATCTTCTGCCAGTGATTTTGTGCCAATGATTTTGTGAATGACCCGCAGGTTTTGCGGAGGAGAATATGATGAGTTTGAGTCTTCCTGACTTCGGATTGAAGCGCAAGTCCACCATGTTCAACGAGGAGCATGAGGCTTTTCGTGATGTGCTTTCCCGTTTCATTGCCAAGGAGATCACTCCTTACGTCGCCCAGTGGGATGAAGCCAACGAGTTTCCTCGTGAGCTTTACAAAAAGGCGGCGGATGTTGGGCTGCTCGGCATCATGTTTCCTGAGGAGTATGGCGGGACGGGTATCGATTATCCGTTGTCTTATCTCTCCGCTGTTGAGCTTGGACGTGCAGGGAGCGGAGGCATCAATGCGGGCTTGATGAGCCACACCATTGGCACGCCTCCAATTGCGCACCTTGGGTCTGATGAGTTGAAGGCACGGGTGATCCCGTCAGTTTTGGCAGGCGAGAAGATTTCGGCGCTTGCGATCACCGAGCCGGGCGGTGGATCAGATGTGCAGAACCTGAAGACGGTTGCCCGCCGTGAGAATGGTCATTACGTCCTGAATGGTGAGAAGACCTTCATCACCTCCGGTATGCGTGCGGACTACTATACGGTTGCTGTGCGGACGGGTGATACGGGCATGGGCGGTATTTCGCTGATGCTGGTTGAAAAGGGTATGGAGGGTTTTACTCAGACGCCGTTGCACAAGATGGGATGGTGGGCCTCTGACACCGCTACGCTGCATTTTGACAATGTGAAGGTGCCTGTCGAAAACCTGATTGGCGGAGAGAATGCCGGGTTCATGGGCATCATGATGAACTTCAACAATGAGCGCCTGTTCCTTGCTTCTGCCTGTTATGGGCACATGCTGGGTGTTTTTGAAGAGGCGCTTGACTGGGCGAAGCAGCGCGAGACGTTCGGCAAGCCGCTCATTTATCGTCAGGTTATTCGGCACAAATTTGTTGATATGGCGATGAAGATGCAGGCAGTTCGGGCTGTGCTGGAAGAGCTGGCGCAGCGGTTGCAGCTGGGAGAAAGCCCGATCACCGAGATCTGCATGGCGAAGAACCTTGCAACAAGCACACTGGAATATGTGGCCAATGAGTGTCTGCAGATCCTTGGTGGTGCAGGTTACATGCGCGGAACCAAGGTTGAGCGCATTTACCGTGAGACCAAGGTGATGACGATTGGTGGCGGTTCTTCAGAGATCATGAAGGATCTGGCCAGTCGGCAAATGGGTATCTAAGTGTTTTGTTTTGAATGAAAAAGCCCCGCTTTTGAGCGGGGCTTTTGTGTTTTATACGGTCTCTTTAGAGACTGACTGTGCCATCTCGTTTGGCGTTGCGCCGGAGATGCCCAGCTCTCCAAGGAGACTGTCGACCAATGGGGCCTGAGAGCGGTATCTCAGAGCTGAGTTGACCAGCTGATCGGAGAGACCGGCAGACCCTTCTGCTGGTGTTCCGTTGGCTGCTGGTGCTGCACCACCCAGACCATCGACCTGAAGGATCTTGATCTCGTCGATGTTTTCCATTGGCTTCACGCTGGCGCTGATGACTTGTGGCAGAGCTTCGATCAAAGCCAGTTTGACCTGCATGTTGATCTGTTCTGGTGACAGGAGGTTGGATGCCTCGTTGAGGATACGCTGACCTTCTGCTTCCACTGCAAGGCGGAGTTTGTCAGCTTCTGCACGGGTCGTGACGGCGTCGGCTTCCGCGTTTGCCGCAATACGGATCTGATCCGCATCACCGCCTGCTTTCAGACGAACAGCTTCTGCATGGTCTTCCGCAGCTTGCTTTTCTGCTTCCGCACCAACTGTGACGGAGATTGCGGAGCGTTCTGCATCCTGAGCTGCCTGAACCAGATCGACCTGTTTCTGACGTTCGGCGACTTCGATCTCACGGGCGGTGATAACCTGTTCTTCAGCTTTGATAGCAACTGCACGGGCTTCGTTTGCAGCTGCATCAGCATTGGAAAGCGCCTTGGATTTTTCTGAAACTGCTATAGAACGATCTTGCTCGATTAGTTCAAGGACCTTCTCTTTTTCGATGCGCGTTTCTTCGAGTGCGCGGTCCTTGAGAATTTCCTGCTCTTTGACCTGGCGCTCGGATGCGATTGCTGACTGGCGGATTTCCAGCTTTGACGTGATATCTGCCTGCTCTGCATCACGGCGACGCTCTGCCTGTTCCGTGGCAATCAATGCTTGCTGCTTGGCTTTGCGAATTTCCAGATCGCGCTGCTGTTCCAGTGAAGCGTATTCTTCCTCACGGGCGATTTCGAGCTTTTGTTGCTCAGCTTCGAGGTTTTTGCGGCGGATCAGGACTTCTGTATCCTGCTCAATGTCGTTGCGCTTTCTGCGACGCTCTTCAATCTCTTGCGTGAGCTTGGTCAGACCTTCTGCATCAAACGCGTTGTTCGGATTGAAGTATTCCATGCGAGTCTGGTCAAGACCGGTCAGGGAGACTGATTCCAGCTCAAGGCCGTTTTTCAGCAGATCTTCGGAGACGGCTGCCTGTACCTTCTGCACAAAGGAGACGCGTTGCTCGTGCAGTTCTTCCATTGCCATTTCAGCAGCCACGGCGCGCAGAGCATCAACGAACTTACCTTCAATGAGGTGCTTCAGGTCTTCCGGACGCATGGTACGAGTGCCGAGGGTTTGTGCGGCATTGGCAATGGATTCGATGGTTGGCTGAGCACGCAGGTAGAACTCGGCCACCACGTCGACGCGCATGCGGTCTCGGGTGATAAGGGCTGCTTCATCGGCTCTGCGCACTTCAAGGCGCAAGGTGTTCATATTCACCTGAATGATGTCATGAAGGACTGGCAAGACGATTGCGCCGCCGTTCATGATGACTTTCTGACCGCCAAAACCAGTCCGTACAAACGCAACTTCTTTTGAAGAGCGGGTGTAGAGGCGGGAGAAGACAATGCCGATTGCGAGAAGGGCAATAAGGACAACGGCTGCCAGGACGAGCATCTCAGTCAGTCCAGTGGCTGACTCCAAGGCGGAGTTCTGATTTTCTGTAAACATATTGGGCCTCAAATTGAGAGATTAATCTGCAAGCGTGTCTGGGCGAGGTGATAAATTTTTGTGTGGGTTCGCAATTGCTGTGAAAAGGGAGCCTTTTAAGCCGACAAGCAAGACTTCGTCTCCCTGCATTAATGTGATGTTTGGCTGGTCTGGAATGACCTGCACGTAATGTCGTGTGCCAAAATTATCCGTAACGCGGGCTTCTGCCTGCAAAGCCATGGTCGCATTGCCAAGTGTCAGGACTGCAACTTCGCCCACCAAATTGTTTCGTGAGCGTGCGTCTGTCTCTTCCTTGGGCATGATGCGGCCAATGGCATGGCCAGTTGTGGCGGTGAACCAGAAGCTGACAATCACTGTCGGGATGAGCGCCATCCAGAAGGGGATTGATGAGCCTATGACAGATGCAGCGGTGTACTGTATCAGCACACCTATGATGCCGAAGCTGGTAAGCAGGATGATCAGCAAGACGATGAACGGGACCTTGCCCACGGCCAGCCATGCCAGGAACCCGTCGACGGGGCCAAGGCCAACCGCGTCTACCGAGACGTCTGCATCCATATCGACATCAGCATCGATATCCAGATCGGGCAATACATCATCGACCAGACCGGAAAGAGATAGCCCGAACACCATGCCGACAACTTCGAGCAGCGCCAGAGCGAGCATGACGAAGATGGCGAGCGTGAAGAGATAGGTCTCGCTTGAAAAAAGTAGTTGTGCCAATTCATCCCCCAATGAACACTATGATTGCCGGTTGCTGTTATTCCAGTTCAGCTTCCAGCGCAGCAAGGCGCTCTTCTACGCGGTGGTCGCGGGTCATCTGATCCAGCTTTGCGAGTTTTGCATCGTCGGCCATACTTCCTGAGTTTGCGATACCCGGTACTCCTGTAGCCGCTTTCATTGCGCGATCAAATGCAGAGTTGGCATTGTCAACGGCTGTATTGAGCTTGTGATCGCTGCTTCCATCTGCGGTTGCGCTTTGTGATGTTGCCGCATTTTTCTGCGCAATGTAAGCGTCCAGTTGGTCTGACATTTCGCGCTTACGACCCTGAAGAGCGAGGATGGAGTTGTTGAGCTCCTGTTCTTCATCACCAGCATCGGCAATTGTTTTTTCCAGGACCGGGATTTGCGCTTCCAGATCCATCTGGCGGGCAACTGCCGCGCGGGCCAGATCCTTCTCGCCAGCGCGTAATGCAATGGCGGTTTTCTCTGAGAGTTCTTCGTGAGACTTGTTGGTTTCGGCGAGCCGCTGGCTTGCTACGTGCTTTTTGACGGCTGCTTTGCCGAGAGCATCGCGGACGTCTTCAACAGCGCCGTCGAGTTCACGAATAGCCTGTTTCATTACTATGTCAGGTGCAGTGCTTTCGACGGCATCAACAATGGAGTTGGCAGTTCCGGAAACCAGACGACCTACGCGAGATAAAAGAGATTCAGACATTGAGTCCTCCAGTATTACTTCGAGTTTAAACGGTTGCGCAAAAGTTCAGTGGAGCTGCGCATATCATCGACAAGCTCTTTGAAGAGTTCTGGGTTTTGCAGGCGTGGATTACGTCTCAATCCGGCCTGAAGCACCAACTCAATGAGCTCAAAAAAATCTTCTGTAACTGCAGCTTCTGCGTCCTTCAGATCGGTTTCGCCAGCTTTGCCAGCCAATTCCCCGAGAAGGAGCGGAAGACGATCAGTCAACAAACGTAGCACGTCAGACTGGCGATCGCTTTGGTCGAGCATATCGCTTGCTGGCTTTACCAGTTTCCGCGCTGCAAATGTGTGCGTGCCATCGCCCAATGATGCGAAGCTGTTTTCCGGTGCGGCAATGAGTGCCCGGATTTTATCACTTGGCGTTTTGGCCTCCGGAAAGTTCAACCGGGCCAAGCGCTCCGATTCCTCTTGCGTTAATCGTACGCTTAACGAAATGGATCTTGATGGCATGTAGCACCTTTGCATTACAAATGTAGTTCTAATGTAATTGCAATTTCTGATTGTTCAAGAGGGTAAGCTAAAGTTTTTTGGATTTGCAGAAAATGACACTGACCAAAATGCGAGTGTTTAGTTGGTTTTTTGGTGAATGAACTCTGAGGTCTCACAGCAGCTGTCTGGATTGGTCTTCTTCAGGAAGGATGATGTTGGATAAGGTGAGAATTCATAATGGCGAACTCGCGTGAGGATAGATGTGATTGCGGCCCGGCAAGTGAACATGGGACAGGCGAGTTTGGTGATGCTGTTTGGGATGAGCCGGAACGCCTGCATGTGCGCAAGAGTTTGATCCCGGAGGGGGATAACACTGCCTTTGAGCGGATCATGGGTGTTTCTGACATCTTCCCCATCAACTACCTCAGCCGTGGGGTCGCGGCTGCACGGTCTATCTGCAAGGTTCAGTTGTATCGGAGTGGACGTATTCCGGCAGGGGCAGGGTCTGGCTTTATGGTTGGGCCGAACCTGCTTCTGACCAATAACCATGTGATCCGGTCGCGCCAGTCCGCAGCGCAGGCCTCGGCTATCTTTCAATATGAAATGGATGAGGATTTTTCGCTTGGACGGTCTGCCGAGTTCTCGATTACGGATGAGATCTTCTTCACCAGTGCGAGTGACAATCTGGATTTTAGTTTTGTCTCAGTCGAAGAGGGGAATAAAGAGGCCAGATCCCTCTCAGACTTCGGTTCTTTGAAATTGCTGCCTCAATCTGGCAAGGCGGTGAAAGGTGAAGCTGTTTCAATCATTCATCACCCCAATGGCGGGCTGAAGAGCCTTTCGCTTCGCAACAGTCAAATCCTGAGCGTCCATGATCACTTCATAACTTACTCAAGTGATACGTTGCCGGGTTCTTCTGGTGCGCCGGTGCTGAATGACCAATGGTTGCCAGTGGCTTTGCATCACCGCAGTATTTCTCATCCATCCAACCGAAACCGTTGGATTGCGAACCGCGGTATCCGGATCAGTGCAATTCTCACCAACCTGAAGCTGCATGCGTCAAAGCGCAACACCGACGCAATGAGGATTACTGAGCGTCTTGGTTTGTAATTGATTAACAATATCAGTTCACTAACCAAAGTGTTATGTTGATATACGTAGTTCAAAGTGACTAATGGGCATAACGTATATATCAATCCTCTTTTTTCAGAATGCTGCTAGATAAGCGTCCATAAATAGAAGAATAAATCTACATGATAGATCGATGCAAAGCTCCGGCGTTATAAGCAAAACAATTTTAGGACTTCTGGGAAGCGTACTCTTTGGTGGCGCGGCTGTTGCACAAGTGTGCCCAACCGCAGACACGATGAAAACCGGAATGGTCCTCATAAACAGCAGTATTCCCGCACGTTTGTTTGTTCGACTTGAAGAGGACGGACAGGTTACAGAGCTGCATTTGAATGAGCGATATGTGGTAGTGCGTGACCAGATACATGTTCATGAGAAGGGCTTGTTCCTTTCCTATGAACGAGGGGCTCACACCAATCGGACTTACGTGCCAGATATACCGTTTGCTGAGTTCTTTCCGCTGGAAGTTGGTAAGGTCTGGACGGCATCCATTGATGTGTTTGAGAACGAAGACCTTGTACGCAGAGACGTGCCCTACACGTTTTCCGTTGGTGAGCCTGACCGCTTGCAGGTTGGCAGTTGCGCCTATGATGTGCTTGATGTGACGCTTGAAACAGTCAGTGCAGAGGGCGAGGATATTGTTACCAAATATGCCTACAGCCCTGAGCTTGGAACCATCCTTAGAGGGGAAGGCAAGCATCTTTGGACATCCGAAAACGATGTGATGCAGTTTGATGAGCTGCGCGTTGTCCGCAACAAGCTGGTGCAATAAGCAAAAGGGGAGACGTGAGCCTCCCCCTGAAGAAGTTTAAGCTAGGACTTCGCGGCTGATCAGTTCCTTCATGATTTCTGAGGTACCGCCGTAGATGCGCTGGACGCGGGCGTCTACGAAGGCGCGGGAAACGCCGTATTCTCTCATGTAACCGTAGCCGCCGTGGAGCTGGAGGCAGTCATCTACAACGCGGCCCTGCATTTCTGTTGTGCCGAGTTTAGCCATGCTGACGGTTGTGTTGTCGAGCTTGCCTTCCAGGAACAGGCGGCAGCATTCGTCAACGAACGCGCGGTGGGTGCGGACGTCGGTTGCCATTTCTGCCATTTTGAAGCGGGTGTTCTGAAGGGTAGCAACCGGGCGACCGAAGGCCTGACGTTCTTTGACGTAATCAGCCGTCATTGCCAGTACGCCTTCGGCACCTGCAACAGCGCCAACAGCGAGGGTAAGTCGTTCGCGTGGGAGCTCATTCATCATGATGTGGAAGCCAGCATCCATTCTGCCGAGGCAAGCGCTGGCCGGGACGCGAAGGTCCTCAAAGAAGAGCTCGGATGTGTCTGAGGAATGCAGGCCGATCTTGTCGAGGTTCTGACCGCGTTTGAAGCCCGGGTTGTCTGCATCAACGAGGAATAGGCTGGTTCCCTTGGAGCCGGAGACATCCAGATTGGTGCGGGCAACAACGATCACAACATCTGCATGCTGGCCGTTGGTGATGAAGATTTTACTGCCGTTGATGATGTAATCGTCGCCGTCTTTGCGTGCGATTGTGCGGATGCCCTGAAGGTCAGAACCTGCTGCAGGTTCAGTCATTGCAATGGCGCCGACGCACTCGCCTGTCACCATCTTTGGCAGGTACATTTGCTTCTGCTCTTCACTGCCGTGATTGAGGATATAAGGGGCAACAATATCGGAATGCACGCTGAGAGAAACGCCCAGACCAGAACAGTTGGCGCGGGTGAATTCTTCAATGATGACCATGGAAAAGAGGAAGTTGGTGCCGAACCCGCTATATGCTTCCGGGGTGTCTACAGAGAGCAGGCCTTGTTCGCCCATCTTGTTCCAGATGTCGCGTGGGAAGATATCTGTCTTCTCCCATTCGTCGTAGTGCGGGAGAATCTCTGCTTCGATGAACCGCTTTACATTATCGCGAAAAAGCTCAAGTTCACCTTTCAGGTCTTCGTCAATCATATCCATTCCTTTGTATTTCAAGCAGAAACGACGCTCTCCCAAATTCATCTCCCAACAGCGATTTAGGGTCGTTTCTTTACGTATACGGCAAGCCTAAGGGAGGCGATCAATCTGCGCAACTGGCGATGAGTATTAGGCGATTGGCATAATTGCTGTTGGTTGTGACTTGACTCTCCAAAATTGACATTTATATATTAGTGAAAACTAAATTAGAAAACATACATTTTGACCATGGTATCGCGCATGCCCTGGTCAGTTTCTCCATCAACCGAACTTTCCTCTGCAGGGGAAAGAACGAGTATAAAACATGACTGAGTTTACCCCATATGCCTCGTTAGCCGGAGGCGTTTTAATCGGCTTGTCTACGGTCATCCTGTTGCTCGCCAATGGGCGGATTGCGGGGATTAGCGGCATTTACAGCCGCTTGTTTGAGTCCGGTTCGCTTGCCAATGGCAAGTCGGCCTGGGTGCATGGTGAGAAGGGCTGGCAACTGTCGTTTGTTGTTGGGATCGTTCTGGCGCCTCTGCTGCTGATGGCAGGGGGATTTGAGATTGAGCAAGTGTTTACAGGAGACTTGACGCTGATCGCGATTGCGGGGGCTCTTGTTGGCTTTGGCTCAGTGTTTGGAAGCGGATGCACGAGTGGGCATGGTGTTTGTGGCTTGTCGCGCCTGTCTGTTCGGTCACTGGCCGCGACGATCACCTTTATGTCGGTCGGCATTGCTGTTGTGTTTATCTTTCGCCACATGGTGGGGGGATAACATGCAACGGATCATCGCTGGTTTTTTAGCTGGCCTGACCTTTGGGGCGGGGCTGGTTGTTGCGGGAATGAGCAATCCTTTGAAGGTGCAAAACTTCCTTGATGTGTTTGGAAATTGGGACCCTAGTCTCGCCTTTGTGATGGGCGGTGCCATTCTGGTAGCGGCTCCGTTCTTCCGTCTGGCGCGCTTTCTACCGCGTCCGTTTATGGCGGATGATTTTCGGATTCCGACGTTTCAGCAGATCGATAAACGGTTGATTTTTGGGTCAGCTACATTTGGTGCGGGATGGGGATTAATCGGTTTGTGTCCGGGGCCTGCACTGGTTTCAGTTTCATTGCTGTCGCCTCAGGCGATTGTGTTTGTTTTATGCATGACGGCGGGGATGCTGTTCGCGAGACTGGTTGCCAGCCTTTCAATGCGAAGAGCACTGAAAGAGGCCTGATACGTCATGCGTTTCTTAGATAAATCATAGATTTAGGAGCGAGAAGGTTATGAGCAGCTATCCAGTGCAGATGGATCAGAAAGTGGAGATCAAGGATTTCTTTGACCCGGTATCGAACACCATCACCTATGTGGTCACAGACCCGGAAACAAAGGCATGTGCAGTCATAGACAGCGTGATGGATATCGACTACCCGGCTGGGCGCATCAGCTTTGAGCATGCCGATGAAATCATTGCGTACATCCGCGAAAATGATCTGAAGCTGGAATGGCTGCTCGAAACCCATGTGCATGCTGAGCACCTGTCTGCTGCACCGTATATTCAGCAGAAGTTGGGCGGCAAGATTGGTATTGGTGAGCAGGTGACAGTTGTTCAGGGTGTGTTTGGTAAAGTGTTCAATGCAGGCACCGAGTTTGCACGCGATGGCAGCCAGTTCGACAAGCTGTTTCAGGACGGGGATACCTACCAGATCGGGAATCTGAAAGCCTTTGCGATGCATACGCCGGGGCATACGCCAGCGTGCATGGTGCATGTGATTGGTGATGCAGCGTTTGTGGGGGACACCCTGTTTATGCCAGACAGTGGTACGGCCCGTGCTGACTTCCCGGGTGGGGATGCGTCCGTGCTGTATGCGTCTATCCATAAGGTGTTGAGTTTGCCTGACGAAATGCGTTTGTTCATGTGCCATGACTATGGTGCGAATGGGCGTGAGATCTTGTTTGAAACAACCGTTGCTGCTGAGAAAGCGGAGAACATTCACGTAGGTAATAGTACTAGTCGTGAAAAGTTCGTCGAAATGCGCAAAGCTCGGGATACAACGCTTGATGTGCCTAACCTGATTGTGCCGAGCATTCAGGTGAATATGAGAGCCGGTCGTTTGCCTGAGGCAGAAAACGAAACCGGTCAAACCTATTTGAAAGTGCCAGTCAATGTTCTCTAATCTACTTCAGAAAATTTCAGGTGGCGGTGGTGGCCAGCTGCGTGCGCGTCAACTCACCGAGGATTACTGGGTTGCCGGGCAGCTCTATCCTGAGGACATGGAGAAGGCACGTGAGCAGGGTTTCCGGTCTATCGTCTGTAACCGTCCGGATGATGAAGCTCCGAACCAGCCGACTTATCTGGAGGTTTCTGGGGCAGCTGAAGAGCAGGGTCTGGAGCACATTTACATTCCGATTGGACCGGGGACAGATTTTGCCGAGGCTGGTCAGGAATTGATTGATTTTCTGGCGGAAGCACCTAGGCCTGTTTTGGCGTATTGCCGGAGTGGGAACCGGTCTACCATGCTGTGGCGCTCTATCAATATGTAAGCGTTGCCAAGCAGTTAGATTTTATGATGCCAGTGAGGGAGACCTTGCTGGCATTTTTTGTTTGTGGGTGGGTTTTAGGTTGCCGAGAGGGGATAAGCTTTAAACGTTGAGGGCGATGACGCCCAGTGCGATGAGCGTGATGATGGTAGCTGTGATGCGCACGCCGAGGTAGTTTCGCGATGTGATTTCCAGGTTCTGCAAATAGAAATCAACAAACAGCATGCCTGAGAACAGGATGATAAGTCCCAGAATGAAGATGATCGGAGCGGTAAACAGGAACAGGCACCAGCCGGACAGTGCGACAAAGTTGCTCCATAACAGCAGCCATGCACGCCTTGGGTGAGGAGCGATGAAGAACATACCCCATTGGCTTCCCGCCATGAAGGAGAGGATGACAAGGGCGTACAAACTGACTGCGATGACAGTTGCGCCAACCAATGGGAGAAACGAGTAACCCACTGATAAACCTATGGCTCCGGCGATAAACGGAATGGTTCCGGCCAGAGCAAGACACGCGTAGAGCAGGGGCAGTTCTCGGTTCATCAGGTTTCAGTCCAGCTCATTTCTACTCCTGATAAAGGCTAGCGGCTAAGGCTGAAGGTAGTCCTGATACGAAGTTGCTCTTTTGAATGAACTGCTCAATACCTAAAGGCAGTTTGCGATAAAACTGCTTTAGGCCTTGTTTTTGCGTATCTTAATCCGAAAACCGGTTCCCACTTTTCGGAGATACGCAGGAGGGGCATAACCAGCGAAGGTGCCCGACATGCAACAAGAGATACTCACCACAGCCCGAATGATTGCAGAGGAGGTTGGTGCTTATGCTCTTGAGGTCTTTCATGACCGTGACAAGCTGCAGATTGGCAGCAAAGGCTTGTTGGATTACGTGAGTGAAGCGGACTGTGAAGTTGAGCGGCGCATCAAGCAGGCGTTAAGCGAAGCCTTCCCGGAACATGGCTTTAAGGGGGAAGAAACGGGTGGTGAGCTGCAACCGCCGTGCTGGGTGATTGACCCGATTGATGGCACGACCAACTACCTTTACGGGCGGCCAGACTTTTGTATTTCCATGGCTTTTGTTGATGAGCAGGGACCAGCGATTGCCGTTGTCCATGCGCCTTTTCACCGCCGGACGATTTATGCGGCGCGGGGGATAGGGGCGTTTGAGGATGGCAAGAGATTGCGGCCCAGACAGGCCTGTGACCATGAGCTGGTGGTGAACCTGTGCTTTAATTACAAGCAGGAGAATAACCTCGATTTCCTCAACAAGGTCAACCAGCTGGTGTCAGAGCAGCATCAGATACGGATTTGCGGTTCTGCGGCGTGGGCATTGTGTCAGGCGGCGATGGGGCAGGTGGATGGCGCCTACAATGGCTGCGTGAACAGCTGGGATGTGCTGGGCGGCCAACTCATTTGCGCTGAGGCGGGTCTTGAAGTTGCGCCTTACGTTTATGAACAGGGCAGCGTCTACGCCTATCCGAAGGGCTCTGTGCTTTCAGATATTCTGGTTCCCTACCTTTAGACGAGGGCCTCTGGAGCGGGGATATCTGCTTTGCGTTGTTTTGTGCGTTCGTTTGCGTTGAATGCGTTTTTTCTGCGTTGCTCGGGGCTGATGGTCCCACGGTAGACGGGCAACCCGTTTTGCTGGCTGCCCGAAAAGTTATTCCCCTCAATGCCCGGTGCGCTAAGTTGGTTTTAGCGCTGCTTTTCTTCGGTGTTCCTTTTGCATCATGTATAGGGCGGAGAAGATGATGACCGCTGCACCGATGAGGGTGAAGGTGTCTGGCAGCTCGGAGAAGAGGACAAGTCCGAGCAGGGCGGCGTAGATCAGTGAGATGTATTCTACACTTCCAACCACGCTGGCTTCTCCCAGTCTGAGGGCTTTGATGCCGACCCATTGGCCCAGAGTGGCGATGAGGGCCATGGCGGTGAGGAGCAATAGACCGAACAGGTCTGGCGTCTTCCAAAGCCAGAACATGGGTACGCCTGCCATGAGGCCAACGAAGACAGCCTGATATCCGAGCAGCGTTGCGGTGCTCTCAGTTTGAGAGAGCTTGCGGACGCAGACTACAGCAACAGCTGCTCCAAGGGCTCCTGCCAGTGGGATGAGCGTGTAGAGGCTGGCAAAGCCGTCAAAGGCGGGGCGGATGACGATCAATACGCCGACGAAGCCAAGGATGATGCCGGTGACGCGTGTTCTTGTTGTTGTCTCACCTAAAAACAGAGAGGCGAGGATGGCAACAAAGAAGACCTTGGCAAAGGCAAGTGTAGTTGCTGTTGTGAGCGGGAGGAGCGCAACCGCCCAAATGCCTGTTGAGAGCGCGATGAAAGCGCCTGTCAGACGCAATGCATGAGGAAGCGGATGCCTGGTTTTGAAACCATGGGGGAAGGTTTTGATGAGCACGGGCAAGGCAGAGGCAAAGACAAAGCATTGCCGGAAGAAAAGGATCTGCAGCACGTGATATTCTGTTGTTGCGATTTTGGCCAAGGCGGAGGTGAGCGTGAACAACGCCGTAGCCAAAAGGGCCCAGAGGACCCCTTTGAGATTGTTTGACATGAGGGAATAACCGAGATATTTTGAATGGTAACTTGGTACCATGTTACCAGATTCGTTTGTGGTGTAAACCACCCGATGCGCGAGAGGCACACATGACACGACGTAAGATTGAACGGGTGCAGACCGGAGTGCGGCTTGAAAAACGAGTGCTGAAGGTGCTCAAAGCCGTGGCGGCTCATCATGAGATGGGGCTGGGGGATCTGGTTGAAGGCATCGTGCTGCACAGCTTTGAAGGCAAGGCACCTTTTGGTCCGGAGACGCTGGCCTTTATCGCAAATATGCGCGAGGCCTATGGGCTGGATCTGACTGCAGAAGACAGCCACAAGCTGATTGAGGCGGAGGAGTAGAGCGCTTTGTTTTGGGGAGGTCGCGGTACTCGGGAGGTACCTCGATGCGACCTGCGCCGAATGGAATGCAGCATGCTCCCAGATTGGCCGGGAGCATGCGTTTCATCGTGGTTACTTGTTCAGGAACGGGCGTAGCTTGCCGGCCAGCTCTTCTGGATTGTTGAAGTGCGGGAAGTGGGCCGCTTCTTCAATGCGTTCTAGCTTTGCCTGCGGGATTGCATCCTCATAGATCTCTGAGACTGCGAGTGGCTGGAAGTCTTTATCGCCATGGATGATCAAGGTATCAGCGGTGATGTTGCCCATATGTGAGCTCCAGTCATGGCGTCTGCCAAGGCCGAAGAACTGGGCGCGGGTGTACCAGCTGCCGAAGAGATCCTGTGAGATTGGTGGGGCGCCTTTGATGGTGTCGCCCGTGGCTTTGATGAAGTACGGCAGGAAGTCTGCATCCAGCTGTTGCAGGCTGGCTTCATCTTCTTTGAAGACCTGACCAAGGTCCAGATAGCGGCGCTGCCATTTATCGTAGGCTTTGTGGTCCCGCTCTGGCAGGCGCTCACGAACATTCTCAAACAGGCCTTTGTTGCCAGATGGGAAGACGAGCAGATCTGCCGGGTTCAGCAACACGAGCTTATCGACATTTTCCGGGAACTCAGCGGCATAGAGGGAGGCCAGCAAGGCGCCGTAGGAGTGGCCCATGAGGATGAGCTTGTCATCGCCCAGCAGTTTACGGATGCGTTCAATATCCGCCAGTTGCTGAGAGATGCCGAGGGTGCTTTCCAGCAGTTGGATCTTTGTCCATGTGCTGTCTTCTGCGGGGAAGCGGTCGAAGGGGCGTGTGGAACGGCCTACACCGCGCTGGTCGTAGTAGTTGACGCGGTACTCGTCTGCGAGCAGGTCAAAACCCGGTGCGCTTGCCATTGTTGGAATGCCGGGGCCGCCATGAATGAAGAGGATGTTGCGGCCTTCTCCGGTTGAGAAGTGTTTCAGCTTCACATCTGGTGCGACTTCCCAGAAGTCGTCGGAGATGCCGACGGGGGTCAGGTCAGTGCGCTGGGCAACGGTGCCCGGCTTGAACATGGGTTGTTGCATCATCCACCAGACAACAGCGCCGCCGATAGCAAACAGCAAGCCAACCAGAACAACGAGTAACAGAAGCATCTTTTTGCCGCTTACCCTCATAAAATCACTCCTTCATTGCAGCGGAGCCCAATGAATCATATGTGCAGCCATCCGGTCTATAGCGAAGAGAACGTGCACGCTCAAATTTGTAGTATCAGGACTGTACTCAATTGAATTTGCACGTGCTTCGCAATTCTTGCGGAATTTGGCTCATGAATGGGTTTTGTAGCTTTTGTTCCGAAATCAGACTTTGTCTGACATATTCATGCGTCAATCGCGTTTGGAATGACCTGAAATTACATTTTCTTGCGCTTGCCTACGAAAAATCTCGTATTTCTCTTGCGATCTCTGGTTGAAGCGTGTTTTCTAATTCGCGTGAATGTTTCTTGTTCACTTCATTACACCAGTCGAGCGTCCTTTTTGATTTTCCGGTGACTGCTCAGACTTCTCATAGTGTTTGGGGCAGACGATTTTATGGCGCTTCTACGCCGTAGAGTATCCTGTCTCTCGTATATTTCCCGGGGGGGCTATGACGCTTCTATCTTCCATTACTAAATTGGCGACAGCTGCAGCTATTGTTGGCGGCGCGGCGCTGTTTTCTGGTCAGGCTTTGGCGCAGGACCTTAAGTTCTTTACCATTGGTACAGGCGGTACAGCTTACACTTACTACCCGGTTGGCGGCATGATCGCCAATGCGATCTCCAATCCTCCGGGCTCTCGTGCGTGTGATGCTGGTGGGTCTTGCGGTGTGCCGGGTTTGATTGCTTCTGCTGTTTCTTCCCGTGGTTCCGTTGATAATGTGAATGCGATCAACTCCGGCTTGCGTAATTCTGGTTTCGCGCAGTCTGATGTTGCTTACTGGGCGTTTTCCGGTACCGGCACCATGGAAGGCAAAGAGCCGATGAAGGATCTGCGTTCCATCGCAGCGTTGTTCCCAGAGCATATTCATTTGATTGCAAAAGCTGACAGCGGCATCAACTCTGTTGCTGACCTGAAAGGCAAGCGCGTGTCTTTGGATGAGCCGGGTTCTGGCACATACACGGATGCGAACCTGATCCTTGCAGCTTATGGCCTTTCCACCTCTGACATCACTGCTGAAGCGCTGAAGGGTTCTGCTGCGGCGGAAGCACTGCGTAACGGCAAGGTTGATGCGTTCTTTGTGGTTGCTGGTTTCCCAACCGGTGCAGTGGTTGAGCTGGCGTCTGCTGAAGACATCAAGATCGTTCCGATCACTGGTCCGGAAGCTGAAAGTCTGGTTGAGAAGTACGGCTTCTTTGCAAGCTCCGACATTCCATCTGGTGCCTACCAGGGTGTTGATGCAACAACCACTTTGACTGTTGGTGCGCAGTGGATCACCAGCGCGAAAGAAGATGACGAGCTGATCTACAACATCACCAAAGCGATGTGGAACGACAAGACCCGCAAGCTGCTGGATGTTGGCCATTCCAAAGGCAAAACCATCACGTTGGAAAGCGCGACGGACGGTCTTGGTGTGCCGCTGCATCCGGGTGCTGAGCGTTTCTACAAAGAAGCTGGCCTGATCAAGTAAGGCCTCGCCATCTTTGATGATTTTGCGGTGCCCGGTAGATATCTGCCGGGCGCTGCTGTTTTTAATCTAAACGAAACGCAGGGCTGATGTCTCAGGATACGACAGATCAATCCCTTGAGGATCTGGAACGGAAATACGATCCAGACCTTACCTTCCGAGCGGCTGGTCCGGTGCTTGCTGTTGTTATAACAGCGGCACTTGTTGCCATGTCGCTTTATCATTATTACGCGTCCGGCTTCGGGCTTATTCGAGAGCTTGTCCATCGCGGCATTCACCTTTCGTTTGTGCTGGGGCTGGTGTTTGTTCTTTTCAGTTTCATCAAGAGCACGAGCAGCCAACCTGCGCCTTCCACATGGTGGCGCCCGAGTGGTGTGCATCTGTGGGATATCGTGCTGGCAGTGATGGCTGTGGCTGCGGCAATGTATTTGCCATTGTTGCCAGCTGAGGCGGTTGCCTCCCGTGTTGGGGCTCCTGCGCCGATTGATGTGTTTATGGGCACCGTGCTGCTGGTGCTGGTGCTGGAAGCTGCGCGGCGATCCGTTGGGCCAACGCTGCCGCTGATTGCGCTGATCTTTGTTGGCTATGCTGTGTTTGGCATGTACGCACCGGGCGCTCTGCGGCACCCGGGCGCGAGTTGGACGGGGCTGATCAATCACCTATATATGACGAACCAGGGCATTTACGGCATCGCCATTGGTGTGGTTGCCAAGTATGTGTTCCTGTTTGTTTTGTTTGGGGTTTTAGCCACGCGCATTGGCCTTGGGCAGTTGTTTATTGATCTGGCCTCTGTGATTGCCGGACGCTATGCAGGCGGGCCTGCGAAGGTTGCGATCTTCTCCTCTGCCATGCTGGGCACGATTTCCGGCAGTTCCATTGCCAACACGGTGACGACAGGCTCGCTCACCATTCCAGCGATGAAAAAGGTTGGTTATCCGCCACACTTTGCGGGGGCTGTTGAAGCGACGGCATCAACGGGCGGGCAGATTACGCCGCCGATTATGGGGGCTGCTGCCTTCATCATGGTGGAGTTTTTAGAGATCCCGTACCGTGAGGTGCTGCTTGCGGCGATGTTCCCGGCAATGCTGCATTACTTCGGCATCTTTGTGATGGTGCATCTGGAAGCCAAACGCCTTGGTTTGCGCGGCCTTACCAAGGATGAGCTGCCGAAAGCGTTGGTGGTGATGAAGCAGCACTGGCTCTCCGTCATCCCGCTGGGCATTCTGGTTTACCTGATCATCTCCGGTAAAACGCCCGACTTTGCAGCGGTTTGGGGGATTACTGCTTGTGTGGTTGTTGGGATTTTAAACCCGCATAACCGGATGGGTCTCAAAGACCTGATTGAGTCCCTGGCGACAGGGGCCAAGTACTCGCTGGCTGTTGGGGCTGCTGCTGCAGCTGTTGGCATCATTGTTGGCGTGGTGACGCTGACGGGAACGGGCTTCCGGCTTTCGTTTGTGGTGACACAGGCTGCTTCTGATCTGGGCGGGTTTATTGCGTCCGGTATGCTTGCAGAGTATGTGACGCAGAATGGGCTGACGCTGTTCTTCACCCTGTTGTTTACGGCAGTTGCCTGCATCATCATGGGCGCGGGTATTCCGACAACGGCGACCTACATCATTCTGGTTTCCATTGCTGCACCTGCGCTTGCCTTGCTGGGCGTTCAGCCGCTGGTGGCGCACTTCTTCGTGTTCTACTACGGCGTACTTGCAGACATTACGCCGCCTGTGGCGCTGGCTGCTTATGCCGGGGCTGGGATTGCTGGTGCGAACCCGTTCAAGACCGGCAACACGGCGTTCCGTCTTGGTATCGCAAAGGCGCTGGTGCCGTTTGTGTTCGTTTACTCTCCTGCACTGCTGTTGGTGACGCCGGAGTTCACCTGGTACGACCTGAGCGTAACTCTGGCGGGTGCCATGTGTGGCATTGGTCTGCTGGGTGTGGCGTTCTCTGGCTACATGCTGGCGGGGCTGAATAAGCTGGAGCGGTATTGGACGGCCTTTGCGGCGATGTTCTTCGTTGCGCCGGGCTTGCAAACCATGGCAATCGGTGGAGTGTTGATGCTGCCTGTTGTGGTGCGGCAGGTGATGGCACGTAAGAACCAACAGCTGATGACGCAAGACGCTTAGCGGCGATGTTTTATGAGTGAGATAGCCCCGCCGGATGAGAATGTTCGGCGGGGTTTTTATTGGAGAAGGTTTGATTGATTGTGACTGACACTAAGAGTTTGCTTGGCATGAAGCTTCCGGCGCTGAAACTGCGGACAACCAATGCTGAGATGATTGATTTGTCAGCGTTACAGGGCCGCACTGTTGTCTATGCCTATCCTAGAACAAGCCCTCCAAATGAAGGGCCAATTGAAGGGTGGGATCTCATTCCCGGAGCTCGTGGATGTACGCCTCAATCCTGTGCATTCCGGGATCACTTTGGTGAGTTAAAAGCGGTTGGGGCGCAAGCGGTGTTTGGGCTTTCTACTCAGTCGACAGCGTTTCAGGCTGAAGCTGCTGAGCGTTTGCATCTGCCGTTTGCTTTGCTTTCTGATGAGGAACTGGAACTGACGAAGGCGATGGAGCTGCCGACTTTTGAGGCTGGTGGCATGGTTCTGCTGAAAAGGCTCACCATGATCATCAAAGATGGTGCGATGGAACACGTTATGTATCCGGTGAGTGATCCGGCGCAGAATGCTGAGGATGTGATTGCGTATTTGAAGCAGTCGTAGTGAATGTGACAAGCCCCCGCCGGATGCACCAATCCGGCGGGGGTGTTGATTAGGCTGCTTCGGTTGCTTTCTCCGGGTAGGCTTCTTTGATGCGGTCTGCGTAGGCGACGAGGTTGGGGAACTGCTCGGTGGTTTCCTTCCAGCCGGAGAAGGGCAGGTTGGAGAGGGTGCAGAGGATTTGGGCGCCGATGGCGGCATCAGCAAAGCAGGGGCGATCGCCGAGCAGAAATGGTTTGTCACCGAGTTGGGTGGAGATGGCTTGCAAGTCTGCACGGCCCAATGCGAGGCGCTCTTCCCATGTGTGCTGGCCGTAGCCGTGATTGTTGACTTTGGTGATGACGCTTTTGCGAGACTCGTTTGCAAGGGAGCTGCGCATTTCCGGTGGCAGGATACCGAAGAACTGATCTTCGATGACAGCAAAGTTCTCATCTGGCAGCCAGCGGGTACAGACGGTCACGAAGTACAGAGAATGCTCTGCCATTCGCATGAAGGCGTGGGCCACAGCCAGTTCTGCCTCAGAATAACCACCTGAAAAATCAGCGTTATAGTTGATCACCAAATGCCGTCTGATGAACTCGGAATCGGCGATGAGCTCTTCTTGGTCCTTCATCACCGGGAGCTTGCCTTTGGGGGCGGTTTGCAATGCTGCTGGGCCTTCCAGAACGTCATAGGACAGGCCCGCCATGGCGAGCAGGATGTCTACTTTCAGGCAAAACGGGCTTGCGCTGACACCATCGAGTTTTGCGCTGAATTTGTGGTTTGTGAGCATTTGCTTTCTCCGCTTGTGTTTGGTGGGGGATTGGTAGCAAAGTGCTCCTGACAGCATTGTGTCAGGAGTGTTTCGCATTCCAAACTTATTTGGAGGAGTTCATGCGCAGGGCAGATCGGTTGCTGCAGGTCGTTCAGTTGTTGCGACGTCATCGTGGGCCGGTGACCGGTGATGCGATGGCGGAGGAACTGGAAATCTCTGTTCGCACGCTTTACCGCGACATTGTCAGCCTGCAATCGACTGGTGTGCCGATCCGCGGGGAGGCGGGGGTCGGTTATGTGCTGGATGAGGGGTATGATCTGCCGCCGTTGATGTTCAACAGTGATGAGCTGGAAGCGGTGATGATGGGCCTGCGCCATGTGCAAGTGCGTGGGGATGAGCAGCTTATCCGCACAGCCAGCGATGTGATTGCCAAGATTGCGGCAGTGCTGTCTCCCGAAGCGCGCGATGAGTTCATTGAAGCCCCGCTTTATGCGCCGGATTTCGGGGTGGAGCCTATTCCCACAGCACGGATTGAGCTGAAGGATGTGCGGCAGGCTATTCGCGGGCAGAACAAGTTGCGGCTGACTTATGAGGACGCGCAGGGGGAGATGAGTGAGCGCCTGATATGGCCGCTGAGTCTGACTTTCTTTGCACACTCACGCATGATCGTGGCGTGGTGCGAACTGCGCAAGGACTTTCGCGCCTTCCGGACAGATCGTGTGACCCACATGGAGGTGCTGGAAGACCGCTACCGCGAAAACCGCGTCACCCTGCGAGATCGCTGGTGGAAGATGGAACTGGCCCGGCGGGAGAGAGAGGCGGCGGAGAAGGCTGCGAAAGACGGCTTGCCTGTTGCAACGAGTTAGTGTGAGCCCTATCAATACTATATGTATTTTTTCATTCTCACTCTACTCGTCGTATCCTTGATTTCAGCCGGAATTTCAGAGGGAATTTTTCTTCGGTTCAAAGCTGATGACTACTTTGAAAATAGGCAATCCGCACACATCTTTCATTTTCTAGTTGCAATGCTAGCTGGATTTGTTGCGATGTATTATGCGTTATGGGATTACCATCAGGCTGCTGCTGATGAGCCACGAGCTTTCCAATACCTAGGGTACATCGCCAGTCTACCTACCGGCATTTTGGCGTATGCCGTTTGCAACCTGTTCTACGAGTTCCTCCGGTATGTGAGAGGAGCGTGAGTACGTGCTGAGATATGCACCTTCAGCTTGTGTTTGGCTGTCATATAAGTGAGAATGATTGCGTTTTGAAAATGCTTTTTTGAGCGCGTGCGAGACTCGCTTTGCATTTTGTAATTTGGGACAGCTTTCTGGTACTCGCTGCTGCCTATATCTGTACGGTGTTGGCTGAGTTTCTTGTTATTGGGCGCAATGCTGAAGGGTATTTCCGCTCGAACAAACTCGCGCGGGTGCTGCTGTTTATAGGGGCTATGGCTGTATCGATAGCAACGACGCTTTGGGTGCTACTCAGCTATGGTTTTGCTGACACAGTTATGTACAGAGCGAATGGATACATGGCACTTGTTGCAGGTGTTTCCAGCTCGTTTCTCTCGTATCTGGCGCTCTATCTGATCTATAAGTTTGTCGAAGATATCTTCAATTGAGTAGCGACTTATCAGAGGTGTTCAGCACTCATTGCTTCCTTGATTTTTCTGAGTATCGCCAGCTGCTCGTTGTGGGGCGGACAGGGTCTATCCTGAAAGGTGAGGTCCTCATTGAGGATGTAGCGGCGGGAGGTGATGTCGGTTTTCTCATACATCGGGATCAGATGAGCGTGGGCGTGGGGGATATCTCCGCCGGTGAAGAGGAATGCTACTCTTTCTACTCCAGTGATTTGCTTGAGTACTTTGGCAAGGTGTTGGCCGAGTTGCATAATTCTGGTCGCAAGTTCGAGGGGTAGATCATCAAAGTAGTCGTAATGCTCCAGTGGGATGATCTGAGTATGACCGGGGCGGATTGGGCCATTGTCGAGAAAGGCCATGATCTTGTCATCGCGATAGACCTCGAAAACGCGATAGTGCTTCTGGGCTATTTTGCAAAAAGAGCAATCCGTTTGTTCGGTCATCTCTACTCCGCTGCCACTGCAGTACCATGTGAGACAGTATCTCCCGGAAACTGGATCACGGTGTCGTTCTGGTTCAAGCCAGAGCGGACTTCGGCCATGTCCTGGTTGAAGGCGCCGATGGTCAGGAGTTGGAGTTGGGCTTTGCCGTTGACGATTTTGAAGGTGGCCCAGTCGTTGCCTTCGCGGAAGAGGGCGGTCATGGGAATGTGCAGGACGTTTTGGCCGTGCCATGTCTCAATGGCGGCGCGCAGGTGGAAGCCGTGGCCGAGTTCCAGTGCCGGGGTTTCCAGATCCAGAATTGCGTTGACGCGCTGTTCCTCGATGCCAAGGGCTGAGACCTTGGTGAAGCCAGCCGGGTCAATGCGGCGGACGGTTGCCCTCAGGGTGTTGCCGCCCCAGTCGACCAGCGTTGCTTTTGCCCCTTCAGCGATTTTCACGGCTTCGGTAGAGAGCAGGTCCACGACCACCTCGATATCAGCGGGATCGCCTAGTTCCATCAGCAGGGCACCAGACTGGATGGTTTGCTCGCTTTCAACGGCCAGATTGAGGACCAGGCCGTTGATCGGGGAGATCATGCGTACGGCCAGTTCTTCTGAACGTTCAGGATCCTGAGCGATGTGCGGCTCAATCAGACGGGCTTTGGCGCTTGCAAGGTCGCTGTTTCGCTGGGCAATCTGAGCTTCTGCGCTTTGGACTTTGGCGGCTTTCAGGGTGACGTCGATTTCCACGCGCTCCAATTGAGCGTCAGAGATGGTTTTGGAGCGGTTGAGGCGTTGGGCGCGGATGAGTTCTGACTTGGCGAGTTTGTGTTCTGCCTTGGCGGAGGCGAGCTCAGCTTCTGCCAATGAGATGGCAGCTTTGGCGGTTTCAACGCCTGCCAATGCCTCTGCTTTGGTGCGGGCGTTCATGAACGGAGTGGTGAGTGGGTTGATGGTGGCCACTGTGGTTTCGCCGCGAGACACCTTGTCGCCGACTTCCAACAGGGAACGGTCGACCCGTCCGGCGATTGGGGCGGAGATTTTGTAGATCTCTTTGACGCGGGTTTTGCCGTCTTCCTCCACGGTGACAATCAGGTCGCCGCGGGTGATCCTGGCTGTTTCAACGGAGATTGGCTTTTCCTGCAAGGCCCAACCAATGAGGAGAAGAACGAGCAGGGCGACAGCAATATATGCGCCTCGTTTGACGTATTTACCGTTCATTCCTATTCCCTCGTTTTTAAGGTTTTGATGAGATCAAGTTTGCCCACACGGCGGCGCACGATGAGCGCACAGGCCAGGGCGGCAGTGAGAATGACAAAGCTGGCGATGGCGTAGGTGCTTGGCAGCACCACAAGTGGCACGCGGAAGAGATCACTGGCGAGGCCCTGTATCATGCCTGCTGCCATGCCATAGCCGATGAGCCAGCCCATGGGCTGTGCCAGCAGAACAATCATGGCCATTTCCACCAGAATGACGTGAAACACTTCCTGCTTGGAAAAGCCGATGACGCGCAGGCTGGCGAGCTCGCGGCCCCGCTCTGACAGCTGAATGCGGGCGGCGTTGTAGACGACACCGAAGGCGACAATGACGGCGATGGTGATGTAGGCAACCAGCATGGAGGTGAAGCTCTGTTCCATGAGCTCGCGGAACTTTTCTCGAGAAAGCATCTGCATGGCTATCCCGCCAAGGCCCGGTGTTTCTTTGACAGCATTGTAGAGATCATCAAGCCGTGTGCGGTCGATGTTGATGGCAAGATCAGAAATGCGCGGGCCTGTGGGCACAAGGGCGTTCAGCGCGTCTATGTGCATGGAGGCGGAGATGCCCATGTAGCTGGTGACGGTGCCTGAGACCCGAACCTGCCGCAGGATCGAGTTGTGCTTGGTCAGCTCCACGGTGAGCATCTCGCCCGGCTTTACACCCAGCTGGTTGGCGAGGTGAGTTGGCAGCATGAGACCGGTGCGGGGCATTTCAATAGCGCGCTCATCAAGGTCCAGAATGCGGGAGAGGTTGGCGTTGGTTGGGCGGCCTGTGATGGCGACGCGCTTTTCTTTGGGACCAAAGCGCAGGATGACGGGTTCTTGTCTGTAGGCTTCTGCGGTGAGAACGCCGGGCAGGCGCAGGATGTCATCGAGCACGCTGGGGGCTTTGTCATCTGCCAGTGTCAGGCGGGCATCTGCGGTTTCTGCTTTGTTGAAGGCCACATTGATCATGTGGTCCATGGAGTTGGTCAGGAACAGCGCGGAGACGAGCAGGGCCAGCGCGAAAGAGACGCCAAGGCTGGTGAGCAGGCTGCGGACCGGATTGTGCATGAGATGGCGCAGGCCCATGGTGCTGAGCTGGGACAGGATGCGCACACGCCTGGACTTGAGCGAGAGGAAACTGCGGAAACGTGGTGGCGCAGGTGGACGCATGGCGACTGCGGGTGGCAGGCGGGCGGCCTTCATGATGGAAGATAGCGCACCGCCCAAAGCAGCAAACAACGAGATGGCGGCGGCGATGAAGTAGAGGTCCGGGCTTTCATCGAACACGAGGAATGGGAACGAGAAGTACTGCGCATACATTTGGGTCATCAACTTACCCATGTAGTTGCCAGCAATGGAGCCGATTCCAACGCCCAGAAGCGCAATGAAAGAGACGAGTTTGGCGTAGTGACCTGCGACGGACCATGACGAGTAACCGCAGGCTTTCAGTAGGCCGATCTGCTCCCGCTCCAGAGCGATCAGGCGAGACAGGATCATGTTGACGAGGAAAGCGGAGACCAGCAGGAATATGGGGGGTAGCACTTTCGCCATGGCGGAAAGCTGGGTGAGCTCCGCATCCAGAAAGGCGTGGGATTGCTGGTCTTTGCGTTTATACGCGCCGGTGCCACCGTATGGCTTGAGCAGGCGGTCGAGTTGTTCCAGTACGCAAGGTGTACAGGCGCCTCTGAGTAGCCGCAGCGAAATATCGTTGGCCGCGTTCTTCATGTCGAACAGGCCTTCCATGGCGGATTGAGCCATGAAGAAGACGGCGAAGCGGCGGTCGTCGGGGACCAGATCTCCGGGACCGAGAGCGTAGATGAACTCGGGGGAGAGGATGATACCCGTGATTTCGAGGTTGAGCTTCTTGCCGTTCAAGATTGCGCTGAAAGTGTCGCCGGGGTTGAGGCCATGTGCTTTGGCGAAGCGGGAATCTAGAGCGACTTGGTTGGTGCGGGAGCCTTCCGGTAAGCGGCCTGCGCGTAAGTAGAGGCGGTTGACGGCAGGCTTTCTGCCTGAGGGCAAGGAAAGCGCAATGCCAGCGGCGGGTTTAGCCATCTGCGGAATGTCGAGGATAGCGGAGCGGACAATGCGCATTTCGACTGCTGCGACGCCATCAATGGCTGCAATGCGTTCCTTCAGGTGATCGGGTGCGCGAACGGCCTGTGCGAAGATGTGGCCGAAGCGGTACTGGTCGTAATAGGTTTTCTGCGTTTCGCTGAGAGAGCGGTAAGCGCCTTGGGCGAGGATCAGCGTCATCACTCCGCAGGCCATGACCAAAGCAATCGCGAGCACTTGCGCCCACAGGCGTTTCAAGTCGCGGATGACTTTTCGGTCAAGGACGGGTAGAGCTACCATGCAACCTCCGAAGGTTGCTTGGGTGTTTCATTCTCGTGGGTGCTTTCGATAGCGCCGTCTTTGAAGATGTAAACACGGTTTGCCATCTGCTGGATTGCCGTGTTGTGCGTGATGATTGCTGTGGTGGTTCCCAGTTCCAGGTTGATGCGCTGCAAGGCTTCCAGCACAAGTGTGCCGGTTTGGGTGTCGAGCGCGCCGGTGGGTTCGTCGCAGAGCAGGACTTCTGGTCGCTTGGCGATGGCGCGGGCGATGGCGACACGCTGCTGCTCTCCGCCGGACATTTCTGCCGGGAAGTGGGAGGAGCGTTTGCCGAGGCCGACCAGTTCCAAGGCCTCCTGTGGGTCCATCGGGTTCTTGGCGATCTCTGTTGTCAGAGCCACGTTCTCCCACGCGTTGAGGCTGGGAATGAGGTTGTAGAACTGGAAGACGAAGCCGACGTAATCGCGCCGATAGCGAGTTAGATTGCTTTCGCTGAAGTCTGTGAGGTTTTTTCCCATAAACGAAACACTGCCGAAGGTGGCGTTGTCGAGCCCGCCGAGAATGTTAAGGAAAGTGGATTTGCCGGATCCGGATGGTCCGAGCAACACAACCATCTCGCCTTCAAAGAGTGTCATGGAAACACCCCGAAGTGCATGCACCTCAACCTCGTTTGTGGTGTAAGTCTTGGTTACATTATCGGCGATGAATACTGGCGCTGGCATAGGGGCCCCAACCTGAATGTGCAGCCACACTCCAATATAGCCTCAGTTTCAAGTTGTATGGCAATGATCCCACGCAAGGAATTGAGTAAATTCCCTAGGTCAGGTGCTGCTGCGTGGCGGAGCGCCTACAGATTTGCGGAAAATAAGTTCCGGGTGCCACAGGCATTGCAGCTCTTTGATGTCCGTGCCTTTGAGGTAGTTCATCGCCATGATCGCGATCTCCCGGCCTGCGTCGCGCAGTGGTGAGCGGGTGACGGTCAGTGGCGGGTTCATGTCAGATGCTTGTGCGAGAGGCACGTTGTCATCGTGGGCGACGATGGAGACTTCCGAACCGATCTTGATGCCGAGTTCGTTACAGGCTCTGTACGCGCCTTTTGCCATGACCACACTTGAGCAGAGCAGGGCAGTCGGGCGGTTTTCGAGCTGCAAGATTCCCATGGCGAAGGCGTAGCCGTTTTCCTCTGACATAGCGCCTGCACGCATATAATCCGGGTTTGGCGTGACGCCTCGTTCCTTCAACGCATCCTGCCAGCCGTTGAGCCGGTCAATGGCGTAGACACGATTTGGATGGCCGTTGAGGATCGCGATCTTGTCGTGGCCCATTTCCAGCAGCATCTTTGTGGGCTCGTGGAAGACGCCGTAGTTGTCAATGTCGATGTACGAGTAGCTGTCACAGGTGGCAGTGCGGCCATGGACGATGAATGGCATGTTGAGGTCTTGCAGAAGACGGATGCGTTCTTCACTCAGATCCACGTTGGACAGGATCACCAGATCAACAGTGCCTTTTTCCGCAAAGCGGCGGTAGACGTCCTCTTCTTCACTCTGCGAGGAGGAGATCATGATGTCGTAGTCAAGCTCGGATGCCTTCTCTGAAAGACCTGTCAGAAACTCGATGAAATGCGGGTCGAGAAACATGTTCATGTCAGTGGGGAAGGCGATGCCGATCACGCAGGAGCGTCCGGTTGCCAGACGGCGTGCGTTGACATTGGGACGATAGCCATAGGTCTTTGCTGCCTCCGAAACCCGGTTTCGGGTGGCGAGAGACACGTCAGAATACCCGTTCAGAGCTCTGCTGACTGTGGTTTGTGAAAGACCGAGATGATTGGCTAAACTCTTAAGATTCATAATAATTCAATGGCTCAAACTTGCTGTGCGCCTTGTTTATAGCCCCTTTTTCTCCCGCATGCTTGGATGAAATCTAGCCCAGAAGTCTGCCTAAAATCCAGTAGGACCTTTATCTTTTCCAAAGCGCTTTGGAAACGGTAACGGAGACAGTGGAAAACTGGTATTTTTCAGAGGTGCAGAAAAATACCACATATGATGGGCTCTAAACTTAGGAGAATTCAGCTATTTTGTGGGTGTTGCGTTGCAAAATATGACGTCAGATGGACAGCCTCACAAAAGTTCCTACGGATTTTTACTATTGACTTAGACCGGTGACTAAACTTTGCTTGTCTCAAAGCGCTTTGGGAATCTTTTGAAAGATGACCAGTGTTTGGGGAGCCCTTCGCTCTGGAGGGGTAATTAATGGCCGGACAACGATTGGGAATTCGTTGAACCAAGGGCCATGGACGAAACAGGGAGGCGTCCCATTATGGGTATCCGTCGTACATTATTAGGTTCTGCTGTTGCTGTTGCTGGTATGGCTGGCGTTGCGGGTTATGCAATGGCTGCTGAAGTTACGGTTGTTTGTGGTAGCGTTGGTCAGGGCGCTAAGCTCTGTAAAGGTGCTGCAACCGAGTGGGCTAAAGAAACTGGCAACACCGTTAAGTTTTTCGCTGCACCTGCATCATCTACCGAGCAGCTGGCGCTGTACCAGCAGATCCTGAGCTCTGGTTCTTCTGATATTGATGTTTTCCAGATTGACGTTATCTGGCCGGGTATTCTGGGAAGCCACCTTGCTGATCTGAAGCCATATTCCAATGGTGCAGAAGACATGCACTTCCAGCCAATCGTTGCGAACAACACCTACAAGGGCAAGCTGGTTGCTATGCCTTGGTACACTGACGCTGGCCTGCTGTTCTACCGCAAAGATCTGCTCGAAAAGCATGGTGAAAAGGCTCCTGAAACCTGGGGCGATCTGACCGCGAGTGCGAAGAAGATCCAGGATGCTGAACGCGCAGCTGGCAACAATAAAATGTGGGGCTTTGTTTATCAGGCGAAGGCTTATGAAGGTCTGACTTGTGACGCTCTTGAGTGGGTCGACAGCTTTGGTGGTGGCGATGTTGTGAATGCTGATGGCGATATCACCATCAACAACGAAAAAGCTGCAAAAGCTCTGTCTCTCGCAGCAAGCTGGACCGGTACAATTGCACCTTCTGGTGTTCTTTCCTATCAGGAAGAAGATGCACGTGGTGTGTTCCAGTCCGGTAATGCAGTGTTCATGCGGAACTGGCCTTATGCATGGTCTCTCGGTCAGGCTGACGATTCTCCGATCAAAGGCAAAATCGGTGTGATGGCTCTGCCTAAGGGTGGTGAAGACGGAAAGCAGACCGGTACTCTTGGTGGCTGGCAGCTTGCTGTTTCCAAATACTCCAAAGACCCTGAAGCCGCTGCAAGCCTTGTAATGCACCTGACCAGCAAAAAGAGCCAGAAACAGCGCGCTATTGAAGGGTCTTACAACCCAACCATTGCTGAGCTGTACTCTGATGCGGATGTTCTTGCAGCAAGCCCGTTCATGGGTCAGTTGAAAGACACCTTCACCAATGCTGTGGCACGTCCATCCCGTGCAACTGGCTCTAACTACAACAAAGTTTCCAATGCATTTTACAATGCAGTGCATGACGTGCTTTCCGGTAAAACCGAAGCAGAGGCATCCCTTGCGAAGCTTGAAAAGAACCTGAAACGCATCAAGCGTAAAGGCTGGTAAGTCTCCTCCCTAGACTTGCGATCTGTGTTGCGGCCTCCCGATGGCCGCAACACTGAACCGAGCTCCTGGGTGGTTCCTTGGAGTTTCCCTGAAATAAAGAAACCAAGGATCAGAGGATGACCCTTGCTCTTCAGCAGGATGGTACAGCCACTCGTAAGGCAAAACGCTCCAATCTGAGCTCTGCCAGATTGCGCGCCGCGTGGCTTTTTCTCGCCCCCATGATGATTGCTTTGGCCGCTGTTGCAGGCTGGCCGTTGCTTCGCACCATCTGGTTGGGTTTTACCGACGCAAACCTCACAGATCTCAGCCAATCTCAATTCATCGGCTTTGAGAACTATCTCTCGTATTATGACGGAGAGGCTTATGGCGTTCTCGTTGATGCCGAGTGGTGGAATGCGGTTTGGAACACTCTCTGGTTTTCTGTCATCTCTGTTGGTTTTGAAACTCTGTTCGGGCTTCTCATTGCATTGATCCTGAATGCGGAGTTCAAAGGACGCGGCCTTGTGCGTGCTGCGGTTCTGATCCCCTGGGCGATCCCGACTATTGTTTCCGCCAAGATGTGGGGCTGGATGCTTCACGATCAGTTTGGTGTGATTAACGAAATTCTGCTGGGTGTCGGCATTCTGTCTGAGCCGATTGCCTGGACGGCTGATCCTTCCACCGCGATGTGGGCTGTGATCATGGTGGATGTCTGGAAAACAACACCGTTCATGGCGCTGCTGACCCTTGCTGCCCTTCAGATGCTTCCGGGTGATATCTATGAGGCTGCCCGCGTGGATGGCATCAACCCGATCCGTGTGTTCTTCAAGGTGACGTTGCCGCTGATCCGCCCGGCAATCATTGTTGCAGTGATTTTCCGTAGTCTTGATGCACTGCGTGTGTTCGATCTGATTTACGTGCTGACGTCCAGCTCTACGTCGACTATGTCCATGTCAGTCTATGCAAGGCAGCAGCTGGTGGATTTCCAGGAAGTTGGCTATGGCTCTGCAGCTGCGACGCTGCTGTTCATTGTGATTGCCTTGTTGACGACCATTACTGTGTTGGCTGGCGGATTGAAATCCGGTGAAGGAGAACAGTCATGAACAGACAGATGAAGTCTATTCTGTTTTACACACTGGTTGTTGTGGTCGTGATTTTCTCGGTCTTCCCGTTCTATTACGCGATTGTCACGAGTTTCCGGAGCGGGCAGGAGCTGTTCAATCCGTCCGTATTCCCAACATCCTTCACGATGGGGAACTATTTCTCCATCTTCAAAGAACAGCCGTTTGGCCTCAATATTCTGAACTCGGTGATTGTTGCGACGTCTGTTGTGGTTCTGTCGCTGATTATTGCAGTGACGGCGTCTTATGCGCTGGCTCGTATCCACTTCCGAGGCCGTGGTCTGTTGTTGATGACGATCCTGTCAGTCTCCATGTTCCCGCAGGTGGCGATCCTCTCCGGCATGTATGAGTTGATCCGCTCCATGGGCCTTTACAACTCTCTGCCGGGTCTGATTATCCCGAACACAGTGCTGACTCTGCCATTCACTGTTTGGGTGCTGACGACCTTCATGAAGGAACTGCCGAAGGAGCTTGAAGAGGCTGCTGTCGTTGACGGAGCTTCTCCGCTGACCATTGTGCGCCGGATCTTCCTGCCGTTGATGTGGCCAGCGATGGTGACCACTGGTCTGCTTGCCTTCATCGGTGCGTGGAACGAGTTCCTGTTCGCGCTCACCTTTACTCTATCCAACGAAGTTCGCACCGTGCCAGTGGCGATTGCCCTGATGTCCGGTGCAACTGAATACGAGCTGCCATGGGGCAATATCATGGCTGCTTCTGTGCTAGTGACCGTCCCGATCGTGGTCCTAGTGCTGGTGTTTCAACGAAAAATCGTCGCTGGTCTTACAGCTGGTGCGGTTAAAGGATAACTGGAATGAACCTCTCTACCCCAATAAACGAAAATACAAGCCATCGTGTTCTGGCGAACGATCCGGATTGGTGGCGGGGCGCAGTCATTTATCAAATCTATCCGCGGTCTTTCGCGGATAGCAATGGCGATGGCATTGGTGACCTTCCAGGTATTACAGAGAAGCTGGACTACATCTCCGATCTTGGTGCTGATGCGATCTGGATCTCGCCTTTCATGAAGTCGCCGATGGATGACTTTGGATACGACGTTTCTGATTATGAAGACGTTGATCCAATGTTCGGCTCTCTGGATGATTTCAAAGAGCTGGTGGCTAAAGCGCATGGTAAGGGCATTCGTGTTCTGATCGATCTGGTGATTTCACACACCTCTGAGCAACATGAGTGGTTTAAGGAAAGCCGGAGCAATAAGACCAACAGCAAGTCTGACTGGTATGTCTGGGCAGGCCCTAAAGCTGATGGTTCTCCGCCAAACAACTGGCTTTCCATCTTTGGTGGTTCTGCCTGGCAGTGGGACAGCCGCCGTTGTCAGTACTACCTGCATAACTTCCTGCGTTCTCAGCCGGATCTGAATTTCCATTGCGAGGAAGTGCAGCAGGCAGTGCTTGATGCAGGCCGGTTCTGGCTGGAGCTGGGTGTTGATGGTTTCCGTCTGGATACCGTGAACTTTTACGTTCACGACAAGCAGCTGCGTGACAACCCGCCATATCCCGATCCTGATAGTCTTGCGGATGTGACTGGTGTGAACCCTTATGCATTCCAGGACCATAAGTTCGACAAGTCGCAGCCAGAAAACCTGCCATTCCTTGAGCGCTTACGGGCTGTGATGAACGAGTATCCGAACACCACCACAGTTGGTGAAATCGGTGCGGGACATGAAGCCAGTGAGATTATGAAGCAGTACACCTCTGGTGAGGGGCGCCTGCACATGGCGTACAGCTTTGATCTGCTTTCCAATACGCCAACTGCAAAGTATGTGCGTGAGCGGGTGACCAACCTGCAGAACATTGTGACTGAGGGCTGGCCGAGCTGGGCGATGTCCAACCACGATGTGAAGCGTATGGGATCACGGCTTCCTGCTGATGTTGATCCTCAGGTGGCAACACCTGCTTTGATGGCGCTAAGCGCCTCCTTGCGTGGTAGCCCATGTATCTATCAGGGTGAGGAACTGGGCTTTAAAGAAGCTGATGTGGCTCTGGAAGACCTGCAGGATCCTTATGGCATTGAGTTCTGGCCTGAGTACAAAGGTCGTGATGGGTGCCGTACGCCGATTGCTTGGACTAAGGACGGTGGCTTCACCACTGGCAAGCCTTGGTTGCCGATGGCGCAAGACCATCTGGATCACAGTGCGGAAGTTCAGGCTGGAGATGAGGCTTCTCCACTTCGCCGGACAGCGAAATACCTGCAATGGCGTAAAGACCAGAAGGTTCTGCAAAAAGGGTCTTTGGACTTTGCTGATCTGGGAGAAGATGTTCTGGCGTTTGTGCGTGAGCATGAAGGTGAACAAGTGCTTTGCGTCTTCAACCTGACAAATGATGATATGCGTGTTGCTCTGGGAGCGTACAGCTCTGCTGCGTTGCTGGAGGGGCATGGATTTAGTGCGGAAATGGACGGCGAGGCACTCAACCTGCCTGCATGGCAAGTGGCTTACTTGCAAATCTCAAAGAACTAAGCTGAGGGCAACACCATGGCAGATGTAACACTCAAGGGTATCGTCAAGGACTTCGGGTCAACCCGCATCATCCACGGCGTTGACTTGCAGATCAAAGATCGCGAGTTGATCGTGTTTGTTGGGCCATCCGGCTGCGGTAAATCGACTTTATTGCGCCTGATTGCAGGGCTTGAAGATATCACTGACGGTGACATGTTCATTGATGGAGATCTGGTGAACCAGCGCTCTCCTAAGGAACGCAAGATAGCCATGGTGTTTCAGAGCTATGCTCTTTATCCGCATATGAATGTTTATGAGAATATGGCGTTTGGTCTTGAGCTCTCCAAGCATTCAAAAGAGGATATCAAAGAGAAGGTGATGGAGGCGGCTCGTATTCTCGAGCTGACTCCGTTGCTGGAACGCAAGCCGAAGCAACTTTCTGGTGGTCAGCGGCAGCGTGTGGCGATTGGCCGTGCGATTGTTCGTAATCCTAAGGTCTTCCTGTTTGATGAGCCGCTTTCCAACCTTGATGCGGCGCTGCGTGTGCAGATGCGTATTGAGATTGCCAAGCTGCATCAGGACATGGACGCCACTATGGTGTACGTGACCCATGATCAGGTGGAGGCAATGACGCTTGCAGACCGGATTGTGGTGCTGAACGCTGGCCGGATTGAGCAGGTTGGTAGCCCGCTTGAGCTGTACCATCGTCCACGCAACAAGTTTGTGGCTGGCTTCATCGGATCGCCGAAGATGAACTTCATTGAGGCGCAGGTGACAGGAGTTGCTGAAGACGGTGTTGAGCTGTCGGTTATCGGCTCTGATCCTGTGAAGGTTGTCGTTGATCCGACTGGCCTTGCTGTTGGCGATAAGGTTGAGTTTGGTATTCGTCCCGAGCACATGGGCAGCGGAACGGAAGGCGAGCTTTCCGGGAAGGTCGAAGTTATTGAGGAACTTGGTGAGAGCCACTTCCTGCATGTGCGCTTGACCGACGGTTCTTTAATCACCGTTCAGGGCAGGGGTGATGCTACTGCGAAGGCTGGTGAGAGCTGCAAAGTGAAGCTGGATTGCAGCCATGGGCATGTGTTTGGCGGTGACGGATTCGCGTTTTCAAAATTGGGGACGTTAGGTCAACATGAAAAGACTGCAACTCTTGAGGGTGCGTGATAAATAAAATTGCTCACAGGCTCACTCCAATTTGGCATAGAGTTCCAACGCTGCACCTTGTGTGCAGCGTTTACTTTTTCTGAGACGCCTCTTCATTTCTTAAAACGATTAAATAGCTGATTTTTTTAGACTGAATCAGGCTTGATCATACCAATTGACTAGTCCGTTAGGGGAGGTTTGATTACTGGCAGAAACCGCAAGGTTAGCCGTCCAGAATCAAGCAAGGATTGAGCTGGCGCATGGTATTCTTTGGCTGAGCTCAACCAAGGGTACTTGTTCCCATTCTTAAAAAGTGAAAGAATTTAATCAGTGATTGCACTTAGATGCGGTTACAATTCTTTCGCCTTCGCGCGACTAACGATGTGAAGGCATTTTATAAGTAGGGGAGCATTTTATAATGCAATTTAAGCGTAGTCTTCTCTCGCTGGCGCTTGCTGCAAGCGTGGCGATGCCAATTTCCGGCGCTATCATCTCTGAGGCTGGTGCTGCAACACCACCTAACATGCTCATTGTTGCTGGCCGTATTGACGATATCATTTCGCTCGATCCGCAGGAAATGTTTGAGTTCTCTGGTACGGACATGGCGAACAACATGTATGACCGTCTGGTACAGCTGAACCCAACTGACCTGTCCAAAGGTTATGAGCCAGGTCTGGCAACGAGCTGGGAAATCTCAGAGGACGGCAAGACCTTTACCTTTAAAATGCGTGAGGGCGTCAAGTTCCACACCGGCAACCCTGTTACTGCAAAGGATGCTGAATATAGCCTTCGCCGTGCAGTTGCGATGAAGAAAACACCGTCTTTCATTCTTACGCAGTTTGGCTTCACTCCTGAAAACATGAGTGAGACAATCAAAGCCGTTGATGAGAACACTTTCCAGATTACGACAGATAAGAAGTACGCTCCTTCTTTCGTGTTGAACTGCTTCACTTCTGCAATTGCTTCTATCGTTGATAGTGAACTGGTTAAGTCCAATGAAGTTGATGGCGACTGGGGTAATGGCTGGCTGAAAACAAATTCTGCTGGTTCTGGCGCGTTTAAGCTGCAGAGCTGGAAGCCAAATGAGTCTTATTCTCTGACTGCTGTTCCAGGTTACTGGCGTGGTGAAGTTGCGATGAAGCGCGTTATCGTGCGTCACGTGATGGAATCTGCTTCTCAGCGTCTGATGCTGGAAAAAGGCGACGTTGATGTTGCTCGTCACCTGTCTCCAGAAGATATTGCTGCGATCTCCACCAACGAAGATCTGAAGGTTGAAGACACGCTCCGTGGTCGTCTGATGTACATCTCCTTCAACCAGAAGGATAAGGCGCTGTCCCATCCTAAAGTTGCGGAAGCTTTGAAGTATCTCGTTGACTACAAAGGCATGACCGGTTCTTTCCTGAAGGGGCAGTACACCATCCAGCAGGCGTTCCTTCCGCAGACCTATATGGGCGAACTGAAGGACACTCCATTCTCACTGAACGTTGAAAAAGCTAAAGAGCTGCTCGATCAGGCAGGTTATGCCGATGGTTTCGATGTTGAGTTCATCGTTCGTAATGCGACTGAGCGCGTTGAAATTGCTCAGAGCTTGCAGAACACCTTCGGTCAGGCTGGCATTCGCGCCTCTATCACACAGGGAACTGGCAAGCAGATCCTTGGTCGTTACCGCGCTCGTGACTTCCAGATCTACGTAGGTGCATGGGGTCCGGATTACCCAGATCCACACACAAATGCTGATACCTTCGCAAACAACCCGGATAACTCCGATGAAGGTAAGCATGTTGGTAAACTGGCATGGCGTAACGCTTACCCAGCAACAGAGCTGACCAAGCTGACCGATCTGGCTGTACAGGAAAGTGACCGCGAAAAGCGTGCCCGCATGTACGTGCAAGCTCAGAAGACCTTCCAGAAAGAAGCTCCATTCTCAGTTATGTTCCAGCAGATTGAACAGAACTCCATGGCTGCAAACGTAACCGGCTTCAATCCGGGTGGCGCTATTACTGGCGTATTCTTCTGGCCTGTAAAAAAATAAGATTGGCTAATTACAAATGAGCATCGCTGACTCTACAGCGACTGTGGCGCGGCGAGGGTTTACCTCGCCGCTCTACAAGATTTTAAAAGGTTTAATCGCTGGCCTTTTCTCCATTGCCATCACTATGGTGGGGCTTCTTTTCGTCACCTTCATTATTGCGCGTGTTATGCCAGTCGACCCGGTCCTCGCGGTTGTTGGTGAGCGTGCCTCTCAGGAAATTTACGAAGCTGCGTACAAGGCCATGGGTCTTGATCAGCCGCTTTACGTGCAGTTTATGCTGTTCTTGAAACAGGTGGCGATGGGCGACTTCGGGATGTCGACGCTGACAGCGCGGCCCGTTGTTGAGGACATTGCCCGCGTTTTCCCGGCTACATTGGAGCTTGCAACTCTTGCGACGATCGCTGGCGTTGGCATTGGCGTGCCGATGGGGGTTTTGGCTGCAGTGAATGAAGGCCGTTGGCCGGACCAGCTGATCCGCCTTGTTGGCCTGTTTGGCTACTCCATGCCGATCTTCTGGTTTGGCTTGATGGGCCTCTTGATTTTCTACGGTATTCTTGGCTGGGTTAGTGGCCCAGGTCGTATCGATATCTATTACGAAGATATTGTTCCTGTTGTTTCAGGCATGATCCTCATCGATAGCCTGATTGCAGGAGAGATCGAGATCTTCTGGAATGCGGTGAGCCACATCATTCTGCCTGCAAGTATTCTTGGCTATTATTCTATTGCTTACATTTCCCGTATGACCCGCTCGTTCATGCTGGAACAGTTCTCTCAGGAGTACATCACCACCGCGCGCGTGAAGGGGGTTTCTGAGACTGCTGTGATCTGGCGGCACGCGCTGCCAAATGTGATGATCCCGCTTATTACGGTGATCGCGCTTTCCTATGCGAACCTGCTGGAAGGGTCTGTGCTAACTGAGATCATCTTCTCGTGGCCGGGTCTGGGCAACTACATCACCAATGCTCTGCTCTCTGCCGATATGAATGCGGTACTGGGTGGAACAGTCGTGGTTGGTGCTATCTTTGTTGGCCTCAATCTCTTCTCTGACTTTATGTACAAAGTGGTTGATCCGAGGGCACGATGACAACAGCACCTGTAAAATCCAACGTGCCTGACAGAGCTGGCTTGAAAGCATGGCTCTCCTCTGATGCACCTACATCCCGCGGACATGCACGTGCTGTGCAGTTTTATATGGGGTGGATGAAACTCTATGAAAATAAGCTCGCGTTTCTTGGGTTCCTGATTATTCTGAGCCTGGTTCTGATGGCGATTTTTGCGCCACTGCTGGCAACAACAGAGCCAAATGCACAAGACCTTGCCAAACGTTTGACCGCGCCGGGGGTGGATGGTCACCTGCTTGGAACTGATGAGCTTGGCCGCGATATCTGGAGCCGCCTCGTTTATGGTTCCCGCATTACGCTTCTGATTGTAGGCATTGTAGCGTTCACAGCACCAGTGTTCGGCTTGCTGATTGGAACTGTTGCGGGTTATCTGGGCGGTTGGGTCGATCAGGCACTTATGCGTCTGGTTGATATCTTCCTGGCGTTTCCCAAGCTTATTTTGGCGCTTGCCTTCGTTGCTGCGCTTGGGGCGGGTATCGAGAGTGCGATTATCGCGATCAGTCTGACGGCATGGCCTCCGTATGCGCGTATTGCTCGTGCTGAAACTCTGACCATTCGCAATGCGGATTACATCAGCGCTGTGCGTTTGCAGGGGGCTGGTGTCATGCATATCATTATTGGACATGTATGGCCGTTGTGTCTGTCCTCCATCATCGTTCGTGTGACGCTTGATATGGCGGGGATTATTCTGACAGCTGCCGGCCTTGGTTTCCTTGGTCTTGGTGCTCAGCCTCCAGAGCCTGAGTGGGGCGCAATGATCTCTGCTGGTCGCAAGTTTATTCTGGATCATTGGTGGGTTGCTGCCATGCCGGGTATGGCGATCTTTATCGTGTCTTTGGGCTTCAACCTGCTGGGTGATGGTCTGCGCGATATTCTTGATCCGAAAAAGAGCCAGAGCTAGGGGAGAGAACCATGAGTGATACGCTTTTAAGCGTTGAGGACCTTTGGGTTCGTTTCCCGACACGCAGCGGTACCGTTGATGCAGTTCGTGGCATCTCCTTCTCTGTCGGGCGTGAGCGCGTTGGCATTGTGGGCGAAAGTGGCTCCGGCAAATCTATGACTGGACGGAGTATTTTGCGCCTGATCCGGTCTCCGGGTCAGATGGAAGCCAAGTCGATTAAGTTCAATGGTGAGAATCTGCTGGACTATTCGGAACGGCAGATGCGGAAAATCCGTGGGCACCAGATCTCCATGGTGATGCAGGATCCGAAGTTCTCGCTGAACCCTGTTCACACGGTTGGCAAGCAGATTTGTGAGGCTCTTCGCCTGCATACCAAGTCCTCTCGCCGTGAGGCTCGTCAGGGTGCTCTGGAGATGTTGGAGGCGGTTCAGATCCGCAATCCTGAGCGTGTGTTCAATTCTTATCCGCATGAGCTTTCAGGCGGTATGGGGCAGCGTGTGATGATCGCGATGATGCTGATCACTGATCCAAAGCTGCTGATTGCTGATGAGCCGACCTCTGCACTGGATGTGACTGTGCAGATGAAGGTGCTGGCGATCATGGACAAGTTGGTGCAAGAACGCGGAATGGGGCTGATCTTCATCAGTCACGATCTGAATCTTGTCTCGTCCTTCTGTGACCGAATTATCATTATGTACGCAGGACGTATTGTAGAGACCTGTAAGGCCAGTGAGCTGCACAATGCGACGCATCCTTACACACGTGGGTTGCTGAATGCGCTGCCTCGCATTGAGGAGCCCAAGGGGCGCCTTGAAGCACTGCAACGTCAGGACAGCTGGAAGCAGGAGGTCAGTGTCGATGCCCGGGTCTGATAGTGCCGTGATGGAACGTAAGCCATGGGTTGCGGAAGCAACAAAAGACGCCCGCCTCGAGATCAAAGACCTCAACGTCTATTTCGGTGAGGGACCGGATCGCTTTCAGGCTGTCAAAAACGTGAGCGTCAAGGTTCAGCAAGGCGGCAGTTTTGGTATTGTCGGTGAATCTGGCTCAGGTAAGTCAACTGTACTGCGCGCTGTGTGTGGGCTGGTTGAGAGCTGGGATGGTGAGATCGATATTGACGGCGCCCCTGTTTCGCATAAGCGTGACAAGGTTTTTGCCCGCAAGATTCAGATGGTTTTTCAGGACCCTTACGCGTCCTTGCATCCACGCCATACCGTTGATCGAGTTTTGTCAGAACCTCTGAAATTACATGGGTTTGATGATATTGATGGTCGTGTGCTTCGGGCTCTGGATGACGTGGGGCTTGGAGCAGATTTCCGCTTTCGGTATCCGCATCAGCTTTCCGGTGGTCAGCGACAGCGTGTGGCTGTTGCACGCGCGTTGATGTTGGAGCCGGAGATTCTATTGTTGGATGAGCCAACTTCAGCGTTGGATGTGTCTGTACAGGCTGAAATTCTGAACCTGTTTGCTGATCTGCGGAAGGAGCATAACCTTACCTATGTGATGGTGACGCACGATCTGGCGGTGGTTGCACATATGTGTGATGAGATTGCCGTGATGCAGCATGGTGAAGTTGTTGAGGTGATGGATGTGGAAGCGATGCGCAGCTCCACACCGGAGACAGCTTACACGCAGGAGCTTCTCAAGGCCTCTATGGGGTATGATGCGGAGTTCTTCGGCGACAGCTGATCTGTGAAGCATTTGATGACTACTGAAAGCCCCGCCCTTGTGGTGGGGCTTTTGTTGTTTAGGACAGTGCAGCTCCTCTTTCTCAAAGAGAGTGTCTTTGCCGAAAGGCAACGACACTTTATGAATTTCTGATAGATCTCTGATTCTCTTTGCGTCTTTTTTTTGCTCCTGCACCGGGCGGCTTTCATCCCTTCCTGACGCAAATTTCCTTTCAAAAAACCGTTAAAAACTAACTCGTTGGTGGAGAAAAACGTAGCGCCTATATGATAGTTGGAACTCATGTGCAGAAAATGGCTTACACCAATGAGTTCACTGTGAATTTCTTAATGTTTTCTGTTATAACCAACCGGCTTAATCCTACGAGTACATAAGCTGAAACACTCGCAGATTGGCTTGGGTGTTTTCTAATTGATCTACGGTGTCTTCTTTGAGAAGTCTTGACGAAAATCTTATTTCCCATATTCCTCCGTTCCGAAAGCTGGAACGCGTTGATATCAGAGAGATTTTGGACGCAGCGACGCCAAAGCGTTTCAGCGCGGGGCAAGCTATTTTCGAAGAGCATGAGCCAGCGGAAAGGTTTTTCCTGCTGCTGGACGGTCATGTGCGCGTTATTCGCACCACGGCTTCCGGAGATCAGGTGATTGCACGTCACATCGTTAGTGGCGAGCTTATGGGTATTGCGTCCGCAATTGGCAGGACGACTTATCCAGCCAGTGCTGTGGCGATTGATGACTGCCTTGTGCTGTTCTGGCCGACAAGCCTCTGGAAGACGTTTGTCGAAAAGTACGATGGATTTGCGACGGAAACCTACAAAACCGTCGGAGAACGTATCTCTGAAGCGAACAACCACATTCTGGAACTGGCAACACAGCAGGTTGAGCAGCGTGTTGCACGTGCTTTGCTGAGGCTTGCAATCCAAAGCAGCCGCACCACCGATGAGGGAATGGAAATTGATTTTCCTCTCACACGTCAGAATATCTCTGAGATGACCGGTACAACTTTGTACACTGTCAGCCGTTTGCTAAGCGCTTGGGAAAAACAGGGAATTGTGAACAGCGGGCGCAAAAAGGTCACCGTGACGGAGATGAATAAGCTGAAGACTCTGGCTGATTTAGACCCAATGGCTGACTCCTGAATGCTGCTGAGCGTTTGACTGAGTGTTACTAGGCATAAATACCAGTATTCTCGATTTTATATCCTATTGTTTTTAAACGTGTTTTTCTCGTATATCCGGTAATTGCCGAATAGGTTGTTCTAGCACAAACTTCCCCAGTGGCGTCAATTTTATCATCTTCGGGACCGTAACCACGATAGGATTCCGTAGATGTCAGAATTCCTTACAAAATCGCGGGCACGAAATATTTTTTATGGGGGATCGTTGTTCTTCATAGGCATATTTGCCGTGCTCTCAATCGACAGCCACCTTTACGTCGTGAATGAATCGACGTCGAAGGCAGAGCTTACTGACGAAGTGATACTTGGTAAGCACGTTTGGGAAAAGAACGCTTGTATCAACTGCCATACGTTGCACGGGGAAGGCGCTTACTTCGCTCCTGAAGTCGGCAATGTGATGACACGTTGGGGCGTGCTGGATGATCCGGATGATGCAGCTGAGACTCTGGGCTCCTGGATGGAAGCTCAACCGAGCCGCATCGAAGGCCGTCGCCAGATGCCTTTCTTCGATCTGACCAAAGAAGAAGTCCGCGGCCTCTCTGAATTCTTGCGTTGGGCTGACAAGACCAACACGCAAGGCTGGCCACCGAACGACGCTGGTTAAGGGGTGGTATTATGAAATACAGTTCTCAAAAAGTCGCGTATGCTTACTTCGTAGCTGCGCTTGGCCTATTCGCAATCCAGGTTCTGGGCGGCTTGCTCGCTGGCTGGATTTATGTTGCACCTAACTTCCTTTCGGAGTTGCTGCCGTTCAACATCGTTCGCATGTTGCACACCAACGCACTGATCGTCTGGCTTCTGCTCGGCTTCTTTGGTGCGGCTTACTTCATCATCCCGGAAGAGAGCGAACGTGAGATCCACTCCGTTAAGCTCGCTTACATTCAGCTGATCATTCTTGTGGTTGGTACACTGGGTGCTGTCGTCAGTTACATCATGGGCATCCATGAAGGCCGTGAATTCCTCGAGCAGCCGCTCTGGGTTAAAGTCGGCATTCTTGTTGCTGCGTTGATCTTCCTCTTCAACATCTCAATGACTGTGTTGAAAGGTCGTAAGACTGCGATCACAAACATTCTGGTGATTGGCCTTTGGGCTCTTTCCCTGCTGTGGCTGTTTGCATTCTACAACCCAGACAACCTGAGCCTTGATAAAATGTACTGGTGGTACGTTGTTCACCTTTGGGTAGAAGGTACCTGGGAACTTGTGATGGCTTCCATCCTTGGCTTCCTGATGCTGAAACTCACCGGTGTTGACCGTGAAGTGATCGAGAAGTGGCTCTACATCATCGTAGCAACTGCTCTTTTCTCCGGTATTCTTGGTACAGGACACCACTATTATTGGATCGGCTTGCCCGGCTACTGGCAGTGGATTGGTTCCGTCTTCTCTACTTTAGAAGTCATACCATTCTTCCTGATGATGACCTTCTCCTTCGTCATGGTCTGGAAAGGTCGTAAGAACCATCCAAACAAAGCAGCTCTGCTGTGGTCACTTGGTTCCGCAACTGTCGCGTTCTTCGGCGCTGGCGTATGGGGCTTCCTGCATACTCTGCACGGTGTGAACTTCTACTCACATGGTACACAGATCACTGCAGCGCACGGTCACCTTGCCTTCTTCGGCGCATACGTTGCTCTGAACCTTGCGATCTTCACTTACGCAATGCCATTGCTTAAGGGTCGTAACCCATACAACCAGGTTCTCAACATGGGCAGCTTCTGGCTCATGACTGGTGGTATGTCCTTTATGACCTTCGTACTGACATTTGCCGGAACCATCCAGACACACATGCAGCGTGTTGTTGGTGAAGACTTCATGTCCGTACAGGACCAGCTGACAGTGTTCTACATCATGCGCTTCGGTGCTGGTGCGGCTGTTGTGATTGGTGCTCTGCTGTTCATCTACTCCCTGCTCGTACCGCGCAAGGAATTGTTCACAGCGAACTCTGGTTCCAAACCAACGACCGGTAGTACTCCTGAAGCCCAAGCAGTTCTGGAAGGTGGTCGTTAATGACTGTACAGAACCACGTTTTTGATGTGCCCTATTATCAGCCTATCGCCGATGAATGTGCATTATTTGAAACGGCTTTTAACAAAGGTCTGCCCCTTCTTTTGAAGGGGCCGACGGGCTGCGGTAAAACCCGCTTTGTGGAACACATGGCCACAAAGCTGGGTCGCCCGATCTACACCGTGGCTTGCCACGATGATCTTTCCGCAGCAGACCTGATTGGTCGTTACCTGCTTAAAGGTGGTGTGACTGAGTGGGTTGATGGCCCGCTGACCCGCGCTGTTCGCGAAGGTGCGATCTGCTATCTTGATGAAGTGATTGAAGCACGGAAAGACGTTGCGGTTGTTTTGCACCCGTTGACCGATAACCGTCGTCGTCTCATCATTGAGAGAACTGGCGAAGAGCTGCAAGCTCCACCGAACTTTATGCTCGTTGCCAGCTACAACCCCGGCTATCAGAACGTTTTGAAGCAGATGAAGCCTTCCACACGGCAGCGCTTCCTCTCCACGACCTTCGATTTTCCTGATGCGGAAACCGAGATACAGGTCGTTGCTAAAGAAAGCGGACTGGATGTTGAGCGTTCCAAATCCTTGGTTCGTCTTGCCGGCCATATCCGTGGTCTTTCCAGCCTGGATCTGGAAGAGGGTGTTTCCACTCGCTTGCTGATTTATGCTGCATCCCTGATTGCTGGTGGTATGCCAGTCGAGAAAGCACTGCAATACTCTGTTGTTGAGCCACTGAGTGATGAGCCTGATGTTCAGGTTGCGCTTCGTGATTTGATCGCAGTTGTTTACGGGTGAGTCTGATGAAAGAGCAAATACTGGAGTTTTTAGAGCCTGAAGAAGCCGTAGGTAATCTGTGGCATGATTATGCTTCAAGCCTGGGTGCTCCAGTGCACCATGAGGATGTGGAGGTCGAGCTGGCTAAGCTTCGCACCTCCGTGCAAGTGGTGTTTCGCGGGTTAGGTGGTGAAGCTAAAGTCGAGATCAGTCAAGCTCCGGCGACGGCTTCAACCTATCGCATGCCCGTAAAGCGTAAGCTCGGCAATGCTGCAGAAATAATCTTTCTGCCAGAGTTCGACGGCGAGCGTTTGAGACTTCCTCCGATTCTTGGCGTTTTTCCAGAGGTCGAAATGAACCGGGCCCATTACATCTGGCTTGCTGCATTTGCAGCGAACTGCGATGTGCAGGCAAAACCAGAGGATCCGTTGCAGGCGGATGTTCAGGCATTGGCTTTGGCCAAACAGGCGATCGAACGTGTTTGGGACAAGTGCGTTGGTCTCCATGATTTCTTCCTCCAGTCCTGCGAGTTTCTTCTGCAAACCCGTAAGCGTCCAAGCCTTCCTGAATGGGAAGCTGCAGTTGAAGCCATTGTTTTGGAGTTGCTTGGCGGGCCGCGGGCTGTCACCAGCACAAGTGCAACAATTCGCAAGGCGATGGAATGTGTTGATGAGCGCTGGAAGCTGACAGCTCCGCACGCATATTGCACCTTTGCGCCTGTGCCGATCTGGGTTTCCAGCGAGTTGGTCAACGGTGAACGTGGTGAAGAACGCTCAGATGAGCAAGCGCCGCCAACTCCGCAAGGATCAAGTGCAACAACGAAACGCAAAGCTAAACGTGAAAAGCGGGAGCAGGCGGATCGTAAAGACAGTTTTATTCTACACCGGTTTGAGGCGATCCTCTCCTGGGTAGAAAGCATGAACCTCAATCGCAGTACCGATGACGACGAAGAGGAAAATGCGCAGAAAGCTGCTGATGACCAAGATTACATCAGCCTTTCGAAAAATCAGAGGAAAGCAGCGACACGGTTGCGACTGCATCTGGATTTGTCTCCAGAAGATGCAGACCACGAACGCCTTTCCGACAAGTTCACATATCCTGAGTGGGATCACCGTCAACGTAAGTTTTTGGAAGATCATTGCCGAGTTCTGGAGAAGGATGCCGAGCCTGATTATGAGAGCGTGCTGCTGACGGATCCTTACCATAAGCGCCGTATTCGACAGGTGAAGCGCCAGTTTGAAGCATTGCGTCCAAAGCGGATCATGCAGATGCGTCAGGCTGAAGGCAGCGAGCTGGATCTGGATGCTTTGGTGACGGCTCAGGTTGATCTAAAGGCTTCAGGTTACGCATCCGATCGGATTTTCCAGGATTCACGTGCGGTTGAGCGCGATCTATCCGTTGCGATGTTGCTCGATACATCCCGTTCTACTGAGAGTGCGGTTGGCGATTCCAATGTTATCGAGATTGCTGGGGCCGCGCTTGCTGCTTTGTCCGGCGGAGTTGATGCGAGTGGCGATCATCTGGGGGTCTGGGGCTTTTCTTCATTGAAACGCGACCGGGTTTTCATGAACAAAGCCAAAGACTTCAATGAGCCGATGACGGATGAGGTGATTGCCAAGATTGGCGGACTCAAGCCGTGTTACTACACCCGTTTGGGAGCGGCGATCCGGCATACCACTGCGCAGCTTGCCTTGCAGCAAACACAGCGGAAGCTTTTGATTGTACTAACAGATGGAAAGCCGAACGATCTTGATCACTATGAAGGCATTCATGGAATTGAAGACAGCCACATGGCTGTTCGTGAAGCCCGCAAACTGGGCATGGCCGTTCATGGTGTGATTGTTGACGAGGATGGGCAGGATTGGTTTGCCCGTATCTTTGGCAAAGGTGGTTATACGCTCTTCCCAAATCCGGAACGTCTGACACGTGCGCTACCGGATATCTATAGAAGCCTGACAAGGGAGTATTAGATTATGAAGCTTTTCTATATGGTTATGGGCTTTATGGCAGGTCTGCTGCCTTTGTCCGCGATGGCTGCAATTTCCGGATACCAGCGTCCTGTGCCTCAGCCGCAAAGTGCGACTGCTGAGCTGTGGTTTGGTCTCGCAACTGTTATGCTGGTTGTCTCACTTTATGTCGTACATCGGGTTGTAAAAGGCAGATGAGTGAAGAAGACCTCAGCAATCGCATCAGTGTAAGAAGGTTGGCGCTCTACCTCTACCCACTGGGTATTGGAGCGGTCGGTATCAACCTGTTCTTTTTATCGCTGATTTTCTCATGGGTTGGATGGCCGGTGATGTCACCTTATCTTGCGATGGCTGGCGGTGTTGTTTTGGGCTATCCGTTTGCGTATCCCTTTGCAAAACATATCCGTTACCTCATGGATAAATCGGATGGTTTGCTGGACTAACCATCTGTTTTGCGAGCATCGGAAGTCGAGCGCGATCTACAAAGATCGCGCTTTTTTTGTGCGCTGTGGCCATCTGATTGTTCTGATTGATAGTTTTATCAATTCAGAAGCAAAAATTAATGTGCCAGCATAGCGTTATTCCACTGGAGTTGTGCTGCGTTCCATCTGATTTGGTGTTTCCTGACAGGAGAGGCAACAGTTGAAATTCGCTTCTGCCCAGAAAGTATTTGTGTGTGTTGTAAGCTGTTGTTGGATGCTGCTGGCGTGCCATTGCTTTCCTACAAACTTTTTGAGAATAGCAAAAGCGGAGACAGGGCATTGGCCCTTAGGTTGGGAAAAATGGGACAAAGCAACAGGTGACTGGGGAGGGGTCAGGACAAATCTAAAGCAGGAAGGAGTTGAATTCTTTTCGAATTTAGTAAGTGATTTCCTGGCTAATCCTGTTGGAGGACTTTCTCAGGGAAGAGCATACTCAGGCGCTTTCATCAGCAGCATTGAATTAAATCTGGAAAGGATCGTAGGCTGGAAAGGAGCTAAATTTGGATTTGGATTTTCGCAAGGACTAGGCCAAGATCTCTCGGCAGAAACAATTGGAAATAAGTTTGATGTTAACCAAGCGTTTATAGGTAAAATCTTTGGCCTTTCGCAGTTGAAATTCTCACAAACTCTTTGGGATGAGGCCGTGGACATCGAATTCGGTCGATTAACTGTCGGAAAGTCTTTTGCTGGCACCGAAGCCTTTCACTACTACGTAAACAATGGAGCAAATGGGACACCGTCGCAGATTGGTGTGAATATTCATTCCTTTACGACTGATCCCTTCAACCAATGGGGACTCTACGGCAGGTACTTAATGTCGCCTTTCCTTTATGTATCGGGAGGCCTCTACAATGCATCGGCGGATGCGTTAATTAATGCAGATCGTGGTTTTAACTTCAGATTCAATCCTGAAGATGGGATTCTTTATATCGGCCAAGGCGGACTATTTGTTGGTAAAGATAAGATAGGCTGGGGGTTGCCCGGTCGTTATCATCTTGGTGGGTACTACGATAGCAGTGATTACACACTTCTAGCTGATCCAGCTTTGAAAAAGGCTGGAAATTGGGGACTTTACGCAATCGCGGATCAAATGGTTTATCGAGAAAGCGGTGACCAAGGACTGATGGTTTGGGGAGTTGTTACGTTTGCACCTGAACAGCGCGTAAATACGTTTCCCTGGGGGGGGAACGCAGGGCTTTATTACCGAGGATTATTTCCTGACCGGGATGAGGACGTTACTGCTTTGGGTGTGATTTGGGGACTGTTTAGTGAAGATCTTGCGGGCCAATCATATGAAATGGTTGTGGAAGTAAATCATAGATTCCAACTAGCGCCGTGGGCTTATTGGACTGCAGATTTGCAATACGTTATCAATCCCGATGGACGGCGAAAGATTTCTAACGCCGTCGTAGCAGGTTTTGAATTATCGATCGATTTCTGAGCAAATCACCCACGATTTTGACCGGAGTTGAGAGTGCAAATCACTTGCAAAAACCATCCATGCACGACAAAGAAAAAGTACGTGGAAATCCACTGTAATCTTTGCGTTTTTGTGTGCGCTCACTCGTTTTGCAAAGTGCTCTGGCCTTCAGAAAAGCAGTACAAAATTTCAGCTTTAAAATAGTTGGTTTCAGGTCCGAATTTTGAGGTGCTCTGATGAACGCACTGACTTTACTTCAGAAATCACTAAATTAGTTTAGTTTGAAGTAATTTGAAATATGGACAAAAGCTAAATTATCACGGAAATGTGAGATGTAAACTCAAGTTAAATTTAAATCTTGATTTATTCGTGCCAGTATATATGAAGCATTCAATTTGATTGCAATCAAAATATAAAAGTAATCTCGTTGATATATTTTTCTCAGTTCAGTTAAGAAGTTGATTCTATCATGCAAACGCAGATGGGAAGGCGGCATTTTCTTGGTATGTCCAAGTATGCGGAGGATAAGCCGTGTCCACCTTACAGTATTAGTGAAGTTGAATTTTCCGATGTATGCACCGGTTGCGGTGATTGTGTTTCGGCGTGTCCTGAAAAGATCCTTCGAATTTCTGAGCGGAGTAGATTGGCTGTTGTCGATTTTGGGGTGGGGCCCTGCACCTTCTGCGAAGCGTGCGTCGACGTTTGCAAAGAGGGAGCTCTGGTCAAGACCGAAGCTGCAGCCTGGGCAATAAAAGCAACGATCGGCTCCAACTGCCTTTCTTATCAAAAGATCGCGTGCCGGGCCTGCGTGGACTTTTGTGAGATGAGGGCAATCCGATTTCACCTTGGCCTAGGCGGCCAGCAAATTCCTGATTTGGACGGTGAAGCCTGTACCGGGTGCGGTGCCTGCCTTGTTGCCTGTTCCAATGGATCCATCGAAATGCGCGAAATTAAACTCCAAGAGGAGGTTCTATGAACATTTGCGGCGTTCTCGTTAGTTGCTTAGCGGGAAAAACCCAAGAGGTTTCTGAAGCATTGTCCGCCCTGCCGGGCGTGGAAGTTCATATCACCAAAGAGGATACGAGCCAGCTTGTTGTGACTGCAGAGGATACGGAAGAGTCCTTCGCTGATCAGCAGGTGCTGGAAATTCACCGGACGCCGGGCGTCGTATCCGCTGGTCTTACCTATCATCAATTCGAACCAAACACCGACCCTGACTTGAAGGCGGCCTAACGGGAGGCAAAACATGTCAATCACGGCATCTCGCAGAGATATTATAAAGTCAGCAGCGGTTGCAGCAACTGCTTCTGCGGCTGGCATCGCTTTACCAAAGTCCGCCGAGGCTCAGGGAAAAGCCTCCGATATACGCTGGGACAAGGCTGTTTGCCGCTTTTGCGGAACAGGTTGCTCTCTCCTTGTGGGTGTTAAAGACGACCGTGTTGTCGCCACCCAAGGTGATCCTGATGCACCAGTGAACCGCGGATTGAACTGTATCAAAGGCTATTTCCTTTCCAAGATCATGTACGGCAAGGATCGCCTGACAACGCCGCTGCTCCGCAAGACCGCTGGTGTCTATGACAAACATGGTGAGTTTGAGCCTGTCTCCTGGGATGAAGCTTTCACTATCATGTCCGAAAAGTTTAAGGACGCATTGAAGGAAAAAGGCCCAACTGCAGTTGGTATGTTTGGCTCTGGTCAGTGGACTATCTGGGAAGGTTACGCTGCTTCCAAGTTTATGAAGGCAGGTCTGCGCTCCAATAATATTGACCCTAATGCTCGTCATTGCATGGCGTCGGCTGTGGCTGGTTTTATTCGGACCTTCGGTATTGATGAGCCAATGGGTTGCTATGATGACATGGAGCTTGCCGATGCATTCGTGCTTTGGGGCTCGAATATGGCTGAGATGCACCCAATCCTTTGGTCTCGTATCACAGATACGCGTCTGACCAAACCGGGTTGTGAAGTTCATGTGCTCTCTACTTTTGAGCATCGTTGTTTTGAACTTGCTGACAACGGCATGGTGTTTACGCCACAGAGCGATCTGGTGATCCTCAACTTCATCGCCAACTACATCATCGAAAATGATGCGGTGAACTGGGACTTCGTCAATAAGCACGTCAACATCACCAAAACTGCGACAGATATCGGTTATGGTTTGCGCCCGAATGATCCGCGCGAGCAGGCAGCTGAAAATGCAGGCTCCGGTAAGATCTCCAAGATTGACTTTGAGGAGTATAAGCAGCTCGTTTCCAAGTATACACTTGAGTATGCAGAAGAAATGTCTGGTGTTCCTGCTGATAAGCTTCTGAAGCTGGCGAAGGTCTTTGCTGATCCTAACCGGAAGGTGATGTCTCTCTGGACAATGGGCTTTAACCAGCACTCACGCGGCAGTTGGGTGAACAGCCTTTGCTACAACATTCATCTCCTGACCGGTAAGATCTCTGAGCCTGGCAATGGTCCATTCTCCCTTACTGGTCAACCATCTGCGTGTGGTACTGCCCGTGAGGTTGGAACGTTTGCGCACCGTCTGCCTGCAGATATGGTGGTCAAAAATCCTAAGCACCGTGAAATCTGTGAGACTGCCTGGAAAATTCCTGAAGGAACAATACCTGCCAAGCCTGGCTACCATGCAGTTCTGCATCATCGCATGCTTAAAGATGGCAAGCTGAATGCCTATTGGGTTCAGTGTACGAACAACCTGCAAGCAGCTCCTAATATGAATGAGGAAGGCTGGCCGGGGTATCGTAATCCTGAGAACTTCATTGTCGTTTCTGATCCATATCCAACGGTCACTGCAATGGCTGCGGACCTTATTCTGCCAACAGCCATGTGGGTGGAAAAAGAAGGGGCCTATGGTAACGCAGAGCGTCGGACCCAGTTCTGGCGTCAACAAGTGAAAGCTCCGGGTGAAGCCATGTCAGACGTCTGGCAGGTTATGGAGTTCTCCAAGTACTTCAAGACAGAAGAAGTCTGGCCTGAAGAACTGCTTGCCAAAATGCCGGAGTTGCGCGGCAAGACACTCTTTGAAGTGCTTTATGCCAACGGTGTTGTCGATAAGTTCCCGGTCTCTGAAGTCAAAGAAGGCTTCAATAACCATGAGTCCGAAGACTTCGGCTTCTATGTTCAAAAAGGACTGTTTGAAGAATACGCCGGATTTGGGCGTGGCCATGCGCACGACTTGGCTGACTTTGATGTCTACCACAAAGCACGCGGTCTCCGCTGGCCAGTGGTTGATGGCAAGGAAACACTTTATCGCTTCCGCGAAGGTTACGATCCTTACGTTAAAAAAGGCGAGGGCGTTAAATTCTATGGTAAGCCTGATGGCAAGGCGAATATCATTTTCGCACCTTATGAGCCGCCAGCAGAAGTGCCAGACAACGAATATGACCTCTGGCTCTGCACCGGACGTGTGCTGGAACACTGGCATACAGGCTCCATGACGCAGCGCGTCCCAGAGCTTCATCGGGCATTCCCGTCTGCTGTTCTATTTATGCATCCGCAAGATGCACGGGAGCGTGGTCTTCGCAGAGGGCAGGAAGTCACTATCTCCACTCGCCGTGGTGAAGTGCTGACACGCCTGGAAACCAGAGGCCGGAACAAGGTTCCAAAAGGCTTGGTTTACATGCCTTTCTTCGATGCAAACCAGTTGACCAACAAGCTTACGCTCGATGCCACTTGTCCGATTTCGAAAGAAACCGACTACAAAAAGTGCGCTTGTAAGGTGGAAAGCGCTTAGAGCAACCCTCTGAGCAGCAATGGATAAGAACCATGTCTGATCTCAAAAAGACAGGCCTCAGCAGTGCAAAGCGTCGCCAGTTTCTTGGCGACGCGGCCCGCACAGCGTGTGGCTGCGCTGTTGCTGCGACGTTTCTGACGGTCTATCAGGCGCAGGCTAAGGCTTTTCCCGCCGACGCCATCAGACCGCCCGGAGCTCTTCCTGAAGATGAGTTTTTGAGTGCCTGTGTGCGGTGCGGACTATGCGTTCGCGATTGCCCATATGACACGCTGAAACTTGCTGAGCTTGGTGAAACTGGCCCGGCAACAGGAACGCCATACTTTACAGCCCGCGATGTGCCTTGTGAAATGTGTGAGGATATTCCTTGTGTTGCCGCCTGTCCGACAGGAGCTCTGGATCATTCTCTCACCGACATTGATGATGCTGATATGGGTGTGGCTGTTCTGATCGACCAGGAGAACTGCCTTAACTTCCTCGGTTTGCGTTGTGAGGTTTGTTATCGGGTTTGCCCGCTGATTGATGAAGCGATCACGCTCGAAATGACACCAAACACGCGGACCGGTAGTCACGCAGTCTTTTCGCCAACAGTCTATGCAGACGTCTGCACAGGCTGTGGCAAATGTGAGAAGTCGTGTGTTCTGCCGGAATCTGCGATCAAGGTTCTTCCTCGCCGCATTGCCAGAGCTGAGAGTGCTGAGCACTACCGGCTTGGTTGGGAGGAAAAAGCCAAGGCAGGAAATGCGTTGGTACCCGGTGTGATTGATCTACCTGATCGTGTGCCGGATGCTGGTGGATTTGAGCCCGTATTCCAGCCAGGGAAGGGGCGGCCATGACCACTCATGCATTAGACACTCATGTGCCAAAAGAAACGAGGAAAAGCTGGGTGCTGCGCAACAGGTTTCTGTTGCTGAGACGGAGCTCGCAATTGCTCATTCTGGCTCTCTTCCTTGCAGGGCCGTGGGCAGGCCTCTGGATTGTCAAAGGAACTCTGACCTCCAGTATGACGCTGGATATTCTTCCGCTGACAGATCCCTTCCTGTTGTTGCAGACGATGGTGACAGGACATTGGCCTGAACTGACAGGTCTGATTGGTGTCGCCATTGTGGTTGGCTTTTACGCCGTGTTTGGCGGTCGGCTGTATTGCTCATGGGTTTGTCCCATGAACGTGGTGACTGACAGCGCCAACTGGCTACACCGCAAGCTTGATCTGAAAAAAGGATGGCAACCGAAAAAACACACTCGACATTGGGTGCTGGCCATGACGCTGCTGGTTGCTGCCGGATCTGGTTCTCTTGCTTATGAGCTGGTTAATCCTGTGACCTTGCTGCACCGCGGATTGGTGTTTGGCATGGGGTTTGCCTGGGCTGTGGTGTTGATGGTGTTTTTATTCGACACCTTTGTCTCCCGGCATGGTTGGTGTGGGCATCTTTGTCCTATGGGGGCTGTTTATGGGCTGCTCAACACCAAAAGCTTGCTGCGGGTTTCTGCGAAGAACCGGGATGCTTGTGATGACTGTATGGACTGCTTCGAAGTTTGCCCCGAGATCCACGTAATCTCTCCGGCTTTGCGAGGCAAAGGGGATGATACCCCGCTGATTGTAAATCGAGACTGTACGTCTTGTGGTCGCTGTATCGACGTATGCGATCTGGATGTTTTCAGTTTCATCCATCGTTTCGATACTCAACTTATTCAACCTACTTCAATCGAACCGGGCCCCCGCGATCCGGTCACGACCAAAGCTATGGGAGGTCACAAATGAAAACGGGAGTGCCTTGGAAGGCTATCACCATTATGGCGGTTTTGCACCTTACCGGCTTTGCTGCCTTGAGCGCACATGCAGAGGGGGTAAAGTCATTGCGGGGTGTACAGGTTGATGAACCTGTCTTCGTCGAGCCGATTGCTCGCCCGCAAAACACTCGGGTGAACCGTGAGTTCCGTCAGCAACCACCATTGGTGCCACACAAGACTGAGGCTTATCAGGTTGACCTGAAAATCAACCAGTGTCTGACGTGCCATGACTGGGCCAATGCAGGGGAGAAAAAAGCACCAACCTTGTCCATGACACATTATGCAGACCGTGAAGGACGTCAGCTGGACCGGGTTGCAGGTACACGCTGGTTCTGTACGCAATGCCATGTTCCTCAAGTCGATGCTGATCCGCTGGTGGAGAATGAATTTACTCCGTCAAGCGAACGCTAGATGGCACTTCTGACTGGAGGAATTTAATATGAGCAATCAAGGCGCAATTCCCAGTAAAGATCAGGGACCTGGCTTGTTCAAACGGATCTGGCGGTTTTTGAGACATCCTGCAACGACAATTTCTGCAGGCGCTCTGTTGCTGATTGGCGTTGTTGTCGGTGTGGTTTTTTGGGGTAGTTTCAACTGGTCCATGGAGATGACGAATACCGAAGAATTCTGCATCGGCTGTCATGAGATGGAAGCAAATGTTTATGCGGAGTATACTGAGACGGCCCACTATGCGAATGCATCTGGCGTGCGGGCAACATGCCCGGACTGTCATGTGCCAAAAGAGTGGGTGCATAAGGTGGTTCGCAAAGTACAAGCTTCCAGAGAGCTATATCACAAGGCTCTGGGCTCCATTGATAGTCCGGAGAAGTTTGAGGAGAAGCGTCTTCAACTGGCGACTAATGTTTGGACTGCTATGAAGAAGACCGATAGTCGCGAGTGCCGCAACTGTCATGAGTTCAACTCTATGGACTTCGTTCTTCAGGAAGGTCGTGCCTCTGCCGCTCACTCTGATGCATTCAAGGAAGGCAAGACCTGTATTGATTGCCACCAAGGCATCGCCCACAGCCTGCCAGCCAACGCGCTGGAAGCTTACAAAGAGAACGTCTCTGCTGTTTATGACTAAGCATCGCTTAGGCTAGTTGCATAGGGCGCTAGAGTAGTAACCCACCTTTGAGAGTTCTCGAAGGTGGGTTTTTCTTTGCTCCTACCAAAGTAAGTGAGTCGAATCAGCCGTTGACGAAACTGCTGATTGTCATCTGCCAGAAGCTCTTGTCTGTGTGATTGCTTGATCCAAATCAAATGAAGTAAGGAGAAGCAACCTGAGATGTGTTTAAAATGACACAAATATGAGTATTATATTCATGTATTTTACTTGAGTGGCTATTTTTACATTGATAAATATCTCAATCCTTTAATATGAGTAATTAACTCATATTAAAGGTTGTAGGGATGTCCAAGGGTTTTGTCTCCGGCTTGATGACCGGAATCTGCTATCTCGCACTGCAGTCAGGTGCATATTCTCAGGAGCAAACAGAGCCACAAGAGCTCGGGCCAATTGTCGTCACAGCTTCGCGTAGTGAGCAAAGCCTGGATGAAGTAACCCGCTCCGTTGTTGTGGTGGAGAGCGAGCAGATTGAGCGGGCTGTTGCAGATAGTGTAACTGAAGTTCTGCGTGATGTTCCTGGCATCAAGATTGTTGATAGCAACGTTGCAGGTATGAAGCGGATCAGCATTCGTGGTGAAGAATCTTCGCGAAATGTTGTGCTCGTAGATGGGCAAGAGATCTCTGATCATACTTCTTATGGTGCTGTATTTCTGATTTCCCCGTCTGATATCGAACGCATAGAAGTGGTGAAGGGCCCGGGCTCGGTCCTGCATGGCTCGAAAGCTATTGGCGGCGTTGTAAATATTATCACTAAGAAGGGTGCCGATCGTGCCGTGCAGGTTGAGATCGGAACGACCTTCGATTCCTCTACTAATGGTATTACGGGGTTCAGCTCAGCTGCTGGGACTATTGATCAGTGGGACTATCGGTTTTCTGCTAGCAAATCCAAACATGGTGATCGCGAAACAGCAGATGGCACGCTGGAAGGTAGTGCTTTTGAAAACCAGAGTGTAACGGCCTATGTTGGCTACACTGGCGACCAACATAAATTTAGTATCAAGGCTGAACGATTTGAGCAGGAAAGTGAGGTTTACACCGATCCTGCTGATATCGGGTTTGTGATGCGTCAGTTTGATATGGACTTGCCAAAGCGCGACCGTTCCAAAGTTGGCCTATTCTATGACTTTACCGATGTAAATGAGAGCATTGCTAAAATCCATTTGGATGGATACGTCCAGCAGATTGATCGTGTGGCTCTTGTAGACTATGAGCTGGCTCCTCCTGGAGCGCCAGTTTTGAAGCGTGAGAATAAGACTGAGAGCGAACTGCTTACATTCGGCCTGAATGGGCAAGCTGATCTGACCTTGTTTGACAACATGTTGACCTCAATCGGCTTTCAGGCTGTCCAGGATCAGTTGGATAAGGATAGTTTCAGCACTGGCACGACCACTATCAGCGTTCCTGGACCTGTCTTCCCGGTCAATATTACAGAGCGAGATGAGGCCAAACTTACGACTTTGTCTGCGTTCCTTCAGAATGAGTGGGATCTGAATGATGATCTTACGCTAACTGCTGGTGGCCGTTATTACTTCGTTGCGAGTGAGAATAAAGGCACTGCAGGTGATCAGGATGAGAGCGATCAGGCATTTGTGGGTGCTTTGGGTCTAAACTATACGGGCTTTGAGAATTTTGCGCTAAGAGCGCATGTGTCTCAGGGATATGTATATCCGACACTCCTCCAAAGCACGTTGGGCTCAGTATTCTCTCCTGCTGGAAAAATCTATGGTAACGCTGACCTTGATCCAGAGACGTCAATGACCGCAGAGATTGGTGCGCGTTTCGACAGCGGGAATTTGATTGTTGATGCGAGCGCGTTTTATACCGATGCGAAGGACTACATCACATCGGTTGATTGTGATGCAGCAGTTCATGGTTCAAAGTGCACTGCAAACTCAGATATTTACGTGAATATTGATGCGGCTAAGACTTGGGGTCTTGAACTTGCTGCTTCCTATCAGTTTGCTGAGTTGGCGGTCACACCATATGCCAATATCACTTTGATGCGGCGCCAATTTAGTTCCGGAGCAACCAACACCTTTGATACCGACACGCCGTTGGTATCTGGCCGTCTAGGCGTGATGAAGTCCTGGGCCTTTGATAACGGAGTTGAAGCCTATGCGGATCTTTACAGTCGCTTCTCCAGCGAGCATCGGCAGAAGGATGGCAGTGGTATCGATGAAGCGGACGGTTTTGCCACGCTTAACCTGGCAGGTGGCTTTTCCTACGATTTCGATGAAAAGCGCAGGTTAAAAGTGCATGCAGCTGTCGAGAACATCTTTGACCAAGACTATAACCCGTCAGTCGAAGAACTTACTGCACCGGGCCGGGCGTTTAAAATTTCTGCGAGTGTCGGCTTCTAGTTTTTAAAGCCCTGCCGTAATTGCGATGGGGCTGTTTTAAAGGAAATCATCACATGAAAACCGTGCTTCTCATGTTTTTGCTGAGTTCAGCGGGGCCAAATGGTGAGGTGGGTGCTTCCTACGTTGAGAAAGATAGTGTTGAGGAATGTCAGCAAGGCATTGTCGCGTTGAAGGAAATTTTGGCGGAGCCGCGCTTTAAGATCCATTATGCTGGTTGCCATCAAAGCTCGGCTCAGATCTCTGAGTTTGAACATCCGGGTGCTGATGATGAAGGCGATAAGCCGGAGCTTTTCGTTTATCTCAACAGGATTGAGAAAGGTCAGTTGCTTGTTTCTAAGGCTGGTAGCCTTGCCAGTTGTGAGGCGAGTATAAACAAAAGCGAGAGCTGGTGTGCTGTGAGCACGCAGAAGTTGTTGCGGCAATAGCCAGACCTATGCTTTGCTCCTCCCATGGGAAATCTAATGTTGCTTTGGGGGGAGAGCGAATGACATCTCGAAAAAAGACTGTCTGGATTATTGGGGCAACTTCAGGGATTGGTGAGGAGCTCTGCAAGCTTTACGCAGATGATGGTTGGCAGGTTGTTGCGAGTGGCCGTCGGGTTGATCGACTTGAAGCACTGAAAGAAACATACACATCAGTGACGAGTTTACCGCTTGATGTAACGGATAATGAGCAGATAGCTCAAGCCGCCCACGATTTTGATGAAAATGCCAGCCTGCCTGATTTGACGCTTTATTGCGCCGGTGTTTTTCACATTGGTGGACTTTCTACATTGACCGAGGAAGTCTGCGTCAGTGCGATGGATACAAACTATTTTGGTGCTGTGCGGACCATACATAACTTGTTCCCATTGCTGAAAGAACGCGGCTCCGGGCACGTTGCCATCATTTCCTCGCTTAGTGGGTATGGAGGGCTGCCTTACGCTGCAAGTTATGGCCCTACAAAAGCTGCGCTCATCAATCTTTGTGAGGCGTTGAAACCGAGTTTTGATCGGGTGAACCTCTCTCTTTCAGTCATCAATCCCGGGTTTGTGAAGACCGCGATGACTGAAAGTAGCAAGTTGCCTATGCCCTTTATCGTGAGTGCAGAAGGGGCTGCCAAACGGATCAAGAAAGGCCTTGACCGTAAGAGCTTTGAGATTGCGTTTCCTTTCCCGCTTGTTACGGCTTTGAAACTGCTACGATTTGTCCCTTATTGGGCATATTTCCGACTGGTTGGCCTTACAGCCGGGAAGCACAGTTCTTCATAGAGATAAGATTAGGAAGGTTGGAGATGGGTTGATCTCTGACCTTCCTCAGTTTCTGTTGTATGTGTCATTGCTTGCTGCAGCTCGGGTAGAAATGCCCAGATCTCACGATTGAGTTTCACAAGCTTCTCGATTGCATTTCCCATTTGAGTGATGCGCGCGTCGTCGACTGCCTTGATTTCCCCGAGCTGGATCTGTCCATTCTTGCGTTGAATGCGCATGGAATGGGTGTGGGTGATTTCGCCTTGCTGGTTCTGTTTGAAAGTTGCGTGGCTAAATTCATTTCTTAGCCGGGTACTTTCGTTGAAGATGCGAAGAATGCGGCGCAGCTTCTTTTTGAGAGCAACATTTTTTAGCTTTGCGTCTGCCAGGCGTTCTATCAGTTCCAGCCTTGCCCTCGTTGTGTTGAGAGTGCCGAAGACAAGAGTTGCGGTGAGTTCGTCGGTCTGCATGAGATGCTGCAGGATGTAGATGAACGTGCTCTCATTGTTGGACCAGCTGTAATTGATGTTTCCAATCAAAGCGAACAGGAGGTTTCGCCGCCCAGCCTTGTTGGGGGCAATTCTGTCTAGTTCGTCAAAGTCAGGTGAATGAGAGGTTTGATCGTGCATAAAGCGCGCCTGTCTGAGAATACTCGTTTTGCAGCCTATAATTACGTTTCTAACGCAAGGGTAGCAAAGCTAAGGCGTTATTTATAGAGCGTGACGGACAGGTTTTGCTTGGCGACTCTTTGATTGAATGTCTGGGGAGTGTTGGTGAAGTAAATGAGGCTTAGTTTCGATGATTTCTGAGATTTAAAGGAGCATAAGCCACAGTGACTGAAGATATTCCTGAATTACCTGTGAAGAAATTTATGCGATCAGGAATGTGGGTTACTGGGCGGATTGTGCCTTTAAATTAGAGTATGGCGTTCTTTTATTAGTCGGCAAAGTTTGGTTATAAACCTATAACTTTTACACTCAAACAGTGTTTTAGCTACCTTGAGAATTCACTGCATATTACATAGGTCACCGAAAACCTATTTCTTGATCAGGTTGCTATGTGATTTAGATGACACTGTCATTATTGAGACCAATAAACACTTCCCTGTTAGAAGTGCTTAGTTATTTTTTAGTAATATTTAAAACACTAATTTGCGAATACTAACGTTAACTCACTATTAATATCCTAGATTGTCATAGTAATTATTGTCATAGTAATTATTGTCTAGTTCAATTGAATGTATTGTTGATTATTACCAGATATTACTCTTGGTTTGTCTGTTTTTTAGGCCGTGGTATAGCTTCCGCCGCTTCCAAGAGGAATATTCTTTCTTATTTACTGGAGGTTTTGTTTGGAGGAATGGAGTCTATTCGTTTTAGCAAGAGCATTTAGTTAGTAATTTAGCCAGAATTCCAGAACCAGCGCATATTTTATCGGTTACTTCGTTTTCTGAAGCCGACGTGTTGTTTAGCGTACAGATTTTACATTTGTGCGATCTGGAATCTTGCGTCCAAATTCGGGGTTATCCGAGTTTACAAGCCATTTGCTTGTTCTGACCTTTGGTCAAAAAAGCTAAATCGAAATGACAGCCTTCAAATCATGGAATGAAACACTTTTTCAATCCTCAGGAGAACCTGTGGCAACCAGCTGACGCAAATGATCGGCTTCTTGCAGGGCAGTTCTCCGAATATTTGGAGACGATATGTCTGGTTACAATCCATTTACTGATGGCACTGATACGCGTATCCGCGCAGAGCAGGATAACACGCTCGATGATAAGGATGTCGTTGAGCACAATGGTGATAGTAGCGCTGAAGTGCTTAATGACGGTTCGTTAGACCAAGAGGTCTTAGTGAACCGTGATGATCTGATTGATACAATCGCACAGGCTGGCGATGGCATTCAGGATATTAACGCTGCACTACAGATTGGCGACGACCTGACCATTGATGCGAGTTCTTCCGCTTCAGCGAATGGCCAGGGTGTTGCGCTTGCCTTTGATCAGGGTATCGCGACCGGTGCGAACCTGCAGAGCAACGATGTCTCCGGCAGTGTAACTGGTGGAAACTTTGATGCGTCGACCGTTGGTGGTGACGGCTCTGGTGTCAATGCGCATCAAGCAGGGGCGGCAGCAGCAGATAACGACACGGATACACTGGTTCGTGCAAACCAATCCAACTACGCGAATGACCTTGATACACTCAATAATGTTACCGTCACGAATGATGGTGATGCTGAGCAACGTGTAAAAGTTAAAGGTGGTGATGCTGATTCTGGTAATGGCATCATTGGTGCTGGACCAACTGATATTGCTGGCTCAAATGTTGGCGTTGGTGATGATGAAAGCATCACTGGTTCGACTGCTGCGCAAGCAGATGCTTCTGGTCTTGCGCGTAGCTTCAACCAGACACTGCAGACTGGTAGCAACGAGCAGGGCAACAATGTCGATCTATCGATCACAGGTTCAGATGTAGATGTTTCTGGTGCTGGCGGTTCTGGTGCAGAAGCTGTTGTCGGTGGAACGGATTACACATCTGGTAACTCAGATACCAACACTCGTGGGCGTGTTACTCAGTCAAATGAACTGAATGATGGCGTTGGTGGTGGCTTCGGTGGCGGCAACATTGATGGTGCCATTGCAAACCCAGAAGTTGCCAATCTTGATGATTCTCTTCAGGTTGTTAAAGCCAAAGCAGGTAATGCATCCAGTGATGATGGCATCAATTCAATTGACCATATCGGATCTTCTGCATCTGTTGGTGGTGACGGAAGCGTAAGCGGCAGTGCTATCGCATCTGCTTCAGCAAGTGCTGTTGGTGTTGGTTTCCAACAAGACATTTCTGCAGGTAGCAATGCCCAGGGCAACTCTGCCAGTCTTGACATCACAGGTATTGGTGTCGGCCAGGCAACCTCTGGTGAAGATGACGCGACTGCTGGTATTCAGGTTAGTGCCGACTGGGATTCATCTATTAATGAATCTGAAACAGGCACAAATGCTCGGTTTAACCAGTCTAACGAAGCTTACGATGCCGATGCAGTTCTAGAGCCAAGCCTTCATAATGAGGGGCATTCTACTCAGAAGATTGAAGCCTACGGTCACGATGCGACCGCTGGTGACGGTATTGACATGAATGGTGGCCGCCTAGGTGCGGAACATGTAGTCGATGATGGTTCCATTACTGGTTCGACGCTTACCAAGTCTGAAGCTTTGGGTGTTGCTGCAAGCTTTGAACAGAAAGTCAGCACTGGTGGCAACTCACAAAGTAATGCCTCTGAGTTAGGTGTAACTGGAGCAAATCAGGTTACTGCTTCTGCTGGTGAGGACGGTGCTACTGCGTCACTAAATGCTGACAACCCATCAGTTTATGGCGATCACAGAACTGGGACACGCACTGAAAGCAATCAGTCTAATGCGCTTGGCGATAAAGACGAGATTGATGACGCGAATGTTTGGAATGAGCACGACAGCTCACAAAGTGCAGATGTAACTGGCGGCATCTCGAATGCTGGTAACGGTATTGCTTTTGACGCCGGTACTTCTGCTGCGGTGCATAGTAACTTTGACATGAGCGGATCTGCTGCGGCTTCTGCAAATGCTCAAGGTGTCACTCAGTCCTTTACACAATCATTGACCACAGGTGGAAACGCACAAGGTAACTCAGCTGAAGTCTCTGTGACTGGCGCAGAAATGACGGCCTCGATTGCTGGTGAAGACAATGCTGGTGCTGCTGCAGGCCCTGTTTCGCTTTTGGCTGGCAGAGGTGACACCAACACAAATACCCGATCCTTCCAGTCTCAAGAAAATGAGATGTACGAAGGCGACACCCTATCTAGCCCTGATGTCATCAACACTGGTGGGGCAGATGTGGTGCAGACTGTCACAGCTGATGGTGGCAGTGCGACCGCAGGTAACGGTATTGAAGCTCTTGGTGGTAATCTAGGGCCTGATACAGTTGGTGATGATAGTTCCATCTCCGGCAGTGCTTCTGCAAGTGCGAATGGTGTAGGCGCAGCGATCAACTTTGGGCAGACGCTCAAAACTGGTGGCAATGCTCAATCAAACTCTGTCGATGTCGATATTACTGGTGGTAACAAAGCTGTTGCAGCAGCTGGTGAGAGTGGAGCTACTGCTGGGTCTGAGCCGATTGCACCTGTCGATCATGACACCACAACAACTTCGTGGAGTGATCAGAGCAACCAGCTTGGTGATGTTGATCAGATTGGCCTTGCAGACGTTACTAACTGGGGGCATAGCACTCAGACTGTTGATGTTGATGGTGGAACAGCCACAAGTGGTGCTGGCATCAGTGTTGCTGATAGGGATGGAGATGTTGGAGCTGCGAGTGTTGGAGATGATTCTTTGATCACTGGTGTTACGCAGGCAACTGCAGATGCATCAGCCTCAGCGTCGACTATGAACCAGAAACTGTTTTCTGGTGGTTACGCTCAGAGCAATGACCTTGATCTGAGCGTAACCGGTGGAAGCAGTAATGTTCAATCTGCTGGCGAAGACTCTAACGTAGCGTTCGCATCTGTGGCCGGTACTGGTCCAGCTAACAACGGCGGAGTAGATTCAACCGACTCCCTCCTCGGAGGGTATCAGAGCAATACCATTTATGATGGTGACAGTATTTCTGATGCGGATGTAGCGAACTACTCTGATGTTGAGCAGGATGTTACCGCAACAGGTGGTACTGCGAGTGCTGGTGTTGGTTCCGGTGGCATTGATGGCACCGATGTGAAGAGTGCACTGAACGTTGGTGACAATGCATCTCTCACAGGTAAAGCCTTGTCGTCTGCTGATGCTGTCGCGGAAGCCTCAGCATTCAACCAGGTAATATCTACCGGTGGTAATGCGCAGGTAAACTCAGCAGATGTCGAGATTGTTGGAGACAACAAGAATGTCATCTCCGTTGGTGATGACAGTGAGGGTGGGGCTTCGAACTCAATTCGATCCGGTACCGTTGCTGGCAATGCTGACAGCCTTGCCTTGTTCTCACAAAACAACACTGCTGGTGACAACGACCAGATTGATGAAGCCGATGTCGAAAACTTCGATGAGCTAACTCAGACTGTTACGGCAACTGGTGGTGATGCTGACTCTGGTGACGGTATTACTGATCCAGTGAGTTCGTTCGTTGCTAATGGTTCTATTGGTGATGACTACACCGTAACTGCGGAAGCTGTTGCTTCTGCGGATGCTACGGCGAAGACATCTGCCTTTAACCAGAGCCTGTACTCAGGTGGTAACAAGCAGGTCAACTCGACTGAGCTGGATGTTACAGGTCAGAACGACACGCTTCTCTTTACAGGGGAAGATGACGGTCTGGGTGCATTGGACATCACGCCTTCTGGTAGCCCAGATGTTGGTGGTGGCTTCTTTGGTAATCTGGATGCGAATGGCACTGACACCATCTTCGGTGCTGAGCAAGCAAATGCATTGTATGATCAAGATACGATCACCAATGTTGAAGTTCATAACCATGGAACGCTTGATCAGAGTATCGTTGCTGATGGTGGTCAGGCGATGTCTGCGGATGGCATCCACGATGCTGAAAGTCTCTTCGACTTCGGTACTGGTGACGATTACAGCGTGACGGCTTCTACGGCTGCGACTGCTGATGCTCTGGGTGTGGCGAATGCCTTTAACCAGACTATCGTCATGGGTGCGAACGTTCAAGCCAATGCTGTTGATGTCAACGTCGTGGGCGGTTCCTCAACCGTGAACGTGGTTGGCGAAGACGACCTTGCATAATCCAAACTAAAACAACCTGCGCGGAGTGATCTGCGCAGGTTGTTTTATATATCCATATGAGATTGTTAGGATATTTTATGCTGTCGCAGGCTATAAATGAATTGAGCTGGCACTTTATCGGCTATATGAAGATTTTTGATAGTATCGCTACAGCTGAACAGAGCTTTGATGAAGCACGGTTTGCCCAAGACACTATTGTGATTACACCGGTGGAAGTGGTTTATTCTCGCGGAGGTACCACAGACCTTCCCTATGAAAAGTTCTACAGTCTTCCGTCGCTTTTGCCAGAAATTAATGCGCTGTCACAAACCCGTCTCCCTTATTCGGTTGAGACGCTTGTAAATGCTTCTGAGTTTGTTCCGCCTTCTGAAGTTGTACTGTTTGAAGACGGTACGGGCCCAGAGCTGCCGCAAGGTGGAGATGGCGGTCAATCACTTGACTACACGTATACCATCACCTTCACTTATCGCGATATTTATGCGCCGGACATTGAAATAAACCTCGCTCAGGAAAACGCCCTGACGGATGATGATTTGCTTTTGTCCAAGAGTGAGTTTGGGGATGATATTCCTGAGTGGAACTCAGATGAGGTGCTGGATCAACTGTTTGATGTTGCGAGTGACATTGAGCTGGATACGCTTGACCAGATTTTTGATGATGGTGATGCGCAAAGTGCGGCTGATGCCATTGGCGAGATGCTGGTTCAAAGAGTGGAAAATGATGCTCCCAATCCCTCTTTTACAAGTGGCGAAAATATTGGTGAGCTGCCTAAGGATGAGCAGGCCGAAGATGATACCTCTGAGGATGAACAGAACGATAGCAGCTATGTGACGACTCGAGACAATGAAGCGGTCAACGTTGCCTCAATTGTGGATCTGAGCGAGTTGAGATGTTCGACTGTTGTGATGGGGGATTACTACGCCACAAACTCGATCATTCAGAGCAACCTATATTATGGTCCAACAGATCAGCCCGCGGACACTGTAGTCGGTCAGGGACTCGATGAAACGATCGTCTTCAATGATGCCAATGTGACGTCCGAAGGCGAGTACATCATCTCCTCTGCAGTTACTTACGACAACCCTGACTACTCCATGAGCGTTGATGTTGTCAGCTGCAATTTTTATGATCTGAATATTGTTAATCAGAAGAATTTTCTTTCTGATGATGACTGCGTTTCATATCAGTTGAACAATAGTGGGTATTATGTCCAGACCGGTGACAACACCCAGGTCAACGCGGCGCAGTTGATTGATAATATTCAGAATTACGATGTGATTGTTGTTCTTGGAAACTACTATGACGTCAACTACATCAGTCAGAAAAATATCCTCCTGGATGCCGATTATGTTGATGCGACTGGTGCATCTATCAATGAGACCGGACGGCATAATGTGCTGACCAATGAAGGTACGAACAAGAACATTGGTGGCGGGTCGCTGATGAAACCGATGACCTCTGAGGTAACCGGTTTGGTGGATGCGATGGGTGGTCGGGCAGGAGACTACGAGTATACCGCCTCTTCAGCGACAGGTGGGTTGCCGATCTTACCAAGCACTGATCTGAAAGTTCTCTACATCACTGGCGATTATTACCAGATCAACGCGATCGAGCAGATTAATGTTCTTTCGGATGCGGACTATGTGAAGATCCATGAAGAAGAAGAAAGTGATGGTGTTCTCACGCAGGTTATTAATGCTGAGGTCGTTGAAGATGATCAAGATGGTTACCTGGACACTTCAAGCAACAAAACGAGCAACAAAGCAACCATCATCGATTATGATAGTCAGTCGGGCTTTCAATATTTGGATGGCGAATACTCAGAGGAAGACATTGTCATAAAAGTCAATATCGTAGTCTCTGAAGAAGATGATCTCGAAACAGCATTGAATGGAAATATAGATCTGGTTTCGGAAGTTGTTGCATTTACTGGCAATGACGGTGGTAGCGAAACCGGAACGTCGCCCGCGTTTGTTCCTTATGCGGGTGAGAGTGACATGGTCTCCGATATACTTGTTTGATTTTAATAGGTTTTTATAGAGAGAATATATGTTTAAAGCTCGAACGACAAAGAACAATAGCCGGCAACGTGGGGGGCAAGCGAGCAAAACATTGCAGGTGGATGGTGTTCAACAAGAGCCTGTACATGGAGAAAAACTCGCCAGCCAAAAGGGCAATTTCGCCTCCAGGAAGAATGGAGGGCCCTATGAAGATATCGATTTTCGCAAGTTGATGCAGAATGGATTGGCGCGTGTCAAGGTAAACCTGCTTTATGTTGGTTTCTTCTCGTTTTGCGCCAGTCTTCTTATCCTTTCTGTTCCAATTTACTTATTCCAGATTTCCGACCGCGTTTTGACGAGCCGGAGTGTTGATACTTTGGTGATGCTGACAGCCATCGTTATTGGGCTTGTGCTTGCACATGTGCTGCTGGATATGTTCCGGCGCTTTATGCTGATGCGGGTTGCTGTAGATGTTGAAACACGCCTTGGTGGGCCTGTTTTGAGTGCAGCGGCGCGAGCCTCTCACAACGGTAGTAGTCAGGAATTTCAGGCTCTTTCCGACCTTCAGCAGTTGCGAAGTTTTCTGACTGGTTCGGTTCTTCTGACCATCATGGATGCACCGGTTGCTCCCATTTATCTGTTCGTTGTTTATCTGGTTCATCCGCATTTGGGGATGATTGTGACGACGACTATTTTATTGCTCCTTGTGCTTGCAAGGATCAATCAGAAGTTGACAGCCGTTCCATTTGGTAAGGCCAATGCGTTTTCTTCGCGTGCCAATCTGCAAGCCGAAGCAATGGCACGGAATGCGTAGGTCATGAATGCGATGGGGATGATCCCGGAAGGCGTGATTATTTGGGGTAAAGAGACTGCAGAGTCTTTGAAAGCTCAGATTATGGACAAGATCGAAACGTCTTGATTTCGGCGATCTCAAAATTCATTCGCCTGTCAACGCAAATCACGATGCTGGGTTGGGGGGCGTGGCTTGCGCTCTCAAATGAAATTACCGGAGGGATGATTATTGCGGCTTCTATTATTGGTGGCCGTGCGTTGGCTCCAGTTGAAGGCATTATTGATGGTTGGAAGAGTTATGTGGGCGCTAAAAGTGCATATGGGCGTATTCAGAAGCTGCTCCATACTTCGCCCCTCAATGTACATAGGTTGCGCCTGCCGAATCCTGCGGGGCGGCTGAGCGTCGAGCGCTTGCTTTTTGTTCCACCGCCCAACAAGCGCGTGATCTTGAATGGCATTTCATTCCAGCTTTCTCCCGGTGAATCTTTGGCGGTGGTTGGAGCTTCGGGATCAGGCAAGAGCGCGCTTGGGAGGATGTTGGTTGGTTCCCTTATTCCAACGGCCGGTAATGTGCGCCTTGATATGATGGATCTGCGGAACTGGGATAGCCGGCAACTTGGTGAAAACATTGGGTATCTGCCACAGGATATGCAGCTTTTCCCTGGTACGATCAAAGAAAACATTGCTCGTATGAACCGTGAAGCCAAAGATGAAGATGTCTTCAAAGCTGCTCAGATGTCGGACATTCATGAGATGGTTTCGCAGTTTTCGCAGGGCTATGAGACGCAGGTTGCTATGGATGGTGCACCGCTTTCTGGTGGGCAGCGACAGCGTATCGGATTGGCACGCGCGTTTTACAATAATCCGCGTTTGTTGGTGCTAGATGAGCCGAACTCTAACTTGGATACAATCGGGGAGCAGGCACTCGCTCAAGCTCTTGAACGTGCCAAGCAAGATGGCATGACTGTTATTGCTATTACTCAAAGGCCTGCTTTGCTTCGTTGTGTCGATAAGATCATGATGCTGAAAGATGGGACGGTTGCTGCCTTTGGCAGCCGCGATGAAGTGATGCCATTGATAACTGGTAAGCGGCCCGGCATTTCTCAGCATCAAAATGCACCGGGGCATAATCTGCCAGCAGCACAACCAGCTGAATAGTCTAAGCTTTTTTATTTGGTGATTTTTATGTCTACTAGAGCTCTTATACTTGATGGAAGTTGGTATGAGGATGTGCCCCGCACAACTCGTGCGCCTATGTTGGCTAGTTTTATCGTTATTGCCTTTACATTTGCCGGATTTGGGTATTGGGCTTCCAGTGCCCCCATGGCAGGGGCTGTAGTCGCCTCAGGCTCTTTTGTTGCCACTGGGCAAAACAAGATCGTGCAGCATTTCGAAGGTGGGATCATCAAGGAAATCCTTGTGAAAGAAGGGGATGTGGTTGCTGCTGGTGCTGTACTAATGAAACTTGATGAGACAGCGGCCAAAGCTAACCTTGAACGTTTATTGATCCGGCAGGCACGCCTTCAAGCTATTCAGGCGCGTTTGACGCAAGAGGCCAAAGGCCAGAAGTCATTGGTGCTGCCGAAGGAGCTCTTAAGCACTGCACAGGAGCCCAAGATCAAGAGTATTATTCTGAACCAGTCGCTGACCTTCAAAGCCAGAACTCGAAAACTTCGGAGTGAAATTGATATTTTTACGCAAGGTATTGATGCGCTTAAGGAGAGGATACAAGGTGGCCAATCGCAGCTTGTGCGGTGAAAGAGCAAATGGAGCTTTTTCAGGAAGAGCTGGATTCCAAACAGAAAATCCTTGGAAAAGGCCTCATTCGGAAATCTGACGTACTTCGAATTCAACGCTCACTTGCAAATCTCAAAGGTGAGGAAGGTCGTATCCTTGCTGAGATTGGAGATGCAACCGAACGTATCGCCAGAGCAAAGGCACAAATCGTGAGGGCGGAGAATGAAGCCTCGCAAACCGCTGTCGGGGAGCTCCAAGTTGTTAATGCTGACCTGGATGATGTGAGTGAGCAAATACGTGCAGCGCAAGATGTTTTGCAACGCGTTGAGATCGTGGCGCCTGTGCGTGGGATTGTGGTTCGGATGCGTTATCACACGGCAGGTGGTGTGGTTGAGAGTGGTAAGGATCTAACGGAAATCCTACCTCTTCAGGATGAGCTTATTATTGAAGCATCAATCCAGACCACTGAGATTGACAACGTGAAAGAAGGGCAGAAGGCAATGGTTCGCCTGACGGCTTTGAACCAGCGTATTACACCTATGTTGGATGCCAAGGTTGTTTATGTTTCAGCGGATGCGTTGCGAAGCGAGGATCCGATGAGCGTTTCTGCTGATGTATATAAGGCGCGTGTGAAGTTGGATCGTGAGAAAATTCCTGCATATCTAAACTTCAAAGCAACTCCAGGTATGCCTGCGGAGGTGTACATCACAACGAGAGACAGAACCTTCTTCGATTATCTCATGGAGCCTGTTCGTGACAGCATGTCGAGGGCCTTCAGGGAGCCTTGATACCAGCCGTTCTTAATGGCTTGTTGCGTTAAGATGGTTCAATGATATGGGCTTTGTGCAGTGCTATACTTCTTGGTAGAAAGTTCAATACTGAACTGTCTCGACTAAGAATGGTTCAAAGGAGAATAGTGGGGCGATACCTGCTTTCTTCATGAGACTCACTTTTGTTACTGCACTCTTATTTGTTTAATTGTCAGATGCACTAGCTTAATGTGAGTGTATATAGATCTATATTCACAATTGTTTAGTGCAATTTGAAGAAAATTTTTTATTGTGTTCTCAATGTTTCAGTAACTAATTGAGAAGCCCTTTGATTTATCTTCGAAATCCCCGCAAACTGCCGCTTACGTTAGCTTTATTTTGTTGATGAAGGAAACTAAAGCGTCTGTGCACTGGCAGTGGACGACTGATGTATGTCGATAGGTATATAGAACCACAAGTTTGATACTAGGCATTTAATGATAACTATTTGGCATTTCTTAACACTGTCTCCTTAAGCGAAGATAACCATGGGGTGAATTTGTTCAACTGCTGCGGGTGTTTGTTGCCTTCGGCAGTTAGGCTCGTGGTGGTAGCTGCATGACAACAATCGTTATTGTCGATGACAGGGCAATTAATAGAAGCATTTTTGAAAAGCTTGCTCTCGCTGTAGATGCATCTGTCAAAGTACACTGTTTTGCTTCGCCGGTTGATGCTCTCGAATATATGGAGAGCAGCGTCCCCGACTTGATTATTACCGACTACAGCATGCCGGAAATGGATGGTGCAGATCTAACGCAAAAGGTGCGTGCGCTTGAGCATTGCAGCGATGTGCCGATTGTTGTCATCACCGTCTTTACGGATCGCTCATTTAGAATTCGTGCGCTGGAGGCGGGCGCAACTGATTTCCTGCAAAGTCCGGTTGACCACAATGAGTTCGTTAGTCGAGCCAGAAACCTACTTGCTCTGCGAGAAGAGCAAAATGCGGTTAAACGTCATGCTCGCTTTCTTGAACAGGAACTGGTCAACGTAGAGCAGCAGAGCAAGGAAGCTCTCCGAGATTCTCGTGAACAGCTGGCGCAGGTGATCGATAGTGTTCCGGCTATGATTACGACCAGCACACGAGATGGGCTATGTGCGTTCTCGAATGCGGCTTGGGCGCGCTTTTTGGACTCGACCACGGCAGATCTTGTTGGTGAAGATACCTACGGCAAGTTTGATAAGTTTACCCGTGAGAGAAATCGTCGTTTGGACCGTAAGGTTTTCATTACGGGCAGAGCCTTGCCGCCCTATGAAATTGAACAGCGAAACCATGCTGGTGATATTTTTCACTTCATCGTTACAAAAAGCCCTCTGCTGGACGTTGATGGGAACACAACGCATGTTGTGACGACCGCGACCAATATCTCTGATCGCAAACGTGCAGAAGCGCATTTGCTTCATATTGCGCACCATGATGCGTTGACGGGTTTGCCAAACAGAACCATGCTTGGTGAGCGCATTGATGAAGAGATTTTCCAGTGCCGAAACAGCGGTCGTAGCTTTGCGCTGCATTTCATCGATCTGGATCGCTTTAAATCTATCAATGATGCCTTGGGTCATCGTACTGGTGATCGCCTCCTGGAGGTGCTCGCAGAGCGTTTATTGCGCTGTGTAGATGGTTCAGACCTGGTTGCGCGATTGGGTGGTGATGAGTTTGCTATTCTTCAAACGGATTTGAAGAGCTCAGAAGAGGCTTTGAGTTTTGCCCAACATTTGGTGAGCGTGGTTGAAGAGCCGTTCCATATCAGTGGGCGGGAACTTCAGACGAGTGCCAGCGTTGGGATTACCAAATACCCGGAGGATGGCCTTAACAGCGAAGAGTTGCTGCGCTGTGCTGATATGGCCATGTACCAATCCAAGGCTGATGGCGGAAATACGTTCCATCTGTTTTCGACGAAGATGGATCACCATGTCAAAGAAACAGTCGCGTTGGAAGCTGAGCTGCGAAACGCGATTGAACATAACCAGCTGGAACTGTTTTATCAGCCTCAGATTGATTTGCGGACCCAAGAGATTGTTGGCGCTGAAGCTCTACTGAGATGGAACCGACCAGATTATGGTGTGGTTGCTCCCAACGTCTTTTTGGGAACAGCTGAAGAGGTTGGGCTTATTCTGCCAATCGGCGAGTGGGTGATTTTTGCTGCTTGTCAGCAGGCAAAGAAGTGGCTCGACTTAGGGGTGGCAACGCCTCGGATTGCCGTGAACATTTCACCAACACAATTCCGTAAGCAGAACGTGCCACAGCTTTTGAAAGATGCTTTGGTTTCCTGCAGTTTGCCGCCTGATAAACTTGAGATTGAGATCACAGAGAACATCGTTTTGCATGGCTCAGAAGCAACCGTCCGCGACTTGCGCGAAATCCGCGAGATGGGAATTGCGATTTCGATTGATGACTTTGGGACGGGTTATTCCTCCCTCGCATATCTGAGCAGATACTCCGTTGATTGCCTGAAAATTGATCGGTGCTTCACGCGCGATATGATGACGGATCCGAACAACACGGTCATCATTAAGGCTATTGTTGGTTTGGGTAAGAGCCTCGATCTCTCCATCATTGCAGAAGGTGTCGAGACCCGGGAACAGGCTGAATATCTCACAGATGCCGGCTGTGAAATGGCGCAGGGTTATCTGTTTGGCAAGCCTGTACCTGCTGAGGACTTTTTACGTCTCCTGGAAGAGCAAGCGGCGAACTTGCAAGGAAACGGGCAGCAAAGAGCGTTGGCTGGGGCGGAGTTTGAACTATGAACGACAACAGAAAAACGAAGCTGCAGCTGCTCCCGCTGAGCGGATTAAAGGATCTATATAAGCGTATTATTCAGTTGGGTGGCGGTGAAGGCGAGATGTCTCTGAACCGTTTTATGTTCACCTTGCTGATCACGCCTTACCTCGCTTCCAATATCACTTTTGGTTCCCATGAGAATTTCCAGACAAATGTCATCATGACCACGTTTGGGCTTGGCTCCCTGGCACTGCTCGCTCATTTGCTTTACTCGCAGAACATCAGTTCGCTTCGTCGCGTTCTCGCGATTTTTCTAGATGTAGGGGCGGTCTCTGCCGGCCTGTATGTGGGAGGGGAATACCTTTCAATCCTGTTCCCTATCTATCTTTGGGTGATTTTCGGAAACGGTTTCCGGTTTGGGTTGGATTATCTGGCGTTGGCGACAATTGCCTCTGTGAGTGGGTTCGCTGTGGTGTTGACGACCCCATACTGGCAAGGTGAATTCATTCTCGGTCTGGGTTTGCTTGGGTGTCTTGTTGTTGTGCCGCTCTATGCAAGCAAGCTCATCAGATCGATGACCGCAGCACAGCATGCTGCTGAAACCGCTAATAGAGCGAAGACCCAGTTCCTCACCGCTGTCAGCCATGAGTTGCGGACACCATTGAATGCGATCATTGGCATGGGTGATCTGATCCAGGATACGCAGTTGGATGCTGAGCAGCGGGATATGGCGAAGACCATCAAGTATTCCGGTAGCTCGCTCCTTTCCATGATCAACGGCATTCTTGATTTTAGCCGGATTGAAAGTGGTCGAATGATCGTCAGTCGGACGGTCTTTGATATGAACTCGATCCTGCGTGAGGTGACACAGATTGTGCAAGGCCAAGCGCGCGGTAAAGGGTTGATTATTTCGCGCTACGTGGACAGCAACTTACCTCCGCTCCTCGTGGGCGATGCACGTCATATCCGCGAAGTTTTGCTGAATATTGCCGGCAATGCTGTCAAGTTTACCGAAGAAGGCTCCGTTTCCATTCGCGCAGTTTGCAAGGAAGCAGATGGTGGCGAAATTCGATTGCAGCTGGAAGTTAAAGATACCGGTATTGGCATTTCTGAAGATGCTCAGTCGCGCATTTTTGACCGTTTCACGCAGGCTGATGACAGCATCGTGGATCGATTTGGCGGGACAGGTCTTGGTCTTTCCATTGTGCGCGAAGTTGTCCGTGCGATGGGCGGTGAGGTGTTTGTCACCAGCCAGCCGGGGCAGGGCAGCACCTTTATCATTGAGCTGAAGGTTGGCCGTGCTGTTAGTGATGAGACAATTCGGCTTGAAGTGGAAGATGGGGCTGTTGCTATTGTCTCCAAACGCAAGGATCTGCGGGATGTTTGCGCTGCTTCTTTGCAGGATTGTGGCATCGAGCATGAGTGTTTTGAGACAGTTGGCAGTGCCTTCAGTGCTTTGCGTCAGCAAACATCCAGTGATGGCAGCAAGATTGTTCTCTTCGTTGGGGAAGATGTTCTGGCAGCGACGTCGGATAGCCTGCACTATGCGCTCAAATCGACTGGTCACCATCACAACGTCAATCTGATTCCAGTTTACTCAGCTGCATCGGAAAAAGAGTGCGAGGACGTTTTCCAGCCAAGTATTGTTTCTTCGATCAAAGTTCCGGTTTCCACGCAAGCGGTTGCCTGGGCTCTAAGGGCCGCAGGTGCGGAAGATGCGAAATCTGGCATGGAGCTTAAGGAAGAACTGCAGGCTTATTTCAGTCGCTATATTGGGCTGAACATTCTTGTTGCTGAAGACAACAAGACCAACCAGCGTGTTATTGAAAAAATTCTGCAAAAGGGCGGTCATACCTGCAAGCTCGTCAGCAATGGCGAACTGGCCTTAGATGAGTTGGAAGATAACTCTTACGATCTGGCGATCATGGATATTAATATGCCGGTGCTGAACGGTATTGAAACTATCAAGTTGCATCGTATTACGGAACTTGGACAGGATCGCCTTCCGATCATAGCGCTCACAGCAGATGCAAGTCGCGCGGCTGCGCGAAATGCGCAGGAAGCTGGGGCTGATGCATGTGCGACCAAACCTATCGAGCCGCAAAAGCTTCTGACATTGGCTGATGATGTGATTGCAGAAAGTGGTGTTTACGAAAATATCACACGCAAGAAAATTGCTAATAGTCAGGTAACGTCAATTTCCGAGCATCCTCGGTTTTCCTCTGAAGTTTCCTCTGGGATCGATTATGCAAGCCTGTCGCAACTGAGAACACTTGGCGGTCTGGATTTCGTTATTGCTGTGATTGAAGATTATCTGAAAGACACCACACAGCTGCATCGCGATATTAAAGCTGCATTTGATGCTCGGGATGCAGAGCTATTTCGGGCAAGTGCGCATGCGCTTCGTTCTGCTTCAGTCAACCTTGGGGCGACGGAAGTTGCGAAACTGAGTGATGACATGGAGAACTTGCCTGCGCCGCAAATGCCGATCCTGGGTGAAGACATGCTTCGTAAGCTGTCAGGCAAGGTAAAGCGTGATCATGAAAACCTGACCAGGTATCTACAGCAGCTCAAGCAGGAAGGAAGTAATCCTATCAACCGCTTGAGCACACTGGATTTTTCTTAGAGCCAGTACAACTCTAGAAAGCTTGTTTACGTACAGATGGAGCACCGAGACGATCCTGAGCTTTTGTCAGGCGCTCCATTTTTTTCAAGTCCTGGTCGGACAAAGACAGAGCGGCGTCGACCCAAATCTCGACGACGTCAATCAGTTCTTCATAAGCAACGGGCTGAACGGTACGGCCTGCGCGGTAAATGGCAGAGTGAGCGGTGTGTTTGCGTGCGTTCTTGGTGATGTACTGCTGAACCGCAAACGGTGCTTCACCTTCTTCAACAACTTCATGAACAATTCCCATTTCATGAAGTTCTTCAGCTGAGTAGAGGCGTCCACTCATAAGCATTTTTTCTGCAACACGGCCATCGACCATGCGTGACAGGAAGCTGTAAGCTCCCATGCCAGGGAACAAGTTGAACAGAACCTCCGGCAGGCCGAATTTGGCTTGGCGTTCTGCGATGATCACATCGCAAGAGAGGGCAGTTTCGAATCCACCACCTAATGCATCACCCTGGATCATGCCGATCGTGACGATTGGCAGGTTTGAAGAGATAGCGTTGCGGTAAACAACGTCAATGCAATCAACGGCATACTGGTGAAGCTTCTCACGGTCTTTTTCGCGGATAAGTTGGATGAACAGGTTAAGATCACCGCCGAGATTGTAAACGCCTGGAATACGAGAGGCGACGACCTTGAAGTTGATCGGGCACGGATCTGCTGGCTGATAAGTCTCAAAAAGACGCTTCATCACGGCCTGTGACTGTGCGAGTTCACTCAGCAACTCAGGTGTAAAGCAAGGACGCCCTTCGCTTTTCATATAAAGCCAGAGAGCTTTTGTTGTTTCGTCGAATTCCAGATCAACCCAATTCAACTGAACAGACGCAAATTGCTGTGCAATTGAAACAGCGGCGACATCCACAACTGGATGCGTGCCAGACTTTAAGGATGGCTTTGTTGTTCCAATTAAGGAAGGAAAGTTGGATCTATGCCCCGTTAGATCAGACATCACAGCCCCTACAAAATTTGCCTATGCGTTACAGTGGTTTTGGCACACCCCAGATCAGTCTATTTTTTGCTTTCGACTGTATTATGTGCAATCAAACATGGTAAATAATATATTAATACCAATATGTATGTCGAGTAAAAAAGTTTTTGCACTGTGTGACTGAAGTAGTTACCCGGCGTCATTGTGACTAAAATTTTAGCTTTATTGTTAACCATGAATATTAACTGTTGGACTCTTAAAGCTTATAGATATGATTACTTAAGAGTTGGAGTGTGGATTCCCAATAGGTAATATGAAACTAAGCTGAAGCTTGTAGTAAACAATTCAGTTATAAGTGGAAATGGATCACGCCTATACAAGCAAAAATAATCATCAGTTTTAGATCTCTCAAATTGTTACTTAAATCAAAGTATAATATTTGAAATATTAGCAATTCATACATTGCGAAAACTAGCCAAAGTGTTCTTGTTGCTTGTTTTGTGGACTGAGCAGACAATGTTCTCTGATTGAGATAGCGTATTTATCGCATGTTCTTGGTGCATAAGATCATCTTATGGACCTTGTGAGAAATCTGAGATCTACATAAAATATAATAAATACAATATCTTATGTGATGTGCAGGGCGCCTTGCGGGATTGTTGTCGTTGAGCACTGCTATCACGATTTGCGGTTGCAATTATCAGGCTTAACTAATTTTTCTAAGATGTTCTGCCTAAAAAACAGCATTTATATGCTTGATGAATTTTTACCGTCATAAGTGTCGAATTTTTTGTACAAAGCGTGGAAAACTGCTGAATTACGCTGATTTTGAGGTGTTAAACAGCAAATCAGTCGTTCGGAATTACTCAAAATATGACCACTCTTGAGCACCAATACTGTGATGGTTGAGGCTTCTCCTGCCAACTTTGTTATGTCTATGAAGTGGGGCTTGCGACAGTTTGCGTTCATCGGTCAGAAACGGTGAGTGCTTTTGTAAAAGTTGCGTTGAAATGTGAAAAACGCGCTCTCTTTGATCCATTCGCGCGTCTTGCTTCATGGTCACTTTGAGCAACGTATTCGCAGCAGCATGGACATGGTTGAACTGTGGCACCAATGCTTCGTGCTGAGTGAGATGGAGGCTCTTGTCCCGAATGCTTAACTGAGCTTGTGAAAGGAGACGGGATTGTGAGAAGGGGGGAGGTTGCAGGGTGAGTTTCTCAAGGTATTTGGAGTTGAGAAGAGTGAGAGCATAACTGCGGCTCTGTATGACGCCGCAAGACAACGTGTCTCAGGGGGAGGCTTGACCTATTTGTTGGGTATGGCTTCGTTGTTCTTTGCGTTCTACCTTTTGAGGAGTTTGATGGGCTGCCTTTAGGAGAGAACTGCGGATGCGTTTGCGCCTGGTGCTTGGGGATCAGTTGAGTTTGTCTCTTTCCAGCCTGCGCGATGCAAAGCCGGGTGAAGATGTCATTGTGATGGCGGAGGTGCGCGAGGAAGCGACTTATGTTCGTCATCACAAGAAGAAGATTGCGTTTCTGTTTTCGGCAATGCGTCATTTTGCTGAAGAACTGAGGTCTCGGGGGCATCGGGTTGTCTATGTAAATTACGATTGTGCTGAGAATACTGGTCGTTTGTTTGGGGAAGTCCTTCGGTTAATCAAGGACGGCACTGTTTCTGAAGTCATTGTGACAAAGCCCGGTGAATATCGCCTGCTGGATGAGATGGAGAGCTGGCAGGAGCGACTAGGTATGCCGGTTGAGCTGCGTGAGGATGACCGCTTTCTCTGTTCTGCTGAAGGTTTTCAAGAGTGGACATCCGGGCGCAAGAGCTTACGGTTGGAGTACTTTTATCGAGAGATGCGACGTGATCAAGCCATCTTGATGGAGAGTGACAAACCGCTGGGTGGACAGTGGAATTATGACCATGACAATCGCAAGAAGGCACCAAAGGAGTTGGATGTGCCAGCTCCTTTTTCTGTTGAGCCAGACTGGGTTACAGAGGAGGTGCTGGCACTTGTTGCGGACCAATTTCCCGAACACTTTGGTGATTTACAGCCGTTTTCTCTTGCAGTTACGCGTGAGGATGCACTTAAGGCATTGGACCAGTTTGTTGCTGAGCGTCTTGGCAAGTTTGGGGACTATCAAGATGCGATGGTTCAGGGCGAACCCTGGATGTTTCACAGTCACATCAGCTTCTATCTCAACTGCGGCTTGCTGCTTCCTCTCGAATGTGTTCGGGCAGCGGAACGAGCGTATTTTGATGGAACAGCTCCACTGAACTCTGTTGAGGGCTTTATCCGGCAGATTGTGGGCTGGCGGGAGTTCATTCGGGGGATCTATTGGCTCTCGATGCCTGACTATGCAGGACTGAATTATTTTGAGGCCTCTCGAAATCTGCCTGAGTTCTACTGGACTGGAGAGACACAGATGAATTGTCTGCACCAGTGTATTGTTGAGACAAAAGCAAATGCCTATGCGCATCACATTCAGCGGTTGATGGTGATCGGGAACTTCTCGTTGCTTGCCGGGCTTGCTCCCAAACAAGTGAGTGAATGGTATCTCACAGTTTATGCAGATGCTTATGAGTGGGTGGAGTTGCCCAATGTGAATGGAATGATCCTGTTTGCGGATGGTGGGCTGTTCGCTTCAAAGCCATACGCAGCCAGTGGTGCTTACATCAACAGAATGTCGAACTACTGCGAGCACTGCTCTTATTCCCATGCAACGAAGACGGGTGAGAAAGCCTGTCCCTTCAACTACCTTTATTGGAATTTTCTGGATCAGAATGAAGAGAAACTCCGAGGCAATCCCAGAGTCTCGATGATCTACCGCAGCTGGGACAAGATGAGTGACAGCAAGAAGAACGAGATCAGAAGTGATAGCCGCCGTTTTCTTGCGCTGTTGGATGGGACGCAAGCGTGATCTGAAAGTTACCTCGCTGCGTAAGAGCAAATAGAGAGGGCGTTATGGCAGAACATGAGAAGCTGGTTTGGATTATTGGAGCGAGTTCCGGCATTGGAGCAAGCCTTGCCCAGTTGTATGCGCGTTCTGGATGGCAGGTTGCTGTCAGTGCGCGAAATGAGCAGAAGCTTCAGGCTGTTGCTCAGGATGCCAGCAGTGTTGACGTGATGCCGCTTGATGTGACCGATGCAGTGCAAGTCTCTGAGGCTTTGGAGCGTTTTCAGCAGACCAGCAAACTGCCTGACCTTACGGTGTATTGCTCAGGCGTGTACTTTCCGGGTGGCATAGATGTGCTGAGTGAAGAGCATTCTGTGGCTTCCATGGATACGAATTACTTTGGTGCTGTACGTGTGATTGCGGGGCTCTTTCCGTTGCTGAAACAGCAAGGTGCAGGGCACATCGCGATCGTCAGTTCATTAAGCGGGTATTGCGGTCTTCCCAACGCTGCTTGTTATGGGCCAACCAAAGCGGCGCTGATCAACCTTTGTGAAAGTTTGAAACCTGACTTTGACAAGGCTGGGATTGACCTGTCGCTTGTGAATCCGGGCTTCGTAAAGACCCCTATGACTGACAAGAACACCTTTGAGATGCCATTTCTTTTGGAACCAGAGCAGGCTGCCAAGGATATCTATAATGGGCTAGAGAAGCGCAAGTTTGAGATTTACTTCCCGTTCCGTCTTGCTGCTATCATGAAGATCCTGCGCTTGTTGCCATACGCTCTCTACTTTCCGGTTACGAGAAGGATGAGTAAACGATGACTGAGAGAGCTGATCTGGAGGCTGCTGCAAAGCTGTATGCGCTTTTCTTTGAAGAGGTTACGCCGGACCGTATCGAAGACGTTCATGAATTCATCAGTGATGATGTGCACTTCATTGATCCGTTTAATGATGTGAAAGGGCGTGCTAACTTCGAAAAGGTCTTTCACAAGATGTATGAGGATGTTCAGGAGCCACGGTTCAAGATACTCGATTTGGCCTGGTCTGGTGATCTGTGTTTCATGCGTTGGGATTTTACCTGCAAGCAAAAACTGCTTGGCAACTGGGGCGTGCGGGGGGTGACTGAGGTGCACTTTGACAAGAATGCCAAAGTTTGTGCGCACTATGATTATTGGGATGCTTCACGCCATTTCTATCGCAAGCTGCCGGTTATTGGTGCGATGATCAGGTGGATTGCTTCGCGTGCTGCGATCTAAAAGATTGGTTGGGCCTGTCTGGCCCAACTTCACCTTCGTCAAATTGGTTTTTTGATCTGAAACAGGCCAACATTGATGGTTCCCTCAGCAAAGCCAGCCTCACAATATGCCAGATAGTAATGCCACATCCGCTTGAAGCGGTTGTCGTAGCCCAGCTTGGCAATTTCTGGCCAGCTCTGGAAGAACGACTTTCTCCAGCGTATGAGTGTCTGCTCGTAGTCTGCACCAAAGAACTCACGTGTCACGAGCTGCAGTTTTTGTTGCTCAATCTGCCTTGCAAGTTCCTTCGCTGAGGGGAGCAAACCTCCCGGGAAGATGTAGCGCTGAATGAAATCAACGTTCTTGCGGTAACTATGGAACTTTTCGTCAGAGATGAGAATTGCCTGAATGACAGCAGTGCCACCGGGTTTCAGGCGAGACTTGAGCTTTTCAAAATAACCGGCCCAGTTCTCTTCACCCACCGCTTCGATCATCTCGATTGAGACAATGGCGTCGTACTGGCCTTGCGTTTCGCGATAGTCGCGCAGTTCGAAGGATGCACTTCCGTCAGTTTCTTGGGATTGAAGGCGGGATTGGGCAAATCTGAGCTGCTCCTGCGAGAGTGTGATGCCGTGCACATCACGTCCGGCAGTGCAGGCATGTTCAGCAAAGCCACCCCAACCGCAGCCAATCTCCAGAATTTGTTGGTCTGGTTGTGTATCGGTCATCTGCAAGACACGATCGTACTTTCTACGCTGGGCGTCTTCGAGTGTTTCGTGCTGTTTTAGCTTGTAGGCAGATGAGTAGGTCATCGTCTCATCGAGCCAGTGGCTGTAAAAGTCATTTCCAAGATCGTAGTGGAACGCGATGTTGCGCTTGCTACCGTTTAATGTGTTTGCATTTGCCAAATGGCGCAGGCGGGCGAAAGCGCGTGAGAGGATGCCGCGCTTGGTGACAGATTGCATGATGTGTTTGTTGGCCACCAGCAAATCGAACAGAGACCTCAGGTCGCTACATTGCCAGTCTTCTTCCAGATACCCTTCGGCCAATGCGAGAGAGTTACCGGAAAGAAGACGCCATAAAAGGCGAGTGCTTAAAATCTTGACGGTTACGACCGGACCTTTCCCAGACGGGTTGCCATAGGAAAGCATTTGATCATTGGGAAGAATGACCCATAAATGACCTTCGGAGAGACGGCGGAGCATACGGTCCAGCAATGTCTTCCAAAGTTTTGAAGAGAGGTTAAGCTCTGTCATTTTTGTGCCGGTCAACGGACTGAGGGAGGAGTGATCTCTGAGTGTCATGGGTGTCTCCCTGAGTTTATTTTGGTCTTTTTGAGTGCTGGAGTTTGCTTGTGCATACTCGTTACGATGGATGCTGGCGGTGATGGTCGCTTGTGAAAGCGAGCGCCTTTGATCCAGAGTTTGAGGGCTTCGAAATGAATGAGCCCCAGGATTTTTGCCGAATTCTGGAAGTACCGAAGGCCGATCTTGAGGAGGCGCGTTGTTGTCGCCGCCTTTTGTCTTCCCTGAAAACTGGCGGTTAATACAGGTGCGCTGCCCTGTGTCAGCCGAATGATGAGTGAAACATGGTCTGTTGGTGGACGTGCAACAAAATGATAATGACCGGAGACTTCCAGAAACGGTGAAACATGGAAGTTCTTTGGGCAGGAGTGGCGGTAGGCCTGTTGAATGCCTTTATGCTCAGATGGCGTTATTTCAACGGCATAATGGTGCATGTCGCCAAAGGTGTTTCGAACCTGATAGAGAATGGCTTCCAATTTGTTTTTCGAATAGCAGTAGAACACACTGATTGGATTGAAGGCTCTTCCTAAAAATCTAGGGTAGGCGAGGAGCCGTATCTGTTCGGGAATGGCGGTTATGTGCGCTTGTTTCAACACATCCTCTACATAACCGCGCAGGGATGAATGACCTTCTTCCATGTGGTCTGATGGATGGAAGCTGAATAGGTTGAACCGGTCAACGGACAGTAAGCGCGATATCTGGTTCACGTCTTGCAATCGGTCAATGTCGATTGAAAAGGAAACGGCTTTATAGCTGAGCTTGTGTTTGATCTGATCATGACGGCAGTGCACCACATCGCCCAGGTAGATCCTGAGCGGTGCATTTGTGGTTTCCTGCTGTCGTCCTGTCAGGATCATTCCGCAGCCTCCTGATAACTTCCGTAGGGCCAGTCTTCGGGCAGGCCAATGCGTCCGTTGGGATTATCGCATGTCCATGGGCGTTGGACGTTACCGAGCGCCTCAGCGACGGCCAAGCCAGACTGCAACCCATCCTCATGGAAGCCATAGCCCAGGTAAGCGCCGCAGAACCAAGTGCGCCGTTCGCCCTGAATTTGCCAAAGTTGCCTTTGAGCGGACAGTGCAGTTTGATCGAAAACCGGATGGGAGTATTGGAAGGTGCGTAGCACGGAGCCTTCAGCTGGTTGATGGCTCGGGTTGAGGGTGACAAATACATCCTCAGAGGTGTTCAGTCTTTGAAGGGCATTCATCCAGTACGTCACGCACAGAGCGTTGTTTCCCATCTGGTTGCCGATGAAGTTCCATGCGGACCACGTTGCTTTGCGCTTCGGCATAAGAGAAATGTCGCGATGCAGGATGGCGATGTTTCGCTGATACCGGATTGATCCGAGGATCTGGCGTTCTGCGCGAGAGGCATTGCCTTCCGCATTGAGCAGGGCAAGTGCTTGATCTGAGTGACACGCAAACACGACATGATCGTAGGAGGATGCGTGACCGCTTCTTGAGTAAACCGTGATCGATCCGGGTTTGCGCTGGATATCTGAAATGCCGGCATTCAAAATGACTTTGCCGGAAATCTCTGAGGCCAGTTTCTGAACATAGTTGCAAGACCCGCCAGAAACTGTGCGCCATTGTGGTCTGTCTCGTACTTGTAAAAGGCCATGATTGTTGCAAAAGCCGATGAACGTGCGGAATGGAAACTGCAACAATTGCTGTGGAGGCATAGACCAAATGGCAGCACCCATGGGAAGCAGATGCTCATTGATGAAGTTGGCTGAATAGTTGTTTTGAGTGAGATAACTGCCCAGTGTTGTTGACAGGAATTTTGGATCTTCGGCGTCCTGAGGTGCATCCTTATAAAAGCGAAGCGTTTCCGATACCATGCGCAGGAAGCTGGGGCGGAAGAGGTTGGATTTTTGGGCGAACAGGCCTTTTAAACCTGAGCCAGAATATTCGCGGGTGCCTTGTTCGAGCGAAACTGCGAAGGACATTTCGGTTGGGTCTGTCTGGATATCCAGATGATTGAAGAGTGCAGTCAGATTGGGATAGGTTCTTTCGTTATAGACGATGAAACCGGTATCTACAGTGACGTCTTTATCAGCGACTTTTACCTGCTGCGTGTTGGCATGACCGCCGAGACGATCATCTTTCTCGTAGACATCTACATCGTGATTTTTAGAGAGAAGCCAGGCTGCGGAAAGACCGGAAATACCACTCCCAATAACTGCAATTTTCATAGCTCACATCCAATCCAAAGTTTCTCTTTTTAGGAGCGTTGATTGGAAATGGATCACCTTAGGCAGGAAAAAGTGATCCAATTGACAAACTGTTTGGTAAAAAGGCTATATGAGACAATTTGGCGGTTTGCAGAGCGATGATTACGATGCAGCTTCAAAACAATGATGGTGAGAGCGAGAACAGCCTGACTTCCGCAGATTTAAGCGCATTGCTTTTATCTCTCGGTCAAGAGCGTTCGCGGGAGATCTTCCGACAGCTCTTCGAGTTTTTCGCTCCGCGTCTTAAGACTTACTTTCTGAAAGGTGGAGCAACCTCGGAGCTTTCGGAGGAGCTGGTTCAGGAAACTTTTGTCATCGTTTGGCGAAAGGCAGAGATGTTTGACAGTCGTAAGGCTTCCGCATCGACCTGGATTTACACGATTGCCCGTAACCTTCGGATTGATCGTTTTCGTAAAGAGCGGCGGTATCTTTACAAAGATGATCAGTTTTTTGCCAATGAGTTGGTTGGAGAAGAGACCCAGATTGATGACCATCACCAATCACAGCTCAGCGAACGGGTGAAGAAAGCTCTTCCCCTTTTGCCGGCGGAGCAATCGGCCATTATCAAATTGGCGTTTTATGAAGACGCCAGCCACTCAAAAATTGCTCAGTACTTGGAATTGCCGCTGGGAACTGTCAAATCTCGGATGAGGCTGGCTCTGGCGCGTTTACGGAAACTTTTGGAAGGGGTGGACCTATGATCAACCATCACCTCAGCGATGAAATTGTATGGGCCTATGCGACTGGCTCTTTGCCGGCAGGGCATGCGTTGCTTGTCTCCTGTCATCTGGAGCTTTGCCAAGGGTGTAAGGCCCGCGTAGCTGAAGCGGAAGCTCTTGCAGGTGCTATGCTTCAAACGGGCGAGCAACAAAAACCTTCTGACGACATGTTCGATCTTCTGATGGCCCGAGTTGAAAATGAACCAACACTTTCGATGGGTGCCTATCTGGCTGAACCCAAGCCTGAGAAAGGCGTGCCATCGGCGCTGTGGGATGTGCTGGGGCATGGATACAGCGGCATCAAATGGAAGATGGTTGGTCCGGGGATCCGACAGTTCATTTTGCCGATTAAGTCGAGCGAAGGTGAAAGTGCACGTTTGTTGAAACTGTCTCCGGGGTTTGTCACGCCTGAGCATTCGCACCACGGATCAGAAATGACACTGGTGCTGCAAGGGTCGTTCAGTGATGAGACCGGACGCTATAAGATCGGCGATGTCCAGGAAGCAGACGAGCATGTGCATCATCAGCCAATTGCAGATACAGAAGAAGACTGCATCTGCCTTGCTGTGACCGACGCTCCACTCGACTTCAAAGGCTTCTTTCCCAAGCTTTTGCAGCCACTCTTCGGGATCTGATCTGATGTTGTGGCTGTAGCTGCTTGGAAGACAGTTGATGATTTACGTTAGTTGAAGATGACAACATATGATTGATCGCAAGTTATTTGAAAACAAAAAAGACACCTTGCGGTGCCTTGTCGTCTCAATCTTCGTTTGAAGAGAGATGATAGCGAGGGAGGGACTTGCCCCCCGACACGCGGATTATGATTCCTATGGAAAGTACCTTTCTCAAGAGCTCTGTTGTGACCTTCGGAATGAATAGTCGGAGTGGTCATTGTTGGCCGGAAAAAGGAGAAAATTTGAGATTTGGAAAGACGGAGACAGAGCTCAAAGACCACAAATGTATCTGGAAAAACTGAGATTAGATAGAAGTTTGCAATTCAGATATGGCTGGATAGGAAGAACAAATGAAATATGTATCTTCACAAGATGACGAAGTGGACAGGTCAAGAATAACCCGTATTTTGTGCTTCATGTTTCCGCTTTATCCAAGCTGTTTGTCATGTGTGTTGAGCTGAACGTGAAGATTATTTCAGTTTCGGCAACATACTAAAAGTGTGGGATACATAAGCAGCATCCCACACGATTTTTAAAGATGAATTTGGTGTTGCTTAGAATTTCGCTGCAAATGAAGCTCGTACACCATGGTCTCGCACATCTTCTGCAAATCGGCCATCATAATTGACACTCAAGATTGCGTTTCCTGTCAACTGCAGTTGAAGCCCTGCATCAACGATGGCTGTGTCGCGACCGAAGGATGCGCCTGTTATTGTGAAGCTTTCGCCTCCAAGTTTATTAGTTGAGGTAGCAACATTGTCACCGTAGACATGCTGCCATGCTGCGGAGCCTGTAAAGGAGCCTCTCATGGAAGCAACAGCAAACGTTCTCTCAATTCTCAAGCCAAGGTTGCTGATTGCAGTGTTGGTTGAAGATGAGTCGACAGTGAGTGCTGCATCGCCACCTTTTTCTTCAAAACCCTCAGTATGCTGTTTGATGTAGGCCAGACCTGCAATTGGTGTGAGGTTTACCAGACTAGTCTCAACACGGTAACCAGCTTCGGTGAACAGCTGGAAGGTATTGCTATTGTAATCCGCTGTCAGGTCCTCAGAGAAGGTAGCTGTACGGTCGATGTCAATCTGGTTCAACGAATAGGAAATGCCGGACTTAAGCAATGTTGCGCCGAAGTTTGCAACGCCATATGCACCCAGATGGTAGGAACCGATTGATGCAGAAGACTGGTGCTCGTCAACATCGATAGAACTGTTACCGTATCCAGCGGTAAAGCCAGCACTCAATGTTTCATTTATTGGAGCGTCAATACCCATCAGGAAACCACCGACGCGACGGTCAACAGATGCTGTGTTTTTATCTCCGTCCCAGTTGCCCCAAGCACCGTAAGCTTCGCCCCAGACTTGCGGAGCACCTTGGATGGTACGGGCCAGTGCTGCTTCGCGAACAAAGCGACTGTCTTCGATTAATACACCGTTTACAGAGGCATGTATCTCACCAGAGAGGGCGTCCAGAGCAGTTGATACATCGCGCGTATCCGTCAGGTTCATGAAACCAGTAAAAACACTGCCAGATGTGAGAGTTTTTAGTGCGCCTGCAGTGGCTTTCTGGTTCTCAGTCTCTACCAAGCTTGCGATTGCATTGGCGTTACGGGTGAGTGTCAAGAATGCATTGTTTGCGTCATAACTTAACGCAGAATCCAAGAACAGGAAGCTATCGGAGATATTGCTGAACTCTCCTGTCAAGCCACCATCAGCAGTAATGATCGTATAAGTCGTTGCTGGATTGTAAGAGAAGCCGTTGTCTGCCCCATTTTCTGGAGTGACATTTACGGAGGCTCCATCAATAATATCAACGGTGCCTGAGCCAAGTGTATTTGAAGCAATTGTCAGATCGCTATCACCATCTCTATGTACTTCCACGTTGTAGGCACTGTCTGCATTAAAGACCAAGTCACTCACTGTGAGTGTGCCGATAGAGTTACCTGGAGCGAGCGTACCACCGCTATTTACCGTAACAGAGTCAGCCGTACCTACGCCGCCGAGTGTGCCTCTATCTCCAACAACGATGTCACCAGCTTTTTTATTAACGGAAAGAGTGCCACCACCGCTAACGGTAATCTCCCCGATGTTGCTGTAATCACCAGCAAGATTCGTATTACCAGAGATAAAGGCAAGATCGATATTACCTGTTAATGAGGTGCCGAACTCATAGGCTTCATCGGTGTGATTGAAGACCAATAAACCTTCGCCAGCACCAAAATTGATTTCAGCGGCTTCCAAGTAGCCAGCAGCAGCGGCTTCCGCGTCTGCGGCTGCGCCAATATTAAGGGTACCAAAGGAGCCTTGTTGAACAGCTAAGCGAACAGTTGCTTCACCGTCGCCTACTGAAAGAACGCCGTTGTCGCTAATTGTGACTGAGCCTGTTCCAGCCCACCCAATCTCCAAGCCATCATGAACGTCCAAGCGTGAGCCTTCACCTGTTATTTGAATATCGCCGTTGGATTCTTGGTTATAGCCAACATACATGTCCTCGCTCGCTACTGAGCCGCTATCTGAGATAACCAAGGAGCCTTCGCCATTGGAGCCTACGTCAATAAAGCCAGTATTGGACCACGAGGAGCCCTTGCCAGTGATGATAACAGAACCTGTACCTACGGTGGAGTTATTGTCATAATCCCCTCCGATTAGGCCCTCATAAGTCGAAAAGGCCGCCCCATTTTCAACGGTGAGTGAACCAGAGCCATTCAGACCTACATATAGGTTTTCTGACACATCTAACTTAGAGCTCGCGCCGGAAATTGCAGCACTTCCAGTTGATGTCGCATGTTCACCTATTATAAGCTGCTGCGTCTCTACATAGCCGCCATCTTCAACGATTAATGAGCCATTGCCTTCGCGCCCCACCCATATTCCTTCAGGCAAGCCAGCCAGGTCGTCATTACGCTGTAACAGATCGGATTCAGCTACAATCCATTGAGACCCTGCGCCAGAGACTGATACCCTGCCATCAGCGCCTTCCATTTCACCAATCCGAGCGTGATAGCCAAAGACCGATGCACCGTCAGATATCTTTAGCTCACCTTGGCCTGCTTCACCGCCAACGGCCAGAAAGGTTGAATCTAGTTGAGAGCCTTCTCTGGTGACGGAGACGGTGCCAGTGGAGCCATCATACTGACCGATAATCAGTTGAGGAGTGTTAACGTGACCGCCATTTTCAATGGATAGCGAGCCTTCCCCTTTCCTTCCAACATAAAGAAGCTTAAATAGGTCATATTGTGCGGCTTCTTCCTCAGACAGAAGTCCCACTGGATCTCCGATGACCCAAATAGAGTCGTCAGAGACGACGGCGGAACCAACCGACTTTTCCGCTGCGCCAATGATGCCTGTATAGCTATATGCCAGAGCACCATTGGAGATGGTCAGCGTTCCAGTCCCACCTTCAGCTCCAACTGCAATACCACCTGACATGAGTTGTGATGTGACACCATCGGCATCGTTGGTTCCATCAATAACTACAGATCCGGAACTGCCAGCCTGATCACCAATCAATGTTAGAAATGACAGGACTGATCCACCTTCTGAGATTGTTAAGGTGTTACCATTGGAAGAACTTACGATAATGAGGTCTGATGAGAGTGGGTTTTCTAATGTGCCACCAGTTGAGCCACTAACGGTTTGATCGGTGTCTATTAGTTCTTCAGCATGTGCTACCGGAACAGAGGCGGCCGAAAGACTGAGCAAGGCGCTCACAAGTGCAGTTTTAGAAAGGAGGGAGAGATGCAGATTTTTGCTCTTTCCCAATTTGGTGAATTGCTGGAAATACATACTAAGAATCCAAAAAATGATAACAATCTTTGGTTGTTTTAGTTAATGGTATTTTAGCAATCAAGAGAAAAGTATTTATAAAAATATATATTTAGAAGACTGCCTCATTGCTCGTGTTTCTCTGCGGGTCGTCTGTCAAAAGTGGAAACACCGTCAGCTCTATATTACTTATACAGTCGGCTTTTTTGTTTCTACGGCTAGCCGTATGCCGAATTGTGCTTTCTTAGAGTAGTAACCGCGGAAATGCTAATCAGGCTACCTTGGATTTTGTATTTGCATTTGGGAAAATGGTGGTAGCGAGGGAGGGACTTGAACCCCCGACACGCGGATTATGATTCCGCTGCTCTAACCAACTGAGCTACCCCGCCATCCGGTGCGCTATGTTGCGGTGTTGACCGCCGCGCTGTGAAGGGGTGTATAAGGCCCAAGAGGGGTGGCGTCAAGCGTTCTTGGGTAAGTTTTGTGGAAATATGATCTCTTGTGAAAAACTCCATGAAAACCTAGGGTTAATGCCAATTTCGTAGAGCAATAACTGCCAGTTGCAGTTGTCAGGAACAAGAAAATCTCATTTTTTGCCAAGTTGGAAATTTCGGAGTGGCTTTTCTGGGATTTGTGGAGTGATGTCGTATTGGGGCTGCGCAAGGCATAAGCTGGACAGATCAAAATAAAACGCCCCGGTGACGATCAGGTCAGGCGGGGCGTTTTGAATAATTCGGTCAGTTTGGCAATGCTTTAGCCTGCAGGAAAGCCTGCTGCTTCCCAGCCTTTTCCGAGCAGTGCTTTGAGGGCTGCTTCTGCGCCTTCTTGCTTCTCAGCGCGCTGGATCCAACCGCCGCCGAGAACGCGTGCTTCCTGGCCGTCTTTGTCGAAGAAAACGCAAGCCTGTCCTGGGGCCACGCCGAATTCGCCTGCTACCAGCTCGACAAAAATGTTTTCGCCGCTCTTGCGCAGAATGGCTTCTGTTGGTGGGCGGGTAGAACGGACCTTTGCATAAACTGTGATGCCGTCTTCCGGCAGATCATCCAGTGTACCTGAGCCAATCCAGTTTACTTCGCGCAGCAGCAGGTTGTGGGTTGCTAACGCTTCTTGCGGACCAACAATCACGCGTCGTCCATCTGCGTCCAGATGAACAACATAGAGAGGGTCACCAGTTGCAACTCCGATACCGCGGCGTTGACCGATGGTGTAATGGATGATGCCGTTGTGTCGGCCAAGAATGCGGCCATCCACATGCACGATATCACCAGGTTCTGCTGCGTGCGGGCGAAGCTTGGCAATAACGTCTGTGTAGCGGCCTTCTGGCACAAAGCAGATGTCCTGACTGTCATGCTTGTCAGCAATTGCCAGTCCAAACTCATGCGCAAGTTCGCGAACTTCTGGTTTGGTCATGCCACCTAATGGGAAGCGCAGAAAATCGAGCTGTTCCTGTGTTGTTGCGAACAGGAAGTAGCTTTGATCACGGTCCAGATCGACAGGACGGAACATGGCAAGCTGATTGCCTTCCACGCCTGTACGGACATAGTGACCTGTGACCAGCACATCAGCGCCCAAGTCCTTGGCAGTTTCCAGAAGGTCTTTGAACTTGACGGTCTGGTTACATGTTACGCATGGAATCGGCGTTTCGCCATTGATATAGCTGTCCGCGAAGCGTTCGATGACCTGCTCTTTAAAGCGGGATTCATAATCCAGAACGTAATGCGGAATGTCGAGTTTTTCTGCAACACGGCGGGCATCGTGGATGTCTTGCCCGGCGCAGCAAGCGCCCTTGCGTTGGATTGCTTCGCCATGATCGTAGAGCTGTAGAGTGACGCCGACCACATCATAGCCTTCGCGTTTCATCATTCCGGCAACAACCGATGAATCAACGCCGCCTGACATGGCAACAACCACCCGTGTGTCTTCTGGGCGGCCGGGCAGGCCAAGACTGTTTAGCATTCCAATTACCTCATCCTGTAGGCGCGTTTAAGTGAGAGCCGTATCTATAACATCACGAGCAGATTTCAATCCTGGGAGACATTGAAGTCTGAAGCGCAGATTAGTTTCTTTTGCTTGCTTAGTGCTTGCTGCGCTCTGGCGATGGCTAAACGCGGGCTCTCTTTTAAACGCTTCGCATGCGTACGCTTCGAGCGTGCTAGTTGGCGGGAATATACCTAAAACTCGACGGAAGGCCAATCTTTTTGATTGATGTTTTTACTTGCTGGGCATTTGTTGCCGAGGCGGGGGCAATAAGTGATCTTGTGGCCTGTTCTTTGAAATGTTGAGTTGAGTTTATCTATTTGAAAATGCTTATATATTTTTGATTTTGTGGCTGGCCCGCTAATTGCATATCTGCGCGCAAGATGTCTTGACCATCGTTGCTGATGGCGTGTGCTGCGTAGTTTGAGGAATATATGTCGCAATCTGCTTTGCTGAGTTTAGCCGGTCCTGTTCAGCCGCAAACGCCTTTAGGCCCCGTTGTGGGGCAAGGTGGTAATGCGCTGCTTGGTGAGAGTGTGCTCGGCCAAAATGCCGATACTTTCTCCGGTCTTCTCGCCAAAGCTTCTGAGGGAGATGGTGCAGCGGCAACTGCGGTGGATCTCTTTTCTGGAGCTTTAACGACTGGCGGTGATCTCTCGGTTTTGAGCCCAAATCTCATCAAGGATGAAAATGGGGAGAGTGCGGTTGTTGGTTTGGCTGGTGAACTGCCGCTTTCCACTGTTTCTCAGTTGCCAGTGCCTGGTGTGGTTCCGGGATTGGGGGCAGTTGCGACAACTAATGATGAAGCGCTTCTTCTCAATGGCGGCGAAGGGAAAGCGAAAGCGCCTTTTGTTGCCTTGCCACAAAATGTCCAGGAGGCAGGCAGTCAGCCAGCCTTAGCGGAGAAAGCAGGCGAAGCGAAAGTTACTCAGCCGGTCGCTAATGTTCAAAACGCTTCTCTTATTGTGGGGGAGGGCGAGGCCATCTCTTCCAAGACAGTAGAGAGTGCTGTTGAAAATCTTGGTGCTTTACAGCAGGCCGAGCGTGGTGGGCAGATCTTGCCGCAGGCGGATGAAGGACAGGTAACGGCTCAGGTTGGAGCTGTTGCTCAAGAGACAGACGTCGCTGGAACTGTGCAGGAATCTAAAGGAAACGCTCGCAATGCTTCAGATACGCAGCAGCGTGTGACGTCCGATCAGCAGGGTGCTGTTGTTAAGCAAGGTGGTTCAACTGAGCCTCAGTTAAATGCACTGGAACTCCCGAATTCAGGTCAAGTGGCTAAGGTTTCTCCTGAGCTGATTGCACGTTCTTCAGGCGTATCTGAGAAGTCCCAGAGTTCTGCTGCTTCACCGCAAGTTCAGCCAGCGAGCAATGGGGCTAAGGTAGAGCAAGTCGCCAATGCAGTTGGTAATCGTGTTATCACGGCTTCAGAGAGCGGAAGCGTTGAAACAACCGTTGACTCAGTCAGTGCTCCTGTCGAAAAGACCACTGCAGCGGCTCGTGTTGCGGTTGAGGCAGATGTCCGGTCATCTCAATCTGTCGCTAGTCGTCAGGTTAGTGAGCTGGCAACAGCGTCAGAGGTGAAGAGCCTCAAGGTTCAATCCGAGCCCGTGCAGGCACAACCTGCTGAGGGTAAGGGAGTTGTTCAGTCTACTCGCGGGGATGTTCTTGTTGCTGTCGTTGAGGGTGAGGCAGACGCTTCCTTAGAAAAGCCGGTGCTTGTTCGACAAACTGATCGTGCAGGTTCAAGCTTTGTAGGAAACCAGCAACGAACAGCGCAACCTGCTTCTGTTGACGGTGATGGTGACATCATTTTCCCTAATGTGACTTCTAAGCCTGATGCTTCTTCAGAAAAGAATAGCCAAGTTTCGCAGGTGCAGAAGGTTGTTGAAGTTGCCTCGGCTCAATCTAATGAAGCAGGCGTCCGTTCTGCGGAACAGGTGAGCCGGACTGCTGCTGTGACCACAGCTGCGGCACCGATGGTTGGGAAAGACAAAGCCGCTGGTGGAGTTGTGCAAGCAACATCTAGCTCTGAAGCCGTCGCCGCGGTTGGTGATGCTCCAGAGACCGATGACCTTACCAAATCTGCTGATAAGAAAAGTACAGTGCCCTCTGTCAGTATTCAGGTGAAGGTGCCACAGGCAAATGAGCCGGTTGCTTCAACAACGGCAATCGATTGGGGGCTTGCTGCTGGTCCGTTGAATGGATCTGAAGCGGAGTTTGATTGGGAAAGTTCTGAAGCAATCTCAAGCACTGCTGCACGTTCTGACTCTGCATTCCGTTCAATGGGCTCTCTGCCAACCTCTACGCTGAGGAATGTTGCGAATGCTGTGTGGCCTGAGATTGCCCGCCAGGCAAGTGGCGGCGTTGATCGTTTTGAAATCCGGCTTGACCCAAAAGAGTTGGGTGGGGTCGACGTTTCTCTGGAATTTAGTAAGGATGGCCGCGTACGGGCGCATCTGATTGTTGAGAGACCTGAAACTCTTGAACTTTTGCAGCGAGATCAACGCGGGTTGGAGAAGGCTCTTCAGGAAGCTGGGATCGAAAGCGATAAGAGCTCTCTTCAGTTCTCACTTGGAGGGCGTGGCTCGCAGACTTCGGATCAGCAAGAGAACCGACAGGCAAATGTTGGGCAGCTGGATCGAGCGTCAGAAGGCGCTGAGTTGCCAGAAGAAAACTATCTCGCACAGAATAATTTAAATAGTGCTGCCCGCGCTGGCGGACTGGATATCTCGGTTTGATGCCGCGCACGAGGAAATAGATAATGACTACAATTAATGCTCTGACACCGAATGCGGACACCTCTGGCGCAAGTACCCAGAACAGCATCAATGCAAACTTTGATCTGTTTATCTCGTTGCTGACCACGCAGGTGCAAAATCAGGATCCGTTGGAGCCTCTTGATTCGGCTGAATATACGAATCAGCTGGTTCAATACACGATGGTTGAGCAACAGGTTGCAACTACTGAGAAATTAGAGGAGCAGCTGACTCAGCTCAAAACGCAAAGTGCGAGTCAGTTTGTAAACTATATCGGTAACGAAGTGACTGCTCAGAGCGCAACTGCGCAGCTCAAAGATGACAAAGCATCTTGGAACCTTGATGCCGTTTCTGCAGGTAAGGCGACTATTTCTGTCAAGAATAGTGAAGGTTCAGAAATCTTCTATAAAGAGATTGATCTGGATAAAGGTGAAACCACTTTTGAGTGGGATGGTATCTCCACAAGCGGCGCAAAAGCTGAGGATGGCGCTTATACTATTGATATTATTACCAAGGATGCCAACGGAGATCCTTTCGCAGTTCAGACTGAAGTGAAGGGGAAAGTGGACGCCGTCGACTTCAGTACTGGCGACATTATTTTGCACATGGGTGATCTCAAAGTTCCCGTGGGTGAGGTTACTGGAGTTAAGGGAATTCTGTAGTAGTTAATATCCACTGAGATCCCTGGTTATGAATCTTACCAAAACATTGATGGGGGCTTAGCCAAATTTTAAGTGCCTTGTTCTATTCTCGTCCTCAGCTTGGTCATGGTTTGTGTGAGAGTAGAATGACCGAACATATACGTTCACGAGTAAAATACGTCATCGGCCCCGATGGGAGCCCTCTGACGATAGCGGATCTTCCTCCTACCTCTACAAAGAGATGGGTTATCAGAAGAAAAGCTGAAGTGGTTGCGGCTGTGCGCGGAGGCTTGTTGTCTCTGGATGAAGCATGTAACCGGTATACTTTGACGGTTGAAGAATTTCTGTCTTGGCAGAATTCGATTGACCGACACGGTTTAGCCGGCTTGCGAGCTACACGCGTTCAGGACTATCGTGACCAGTAGGCTTCAGGCAAAAGGGTGTCATACCCAAACAGGTTTGAGGTTCTGAAAAGGCCGGCTGTCTCAGCCGGCCTTTTTGTATGTGGAAGCCACATTTTGTACAATTTTATAGATTAACCATGATGTCTTAACTGCTTCGGCAAAATCTGCCGAACAGGCCGCACAAGATTCATTCGACTCTTCAAAAGCCTAGTCAAAGGCCTTTCCTGCGATATTCCACAATGCTTCTTTGTGGGTAGATTTCCCGTTTACCGATTATTAGGGTTTTATTAACCTTTTGTTAACTCTAAGGCGGGCAATTTTTACCTATCAGCAAATCAGGGGCAATTCACGCCGATTTCCAAGGTGTTGAGAGTATTGCTGGTACTTTTTGAATGAGCGATTTGAACGTACGGGGCGGCAACTGTGAGTGGAATCCTTGACTTCTTGAAAGGACTTGGGCCCGCGCGACTGGCAGCGATGGGGGCGATGGCTGTCACGTTGATCGGCCTGTTCGGTTTCATCATTGTTCGTGCGACAGCACCGCAGATGGTACCTCTCTTCACGGACCTTACTCTTGAAGATGCTGCTGCGATTGTTAGTCAGGTTGAATCTCAAGGTGTTTCTTATGAGTTGGGTGTCAACGGACGTAGTGTTCTTGTCTCTCAGGAGAACGTTCATCGCCTGCGTATGACAATGGCGGAAGCTGGCCTGCCATCTGGTGGTGGTGTTGGTTATGAAATCTTCGACAAGACAGATACGCTTGGTGCAACCAGTTTTGTGCAGAACCTGAACCGCCTCAGAGCTCTTGAAGGGGAACTTTCCAGAACCATTCGCAGCATTGGCCGGATTTCTTCTGCGCGTGTTCATCTGGTAATCCCTGAAAAGCAGTTGTTCCAGCGTGATCGGGAACCGCCGACAGCTTCGATTGCAATTAAGGTGCAGGGTTCTTTGTCTGGTGGGCAGATCCGTGCCATTCAGCATCTTGTTGCAACAGCAGTTGAAGGACTGGAACCTTCCTATGTCTCTATCGTTGATGAGCGCGGCACTTTGCTTGCCAGCGGAACCGGCGATAAAGAGGGGCTTGCTGGTGGTTCCTCGCTGGATGAACGACGTTCGACAATGGAGGCTCGCCTGCGGCAACAGGTTGAAGAGATCCTCAATAACGTCGTTGGAACCGGTCGTGCTCGTGTCCGGGTTGCTGCAGATATCAACTATAACCGCAAAACCGAGACACAGGAGCTGTATGATCCTGATGGGCAGGTGTTGCGTTCTTCTCAGAGTAAAGAAGAGAACGCATCTTCCACCAATGGTGAGGAGACGGTTTCTGTCGGCAACCAGCTGCCGAATGCAGATGCAGCTGGCAGTGCAACCGGGTCCAAGGATGCATCGAATGTTTCAGAGGAAATCCTGAACTACGAGATCTCTAAGAGTACAGTGACGGAGATCTATGAAGCTGGTGGTCTGGAGCGGTTATCTGTAGCGGTTCTGGTTGATGGCACCTATACAACCAGTGAGGATGGAACGCAGACCTATCAGCCGCGTAGTAAAGATGAGTTGGAGCAAATTGCTACTCTGGTTCGAACTGCAGTTGGCTTTAACAAACATCGCGGTGACAATGTTGAAGTGGTCAACATGCGCTTTGTCGAGGCTCCTCTTCAGGACTTTGGTGATAGCGAAGGTGGGCTGTTCGACTTTACACGTGCTGACGTCATGAAATTTGCTGAGCTGGGTGTTCTGTTTGTGATCACCATCTTGCTGTTGATCTTCGCAGTCTCTCCGCTGATGAAGCGTATTCTTGCTAAAGAAGAAGAGAGAGCGGCGGCGGCAGAAGGCGGTGTTCAGATGCTGCCAGATGGCACATTGGTCGCTGAGGGCCCTGCGCAAATTGGTGGTGTTGTTGGTGAAATGGAGGAGGTTCCTTCTGAAATGCCAACAGCAGAATGGATTGAAGATGCCAAAATGCAGGCAGCTCTCCATCAAAGCTCAATTCAGCAAATAAGTGAGTTGATTGAAGATTCTCCGAGCGAAGCGGTCAATATCGTTCGCGGTTGGTTGAACGAGGCAGCGTAGGATGAGTGAGGAGATACAGCCGCAGGAATCGACAGCACAAGCCTTATCAGTCTCATCCGGAATAGCTGAACGAGAGCTTGGAGGAGCAGAGCGCGCAGCCGTTCTGCTCTTGGCGCTTGGGCAGGAGTATGGGAAGGCCATTTGGGCTGGGTTGGATGAAATTGAAGTGCGTCAGGTTTCCAGCGCAATGGCGAGCCTGGGTCCTGTTACACCGACCATGCTTGAAGAGCTGTTTGTTGACTTCCTGAAGCGGCTTTCCACCCGTGGTGCGTTGAACGGCAACGTAGACGTTACAGAGCGCCTGCTGAACTCTTTCCTGCCAACTGATCGTGTTGCGATCATTATGGAGGAAATTCGAGGTCCTGCAGGTCGGAACATGTGGGAGAAGCTTTCCAACGTTCCTGAAAACGTTCTGGCAAACTATTTGAAGAATGAGTATCCGCAGACCATTGCAGTGGTTCTTTCCAAAATCCAAAGTGATCATGCGGCTCGCGTTCTTGCGCTGCTGAATGAAGAGCTGGCGCTGGATGTGGTGAACCGTATGCTGCGCATGGAGTCTATTCAGAAGGATATTCTGGAGAAGGTTGAGCAGACATTGCGGGTCGAGTTCATGTCGAACCTGTCTCAGACCAGCCGTCGTGATAGCCACGAGATGATGGCCGACATCTTCAATAATTTCGACAGGCAGACCGAAGGCCGCTTTTTGGCAGCACTGGAAGAAGATAGCCGCGAGTCTGCAGAGCGTATCCGCAATTTGATGTTCACCTTCGAGGACTTGTTGAAACTAGATTCCGCTGCCTGTCAGACCTTGCTTCGCAATGTTGAGAAGGATCAGCTGGCCATGGCTCTCAAAGGAGCTTCTGAAACTGCTGTTGTGTTCTTTACGGCCAACATGTCATCGCGTGCAGCAAAGATGCTTCAGGAGGACATGGAAGGTATGGGACCAGTTCGATTGCACGATGTAGATGAGGCGCAAAGCTCACTTGTACTGAAGGCGAAAGATTTGGCAGCCACTGGTGAAATCAGCATTAACAAGAAGAAAGGAGAGGAAGAGTTTGTCTACTAATCGTTCCTTTTCTTCGCGATCACTGGAGGCTCGCTGATGGTTACTGTGATGCCTCAAGGTGCTGTGCGGCGACGCTTTTTGTTTGATACTAAATCGATCGATGAGGCTGAGGCCGCAGCAACAGTCGAAGACGTCCCTCCGCTGGAGCCTACTATTACAGTTGCTGAGCACAAGCAGCTTTTAAAAGCTGCTGAAGAGGCCGCGTTTGTTCGTGGTGAGATGCAGGCCCGGCAGGCTATTGCCGAGCAGCAGAAGCTGAGTGCGCAGGAAGAGCTGGTGGTGTTGCGGGAGCGACTTGAAGTTGCTCTGGGTGATCTTGAAAGCCAGATCCGCGCTCAAGAGCAGAACCTGGTTTCCATGTGTTTTCTGATTGCGCGCCGTCTTTGCAGTCACCTTATTGCGCGTGAGCCGCTTGCTGAAGTTGTGGCATTGCTTGCTGAATGTCTGGCTCCTTTGCGCAAGATCCCTCAGATTTTGATTGAGGTGCCGACAGAAGATACGCATGCGCTGGAAGACATGGTTGACGGTCTGGTTTTGAACAGCAGCTTTGAAGGCAAGGTGCATGTTGTGAAGTCAGAGAGCATGTCGCGCGGTGATTGCCGGATTGAATGGCCGGATGGTGGAATTATTCGTGATCGTCGCAAGACGGTTGAGCATATTGAACAAGTCATAAAATCTCATTTCGACGCCCGTGAGCGAGCCAGTCGAGCAGCGTGATTTTAGTTTTTGCCTATTACCGTGCTGGCTATGGCGGGTGCGGTATCTGAAAGGTTGATTATGAGCAGTGATGAACAGGGAATGGTGCTGGACCAACACCAGAGTACCCAGCGCGCTGGTGGCCTGGATGAAGAAGGTGCAGGCGGCATTAAGGCAGCTGAGGATTTGGAAGCTGTCTTTGATGTTCCGGTCCAACTGGCTGCTGTGCTCGGGCATACAAAGATGAAGGTTTCCGACCTTTTGCATTTGGATACCGGGATGGTTATGGAACTCGACCGGAAGGTGGGCGAGGCAATCGACGTTTACGTGAATAACAGGCTGATCGCGCGCGGAGAAGTTGTGCTCGTGGAAGATAAGCTTGGTGTCACCATGACTGAAATCATCAAGGCGGATAAGTGATTGTCATGAGGCGTACTGGAAAGGAACTGACATGCGGCTCTTGATCGTTGGGACCCTTGGCGGTCAGCTGACGACCGCAACCAAGATCGCGATGGAGCGGGGGGCATCTGTTACCCATGCGCCTGGCGTTCCTGAGGCCATGAAAGTCTTGCGCTCTGGTCAGGGTGCGGATCTTCTGATGGTTGATGTCAATGAAGATATCGGTCAGCTGGTAGAACTGACAGAACGCGAGCGTATCCATGTGCCACTCGTTGCGTGCGGGTTGGGAACGGATGCGCGCGCGGCTGTGTCTGCCATTCGGGCTGGAGCAAAGGAATACATTCCGCTGCCTCCAGATCCGGAGCTGATTGCTGCTGTGCTGGCGGCTGTTACGGAAGAGCGCGAAGATCTGATCTATCGCGACGCGGCAATGGCAAGTGTGATCAAGCTGGCGGAGCAGGTGGCTCCTTCTGATGCATCGGTTTTGATTACGGGAGAGTCCGGGTCTGGTAAGGAAGTGATTTCTCGCTTCCTGCACAGCAAGTCCAGTCGTGCTGATAAGGCCTTTATCTCCATCAACTGTGCTGCCATTCCTGAGCATCTTCTTGAATCCGAGCTTTTTGGTCATGAAAAGGGTGCCTTTACCGGTGCTGTTGCGCGCCGTGTTGGTAAGTTTGAGGAAGCCAATGGCGGCACCTTGATGCTTGACGAAATTTCTGAAATGGATGTTCGTCTGCAAGCCAAGTTGTTGCGCGCTATTCAGGAGCGGGTGATTGACCGTGTTGGCGGTAGCCGTCCAGTTCCCGTTGATATTCGCATCATCGCGACATCCAACCGCGATTTGGCTGAGGAAGTGCGTAATGGCGGCTTCCGTGAAGATTTGCTGTACCGCTTGAACGTGGTGAACCTGAAGCTGCCAGCGCTGCGAGAGCGGCCAGCAGATATTCTGGAGCTGGCAAGCCACTTCATCGAAATTTATGCCAAGGCGAATGGTACCAAGGCACTGCCAGTTTCTCAGGAAGGCCGTCAACTTCTGTTGGCTAACCAATGGAAAGGAAATGTACGCGAGCTGGAAAATACCATGCACCGCGCTGTTCTTCTTTCCTCTGGTAGCGAGATTGATGCAGACGCTATTCGCATGCCGGATGGGTCCCCAATCGCCATGGGGGTTGGTCAGCAAACGGCTGCGCGGGCAGTCCATGCAGCTGAAGCTGTCTCGCGCGATATGGTCGGGCGTACCGTTGCTGATGTGGAGCGTGATCTCATTTTGGATACGCTGGATCATTGTTTGGGGAACCGTACCCACGCTGCAAAGATCCTTGGTATTTCGATCCGCACGCTTCGCAACAAGTTGAACCTTTACACCAAAGAGGGTGTTGAAGTTCCGGGTCCAGGCGAAGCACGCGCGGGCACTGCAGACGCATAAGAACGGATAGGGCGCGGCGATGTCTGAAGAGACAAATACAAAAGCGGCTCAAGGAGGAAGCGACAGCGTTCCTTCTGCTGCTCGCGTGCCCGGATTAGGTGCTGCTGGTGGTTCAGCCTTTTTCCAAGACCTTTGGGGCGCCATAAAACAAGGCGACCTTGGGCTTGCTGCAGGTGTGATGGTCATCCTTGTGATGCTCATTGTTCCGATGCCTGCGATGCTTCTGGATATGTTCCTTGCGATTTCGATCATCTTTTCCGTGATGATTCTGATGGTGGGGCTATTCATTCAGAAACCGCTGGAATTTTCCGCATTCCCGACTGTGTTGTTGATTGCGACCATGTTGCGATTGTCGTTGAATATGGCCTCAACGCGACTGATTTTGGCGCACGGACATGAAGGGTCTGATGCTGCAGGCAATGTGATTGCGGCCTTTGGTAGCTTTGTGATGGGCGGTAATTTCGTGATCGGGATTATCGTCTTTGCAATCCTTGTGATTGTGAACTTCATCGTTATTACAAAAGGTTCTGGCCGTATCGCAGAAGTTTCTGCCCGCTTTACGCTGGATGCTATGCCCGGTAAGCAGATGGCGATTGATGCGGATTTGGGTGCTGGCCTAATTGATGAAGAGACTGCACGGACCCGTCGTAAAGAGCTGGAATCTGAATCCACCTTCTTCGGCTCCATGGATGGTGCCTCTAAGTTTGTGCGTGGTGATGCCGTTGCCGGTCTGATGATCACGTTCATCAACGTGATTGGCGGTATCGTTATCGGTGTGATGCAGCAGAACCTGACGTTCGCTCAAGCTGCCGAAAACTATACGCTGCTGACGATTGGTGATGGTCTGGTCTCTCAGATCCCGGCACTGATCGTTTCCACTGCTGCTGGTATTCTTGTTTCCAAAGCGGGTGTTGAGGGTGCTGCTGATAAGGCGCTTGTCCGACAGTTTACCGGCTATCCTAAAGCGCTTGGCATGTCTGCGTTTGTGATGGTTGTGCTGTCGTTTTTACCGGGTATGCCGATGTTGCCGTTCCTGGCATTGGCGGGTGCTGCTGGTTATCTGGCGCGCCAAGCAAGTAAGAAGCATGCTATCGAAAAAGCGGTGGAAGTCGCTGCAAAAGTAGAAGCTGAAGTGCCTGAGGAGCCGCAGGAAGCGCCAATTTCCGACAGCCTGAAAATGGATGTGCTGCGGATTGAGCTTGGTTATGCACTGCTGCCAATCATTAATGGGCGTAATAAGCAGGAAACGGATCAGGTTACCGAGCAGATCAAAGCGCTGCGTCGTCAGATTGCCTCTGATATGGGCGTGATCATGCCGTCTGTGCGCATCCTTGATAACATTCAGCTTGGCGCGAATGATTACATGATCAAGGTGAAGGAAGTGGACGCAGGTGGTGGGTCCCTGTTCCCGAACCAGTTTATGGTGATGGATCCTGCTGGTGGGCAGGTTCGCCTGCCGGGGACACATACCACTGAGCCGACCTTTGGTTTGCCTGCGACCTGGGTGGAAGCGCAGTATCGCGAAGAAGCCAATCTGCTTGGGTATACGGTGGTTGATCCTGCAACGGTTATTTCTACGCACCTGACGGAGACCATCAAGTCTCACATCTCTGAGCTGCTCACATACGCAGATGTTCAGGTTCTGTTGAAAAAGCTGGATGAAGAGCAATCCAAGCTGGTGGAAGATATCGTTCCGACCCAGATTTCCATCTCTGGTATTCAGCGTGTGCTGCAGGCTCTGCTGGAAGAGCGCATTTCCATTCGTGATCTGGGAACAATTCTGGAAGGGATTGCGGAGGCGATTGGTTCAACGCGGAACCCGAATGCCATTGCGGAGCATGTTCGTACTCGTCTGGCACGCCAAATCTGCTCTGCCAATCAGGCGCCCGGTGGTTATCTGCCTTTGATCAGCCTGAGCCCTGTATGGGAGTCTGCATTTCTTGAAAGCATCATTGGGGATGGAGATGATCGGCAGTTAGCTATGGCACCTTCCAAGCTGCAGGAGTTCGTTGGTTTGGTTCGTGATGCTTATGATGCGGCGGCCAATCAGGGGGAAGTCCCTGTGCTGTTATGCTCAGCTCAATCACGTCCATTCGTGCGGTCTATTGTTGAGCGGTTTAGAGCGCATACGTTTGTTATGAGCCAGAACGAAGTTCACCCGCGTGCACGCCTGAAAACAGTGGCAAGCATATAGGATCTCAAGTGTTTCGTGAGATTGGGACACTTGCGGCCTTTCTTGCTTCCAGTTACCCAGAGTGAATTGTTTCTTCCGAATTTGAGAGAGCGAGATGGCGCATATTCAACTGGATCTTGATGGATACACAGACTTGCCAGAAGGCAAAGTCGCGACTGTGGTGACGTATCTGGAGATGTTGGAGAAGCCCGCTCTCAAGCCGATTGAGCGGCCTGACCTTACACTGGAACGGGCCGGCGAGATCGACATTACCGAGTATAGAGCCCTCTTTAAACGTGTGGGTGAGCCGTGGCTTTGGTTTGGTCGTTTGGTGATGAATGACGCTGAACTGGAGGCGACACTGAGCAAGCCGACCAATGAGTTTTACTGGGCTATGAAGAACGGTGAGCCTGTGGGAATGCTTGAGTTGAATGTTGCCAAGGAAGATGAAGTCACACTGAGCTATTTCGGGCTAGTGCCAGAAGCTGTTGGTGGTGGTGCTGGCCGCTGGCTGATGAACCACGCGATCAACAAGGCTTTCTCTCGTCCTGAGGTAAAGCGCTTCTGGTTACACACATGCACAGGGGATAGCCCACAGGCGCTGCAATTTTATCTGCGTAGTGGCTTTAAGCCCTTCAAGCGGTCCATTGAGGTTGCTGATGATCCGCGTCTGAATGAGATTCTTGATCGATCCTGCGCTCCTCACATTCCTTTTTTGCCATAGGGCAGAGCAGGTTGAAGGCTAGGAGTATCCGGTAAGCCTGACACACTTGCGCTCGCGCGTACTGCTTGTCTTTTACAACCCTAAATTGTGCAGCGGAAACCCCTCAGGGTCGGTGTTGGAAAAGTGGCCCAAAACGGGACAGTTAATGAGGTTTCATTAGAGTTTTATCTAGGATGTGTTAGTTTCCTTTTACCATGTACCTTGGATTAATCGTGGACGATGTGTGAGGGCTGCACGCAAATCGATTGGTTGTACGTAGGTTGGGGGCGGTTGAAACGGGGTGAGTTCAACCGAATATTCGGGAGCTGCCATGTCAGAGCTACATGACAACGTTGTGCCTCATGAGAAGGTGCGGTCGCTGAGAGATAGTATTCGCAAAGTGCGTGTTGCGGAGATGGAACGGACAGACGTTGTTGTGAGCCTTCAGGAGAGCGAGAAAGCACGCCTTGAATTGCTCAGCGAAGAGCTGATTGATGTGTTCAAGGAAGTTCCTGAAGACGACGACCAGTTTGCCTTCCAGATCGTTCCCGGTACCCAGCCACGCCTATGGATCGACATGACCAGTCATGTGTTGATGGGTCGTGACCGCCATTCCTATCGCTTTGTCAAGGAGACCCGTCTGGGGCGGATGGTTTTGCTTGAGACTGCCGATATTGATGATATGGCGGACTGCATCACCGAATACATTGCAGAGCGAATTATCGAGAAGGAACGTGCGCTGGAAGCAGACTGGATGCTCAATCGCATTCGCCAGCAGGATGTTCCAACTGGTAAGAGGCTGGATCAGCTTAAACAGGAAAATGCAGGCAGAGCTGTTGCGGTCAAACGCAATAAGGCGCGTGACTTCTTTATTCTGATCTGCGGGCTTTTGCTGGGAACTGTTATCGGGGCGGCGGGTCTTGTGGCGCTGGCTTTATATGCGAACCCTTTTGCGGGCTAAGCGCTGTCTTTGTGAGAGGCATCAGTATGCCTCTCTGTCTTTTAATCTGAAAACGAGCCCCACGTCTTAGGTACAGGCTTTACGCTGCTTGCCTTAAGCTGGGTATGGACAGGTCGTGCTGTGCGATGTGATGCACGCCTTCTTCTGCCGTTGTGAAACCGCGTTCTTCCATGATGCATGACCAGCCATCGCCATCTTTTTCAATGGTGAAGAGGTTGTAGCGAGCAGGTGGCTTATGGCCACTCAGACCATTTGATGCGGATGGAACGCAAATCACCGGCACCGGACCTTCTGGTCCGTTGATTTCCATGCGGGTTGCCCTGTGGGTATGGCCATGGAGAACCAACTCTGCGCCATGTTCTGCAATGACATTGCGGAAGCGGCTGGAGCCTACCAGACGCTTGTACCAGGCTGTCGCGTTGCGTACAGGCGGGTGATGCAGCATGACAACGCGGAAATCACCGCGCTCTTTTGCGCGTCGCAAATGGTCTGCCAGCTCGCGCAGCTGATTGCTGCTGATGTGGCCTGTGGCCATGAAAGGGCCAGTTGCTTTGGCAGTAGAGAGGCCAATAATCGTGACGTTGCCTCGTCTGCGCGCAAACGGGAAGTGGGGATCAGTTCCCAGAGGCGGTGTCAGTCCCAAACCCGGGTCGCTTTGCATATACGGACGCCAAGCGCCATAGGCTTGCTTTAAAGCGCCTGGGACATAGGCATCATGATTGCCTGGTGTCAGGGATAAAGTCTCGGGAGAGCCAACAGTTGCGAGCCAGTCTTTGGCTCCAGCAACTTCTTTGGGCAGTGCAATGTTGACCAGGTCTCCGCAAAGCGCGATATGATCCGGCTGCTGCGCGTGAATATCGCGTATCAGTGCATCAAGATAAGAGTTGGTCATTGCATGGGCGCGGTTGCGCCGCCAATTTATGTAGCCAAGAATACGCTTCGAGACCAACTGGACTGGCTGAACGTCCGGCAATGGACCCAGATGTGGGTCAGATATGTGTACAAGCTTAAACATAGCCTGCGCATCATCGCTGCATTGCGCCTGAGGTCAAGGAGTTTTCCTTAATTCTGGGAATTACCCTCAAGCGCCTTTAACAGATCGGCAACGCTGACTTCCAATTTGCCTTAAAGGCAAGAAGACGGACGCAAAACAGCATTGTCGTGGGTGTTTGCAGAGTTGACTGCAGGTGCCCAATGGAAGCGCTTTGTACGACGGAAACGAGCGAGAACTTTAGTAAGCATGACGTGTTACTCCTGCGATCTGGGAAACGCGGATTGGGTGTCTATTATAAGTAGGTGATGGGGCCGCCCTGATTAATTTTTGGGCGTATGCTTATTCTTTGATCTCTTTCTACGCCTATCCTGTGGGTTGTGTAGTGTTAGTTTTGCAAGGGTGGTATGCACTTTTTGCATGAATGATATTTCAGAATATAGTGCTGTTATATCAATGTTTTATATTGATTGTGAGGCCAGACGTGGCAAGCTTAAAGACGCGAATTATCAATATACTGGTGCAATCCGGGGCTCTTTTGAGTCGTGGAATGACGATGGGCGCGCGCGTTGCGGCATTTGATGCTGAAAACCGAGTCCTTCTCGTGCGTCATCAATATCTGCCGGGCTGGTACTTTCCTGGTGGCGGTGTTGATTCCGGGGAGACGATGGCGGAGGCCGCTCGCAGGGAGCTGGCAGAAGAAACGGGGTATGGATGCGGACCATATGTGGCATTGCTTTCCATGCATCTTAACCGTGGTGGAACAGGCCGGGACCATGTAGGCCTCTTTAAGGTGAGCTTGACTGAGCAAGATCAGAACTGGAAAAGACCGGCTCTGGAAATCTCAGATCTACAACTATTTGCGTTGGATGCTTTGCCTGATGATGTGAGCCCGGCGACGCTGCGTCGTCTGCAGGAAATTGCGGGTGAAGCTGAGCCTGATCCCTATTGGTAGTTGTTTTTCAAGGGCCTACGTGCCGGTGGCCTACAACTAACGAATACGCATCTGCACTTAGTTTTGTGCTTTACGACAGAAAATTTGCGTGTTAGTTAGTCAGGTGAAATTATATTTCGTGTGCTCTGGCATGCGATAGACCGAGAAACTGGGGTGTGAGCCTTATGGCTATTTGCTGGGAACAGCGACGACGAATGAACGCGCGGGACTTGCTCTCGCGTGGTGCATCGTGCCGTCCTTCTCTCAGTGTGCTCCCAACATCGGTCTAACTGCCCGAGCCACACGGATCGACGGTCTTCCTCCTTCGATTTGTGGTATGTGACATGATAGTTTCAAAATGGCTGGTGCGGCAGGAAACCCCAGCAGATTTCTCCGAAATTGAGCAGATGCAAGCAGAGGCGTTTGGCCCTGCACGGTTTGAACGGACTGCGTTCAAAATCCGTGAAGGCGTTCAACAAGCTTCTCAGTTATGTTTTGTTGGAGAACTCAACGGCGAGATTGCCGGGTCTGTGAAACTCACTCCCATCATGATTGGCAATAGCCAGAGTATGTTGCTGGGGCCATTGACCGTAAAGGCCGCCTATAAAGGGCAGGGGCTGGGTCGTCTTTTGCTGACGACAGTTACGGCTGAGGCGAAAGCGCAGGGCGTTCAATCCATCCTGCTGGTTGGTGATCATCCATATTATGGGCCTCACGGTTACGAGCAGGTTCCGCATGGACAGATCACTTTGCCGGGACCTGTTGATCCGGACCGGTTGCTTGTTTTGAAGTTACAAGGTGGGCAGATGCCGACTGGCACTGTGGTTGGTGGCTACGTGAAGCCTGCGTTGGTTGCCACAAAGCAGAGTGACAGCCAACTGGTGGACGTGATGCAGGGCTCGCTGGCAATGGCGACTTGAAAAACTGAGCAGGAGAACTAATTCATCCTGTAGATCCCTTTTCCATCTAAGATGTTTTTCTATCGTCCTTCGCGGTACCAAGTGAAGGACAACAGCCCTAACAGCAAGGCAAGGCCGAGGAAGCCGATGAGAAGTGGATAGCGGTCTATGCCATTCAAGATGCTGGCATCTGTTCGTTTGATGCCGATCCAGCCGTTTCCATGATATTGAGCGGATGAACGCTGTGCGATGACATTGGGCAGGGACAAGGATGCGCCGTCGTCACCGCCGATCCGCAAAGCTGTACCACCTGTCTGTTCTGTGATGCCAGAGAGTTTGTCTGCCGTTGAAACCACTTCCAGAAACTCTCTCGGATTTGGCGGGCCGACATTAATCAGTGCTGTATGTGCGCCATCGGTTGCTGAATAAAGGCCGAGTTCTTCCACTTTGACGGAAGCGGTCCAATGTCCTGATGTGTCTTTTATCAGCTCCAGCTGCTCTGTTTTGCCAGAGGGAGTTGTGAGGGTGACCGGATCAACCAGATTTGCAAGGGTTTGCCGTTCTGTAAGCAGATTGGAACCGCGCAAAGACAAGCGCAGGGCTTCTTCTTCAAGATCCGGTTCTTTCATGAGCCAATGCGCTAGCCTGCGCAGAAGCGGGACGTGTGGGCCGCCACCCTCATATCCTCTTGCCCAGAGCCAGACATGGTCGGAGAGCAAGGCGGCAACGCGGCCTTTGCCGACGCGGCTGAGGACGAGCAGAGGCTTGTCGCCCAGCGCAGTCATGATGGGCTGACCTTCTTGCACATTTGCGCCGACGAGGCGGAACCATTTGCTCCACTGCGGTGGGCTTTCGCCTGCACCTGGCAAGTCGCGTGTTACGGGATGGCGCAGGCCGAGCTCTGAGACATTGGCAAAGAAGGGTTCTTCAAAGATCTCACCAGTTGGAGATGCTGGAAGCACGCGGCCCAGCGGTGTTCGGAATATGCTGTTGGCTTCTGCATAATCAGGACCACCTGCAATGAGGACCGCGCCGCCGTCACTGACGTATCGTGCGATGTTGTCGAAGTAGAGCAGGGGCAGGACGCCGCGGCGTTCATAGCGGTCGAAGATGATGAGGTCGAATTCGTCGATTTTGACGGAGAACAGCTCACGGGTTGGAAAAGCGATCAGAGACAGCTGGTTGATTGGGGTTCCGTCCTGCTTTTCCGGTGGGCGCAGAATAGTGAAGTGGACGAGATCCACGGACGCATCTGATTTGAGTAAGTTACGCCATGTGCGCTCGCCTGCATGAGGAGAGCCGGAAACCAGTAGGACGCGGAGATTTTCGCGGACGCCATCAATGGTGACGAGTGCGCGGTTGTTCAGGGGGGTCAGCTCGCCATCGAGTGCTTCCACCTCAAACTCGTAGATATTCTGACCGCCGTGTTCGATCTCAACAGCGATCTCAGCTGGATAGCCTGAAGCGATAAACTGTTTGGACAGGATATCGCCATTGCGGCGCACTATGATTTCAGCGCGATTGCCGAACGGCTGCGGGATTCCTTCCTCAATCAACTCCAGCTGGACAACCTGTATTGAGCTGACCAGACCAAAGCGTGGGGCTTTGGCGACTTTAAGGCGGCGGTCAAACTCGCCTTCTCGGCCTGTGATGAGTGCATGGACCGGAGCGGAGTAGCCGAGTTTTTCAGCTGTGACTGGCACATCGTGTATCTGACCATCGGTGATCACGATGGCTCCAGCTATTCTTTCTGGTGGGACGTCTGCCAGCTCATTGGAGATTGCGGTGAAGGCGCGGGTGCCATCGCCGCTTTCCATGGAGGTATCATTGAGGGACACTTGGCGTAAATCAATGCCATCGAGGGCTTTAAGTTGATTGACGATACCCTCTCGTGCAGCCTCGGTCAGCTCTGCACGGTTCTCCAGCTGTTGGCTTTGACTGTTGTCGGAGACGACGACAACGGTACTTGGCAGGTACTCCCGATCCTCTCGTAAGACTGCTGGGTTGAGCAGGGCCAGAACCAGCAGAGCCAAGGCGGTGGAACGGATCAGAGCACCGCGCATGCCGACGAAGAGAAGGTAGGCACAGACCAGAGCTATGATCACTCCAAGCGCGATTATTGCCGGAAGGGGCAAAAGCGGGTCGATGGAAAGAGACCATGTCATGTGTGTAATTATGCTCCGCGTCTTGTTTACTGGCTTACTATTGGCCGATACGTTCCAGCAGGGCAGGGATGTGAACCTGATCTGCCTTGTAGTTGCCTGTCATGGTGTACATGAGGATGTTGATGCCTACACGCGCCGCCATCTCACGCTGATTTCCGTCTGCGGGAATGGTTGGATAGAGGTAGTTCCCTTCCGTATCGATGGCCCATGCTGCGGCGAAGTCATTGCCACTGATCATGATGGGCGAAACGCCATCGCCTGCACGCACGGGGCGGCTGCCGTCAGAGGTTGTTGCGCTGGCCTGTACCCACATGGGGCTTTGATTGTAGCGGCCCGGGAAGTTATCCAGAATGTAGAAGGTTTTGGTTAGCACATGGTCCTGCGGAACAGGTTCGAGACTAGGGATGTCCAATCCGCGTAACAGCTGCTGAAGCTTTAGCTTGTTTGGCGAGTTTGAGCCGGTTCCAAATGCATCTCTGGTATCGAACAGGATGGTTCCGCCATTACGCATGTAAGCGCTGATCCGCGACATGGCTTCTGGGCTTGGCATTTGCATGCCCGCATCAATGGGCCAATAGATGATTGGGAAGAAGGCCAGCTCGTGGTTTTGCAGGTCCAGACCAATTGGAGCTTCAGGTTCTAATGCAGTTCTGTCTGTGAGCAATCTGGTGAGCCCGAACAACCCGGAGCGGCTGATTTCGTCCACCTCTGGCACGCCTGTTAGCACATAGGCAAGACGTGTATCTAATGAGGCGTCAAGGGCGAACTGTTCTGCGTTGTCTTGTGCCCGTGGTTTATCCGCGCCTGTCAAGCTCAGGCTGGAGGCGATGAGCAGGAGAATGGCAGCGTGCGTGAACTGGCGGCGGCGCAGTTTGCCAGAGAGCCAGAGAAGCGCGAGCGTGTCCAGCAAGGCAAGCAGGATTGTGATGGAGAAGAACCAGCCACGAAGGTCCAGCGGTTTTTCTGAGGGGTAGTCGAGTATCTTTGCCATGGACAGAGGCTTCAGATCGAGTGGGATCAGGTTGTCCTCATCTTCCATGAGGTTGAGTGCGCGGGCTGCATCGTCGGTGCCGTAGAGACCCGGGGGGGTGTTGCGGCCCGGATGGGTGGTTGCAAAATCACGCTCCAGAATAGGTTTATGATTGGCAGAGGGCGGTGTGAGCTTGCCATAGCCATCCAGCATTTTGAGCAGAGGTAGGGCAGATGCAGATGTTGTTCCCTCTTCGTCATCCGGATTGAAAACTGCGGTTGATGATATACTTGTGATGGCCCGCAGCATATCCACAAACCCACCAGAAAGAGGCAGGTTGGACCACTTGGTATCAGGGGTGACATGGAACAGGACAATGGTTCCGTTGCCATGTTTCTTGGCCGTGACGAGAGGTGTTCCGTCTTCCAGAGAAGCCCATGTTCTGTCAGGTAGATCAGCTGTTGGTTCTGCGAGCACCTGACGGTTTACGGTGACGTCCTTAGGAAGAACGATAGAACGGAACGGGCTATTCTCTGAAAACGACTTGAGTGCCTGTGGCTCCTTCCAGGAGAGAGAGCCGCCCAATTTACGGTCGCCTAGACGGAGAGCAACAGGGATGAGCGAGTCTTGTTTTTCCGGGAGTTGCGGACCTGCGAAGCGTATCAGTGTGCCGCCTTTGGAGACCCAGCTGGCAATGTCAGCTTCTGTGGTCTTGGGCAGAGTGCCGACTTCAGCGAGGACGAGAACGGAGATGCCTTTGTCAAAGTAGTCGGAGATGGCTGTGGTGATGTCTGTGCTTTTTGCTGGTGGAAGGTCTGCGAAAGGGGCAAGTGCACGTTCCAGATAGTAAAGCGGTGAAAGCAGAGGCTGAGAGCGGTCGGCAAAACCGCCAGCGAACAGGCCGACTTTTCGGCGGCGCCATTGTTCATCCACGAGCACCGTGCTGCCAGCGTTGGACTTGCCAAGAATTGCGAGTTTAGTGATGTCATTGCGCAGTTCTGACGGCAGCTCCAATGAAATTTCGGCGGCGCTTTGGCCTGCTTTCATCTCGATGGTTTGTTCTGCAATAGTGCGTTGCTTGCGATCGAAGGCGCGGACTGTCAATGTTTCTGCCAGTGGTGCTGGGTGGCGGAGGACTGTGGTTGTCATGGCGCCAGCGCTGTTTTGCAACTGTTTGAGTGCGTAGACCGGGGTGTCAGAGCGGTAGATAAGGAAAGAACTTTCGCGCACGTCTGAGGCTCTGGCAATGCTGGCTAATCCCTTTGCAAAGCTTGTGGTGGATGGTTCCTCAAGCGGTGATGAAAACCAAAGGATTGCACCGGGCGCGTTTTGCTCTGCTTGCTTTTGCAGGGCAGGAATGAGTTCTGACCGGGCAGCTTGCCAGCCTTGAGGTGTCAGTGCACGAAGCTGGTCGGCAACTTCCTGCGCACTGGAAAGACGCATGGGTTGGGCAGGACCATCTGCTGTTGTCACCAGCATGACGGTTCTGTTGTTCTGCGCTGCGCCGTCTACCATGAGTTCCGCCATACGGATTTGGCGGTCCCAATCTGCTGAGGCATCCCATCCATTGTCGACGATGATCCAGAGTGGGCCTGTTTTTGGCTCTGCGATATCCAGAGGTTTCCAGACGGGGCCAGCCATAGCGATGATCAGGACCGCAGCCAGCATAAGGCGCAGCAGGATCAGCCACCATGGGGTGTGTTGCGGGGTTTCCTCTTTGTTGCGAAGAGAAAGCAGGAGGCGCAGAGGCGGAAACTTAACGTGGGCAGGTTGAGGTGGCGTGGTGCGGAGTAGCCACCACAGAACGGGAAGAGCTGCGAGTGCGGTGAGTACCCACGGTGCTGCAAACCCAATTGGGAGAAGAGAGCTGATCATCGCAGGTCTCCCCTCATTTTGTGTTGTGGTGCGTCTGCCAGACGGGAATGAAGTAACATTACCGGCTCGACCGCAGGGCGGTCTGTGTGGTGTAACGTATAGCTCCAGCCGAATTTACGGGCGAGTGAGTTGATCTGGTCTTTATGTGCAGCGAGGCGGTGCAGGTATTCTTGTTGCCAAGTTTGCGCGCGGCCTGCCTTAAGCTGCTCTCCATTCTCTGGGTCTTCGAACTGGGTAGGGCCAGTGAAGGGAAAGGTTTCTTCAATCGGGTCCAGCAGTTGAATGAGATGACCTTTGGCACCAGTGCTGGCGATGTTGGCCATCCACGCTTCCAGCTTTTCTGGTGGGTCGAGCAGGTCTGAGAAGAGTACAATCTCAGAAAAACGGCGGATTCCTTCAGGGTTGGGTAGCGTTGCCTCAGGGTTCTCGTGCACCAGAGTTTCTGCGATGGTCTGCATTGAATTTCTACTGGCCAGTGGCCTTGTCAGGCCAGCCAGACCGACACGTTCGCCAGCTTCATTCAAGGCATAAGTCAGAGCCAGCATGAGCAGCAAAGCGCGGTCACGTTTGGAGGCGGTGGCTTGTCTGCTTTGGAAGCGCATGGAAGCGGAGAGGTCTGCCCAAACCCAAATGGTTTGGGCGGCTTCCCACTCGCGCTCACGTACATACAGATTGTCGTCGCGAGCGGAGCGGCGCCAGTCAACTTGCTGGGCTGCCTCACCAGAGAGGAAAGGGCGGAACTGCCAGAAGGTTTCGCCGGGACCTGCTCGGCGGCGACCATGCCAGCCAGAGGTGACATTGGCTGCAATGCGTCTTGCCTCAACCAGCAGCTCTGGCAAGGTATCAGCAATGGATTGCGCTTCGCCCGTTAAGCCGAAGATGTTTTCCTGTCTGTCTTGAGGAGCGGTCCTCGAAGATAACATATGCGATCCTGTCGGCTTGTTGTTAGGCGATGCGTTCTTTTATGTCTTTGAGCAGTTGCGGAATGGTTTTTCCGTCGGCTCTGGCGGCAAAGGTGAGAGCCATGCGGTGTTGCAGTACAGGTTCGGCCAGAGACATGACATCGTCAACGCTTGGAGACAGGCGTCCGTCTGCCAAAGCACGGGCACGAACGGTCAACATGAGTGCCTGACTGGCGCGCGGTCCTGGACCCCAGGCGATGTATTGGGCGAGATCGTCAAAGCCATCTGCTTCGCCGGGGCGGGCTGCTCTGACCAGTTTCAGGATAGCGTCCATGACGGTTTCGCCCACGGGAATGTGGCGTACCAGTTGTTGCATCTCCCGCAGCTCTTCAAGTTGCAGGACCTGTTTGGATTTGGCTTCTGTCGCCCCTGTGGTTTCCAGCAGAATACGGCGCTCTGCATCTATGTCCGGATAATGGACATCAATCTGCATGAGGAAGCGGTCGAGCTGTGCTTCCGGAAGTGGGTAAGTGCCTTCCTGTTCAAGCGGGTTCTGAGTGGCCAGTACGTGGAAGGGGGCAGGCAGGTCGTGATGATGGCCTGCGATTGTGACGTGGTATTCCTGCATGGATTGCAGGAGAGCGGACTGGGTTCGCGGGCTGGCGCGGTTGATCTCGTCTGCCATTAGTAGCTGGGCGAAGACCGGGCCGGGAATGAAGCGGAAGGAACGCTTGCCGTCCGGGGCTTCCTCCATCACTTCTGAACCCAGAATATCAGAGGGCATCAGGTCTGGTGTGAACTGGATACGGCTGGAATCGAGGCCGAGCACTGTTCCCAGAGTTTCCACCAGTTTGGTTTTTGCAAGACCGGGAACGCCGACCAGCAGGCCGTGCCCGCCAGAGAGAATCGTCACCAATGTGCGTTCGACAACGCTTTCCTGACCAAATATGGAACGGGCGATTTCCTCTTTTGCCTGTCGGATTTTCTCACAAGCCGCCTCTGTGCGTGTGACTATATCCTCTGGTTTGGGGGGCATGCCTGTCATATTGGTGTTCATCGCTGCTCTCTTTTCGTCGCGCGTTGCAACCCTGCCTAGCTCACCTTTGCATCATACTCGGTTTTAAAAAAGGCGATCCCTAGCAAATTTATAGGCCTGTACTTTTCAGCAATAGGCTGACTATGCAGGCAGAAGTGCAATGCAAGGCGCGAAAGCCAGTTTCAAAATGTTTTGATATGATCGGGGTCAGAGCATCCCTGGGTTATAATTTGGTTTGCTCTACCCTAACGGCATTTCTGTGAACAGATAGTGAGTCTGAGGGCTGAGATTCCGTTTGCCCCTGAGAATTGAGAGCATTGCGCAGGTAATAGAGCCCACCAATGACGTCTCTTATTTTGCTGCGTCGATGCTTATCGCAAAGGTATAACTTGGCGCGGGCTTTGAGGGAGGGTAGCGTTAGAGCTTGCGTGACACCATATTACCCCAATAGTGGCGTGTTCCGATGTATTGGTAGAATGACCGTGGTGAGCGAACTTAAAGAAAAGAGCATTCCGGAAATCAAGGAGATGCCGAAAGGTCTTCAGGCTTTGATTTCGCGTGCGGGAAAATCCAAAAGCCTGCCTCCTATCCATCTTTGGAACCCGGAGTTCTGCGGTGATCTGGATATGCAGATCAAGCGGGATGGGTCCTGGTATTACATGGGCACGCCTATTCAGCGTGAGGCTCTGGTGCACCTGTTCGCGACTGTTTTAAAACAGGAAGACGACGGGAAGTATTATCTTGTCACGCCCGTTGAGAAGATTGGCCTGACTGTTGAGGATGCACCGTTTGTGGCCGTGGAGATGGACATTCACCAGCAGGACGGAGAGCAGGTGATTACGATCCGGACCAATTGCGGTGACGTTGTTGAAGCTGGGCCTGATAACCCGATCCGGTTTGTGCAGCAGGAAGAAGATGGCGGGCTGAAGCCTTACATCCTTGTGCGTGACCGATTGGAAGCATTGTTTGCGCGGACACTGGTTCATGAGCTCGCGCCGCATTTGCAAGAGCGTGAAGGCGAGGGTGGACGGGTTGTTGGCATTGAAAGCCATGGTGCATTCTTCGTGGTGGATACGGTCCAGAACCTTGGATTTTAGGAAGAGACATTAGGACGGCGTATTATCTTGTCTGAGTTTACAGCAGAGAATTTCAGATCTCGGGTGATGGACCGGTTGGCCGGTCAAGCCCATGAGCCTGCAGGAGATCACATCCTCAACCCGGATATTCCTGATTATGGTGAGGATCTGGAGCAGGTACGGGATGCTGCTGTTCTGATCGGTATTGTTGACCGGGGGACAGAGGCGTCCATTCTTTTAACCCAGCGTACCGCGCACCTGCGTTCTCATGCAGGGCAGATTGCGTTTCCTGGTGGCAAAATTGATGAGGATGATGACGGGCCTGTGGGTGCAGCCTTGCGAGAGGCGCATGAAGAAGTTGGCCTGGACTCTGACTTAGTAGAGATTTTAGGTGATCTTGGCGATTACTACACGGGCTCCGGGTATCGGGTCGTGCCGGTTCTTGCGACGGTCAAACCGCCGTTGATCCTCTCTCCCAATCCGGCAGAGGTGGATGAAGTATTTGAAGTGCCTTTGTCTTTTCTGATGAACCCTGAGAACCACCAGAAAAAAAGCGGAGAATTCAGAGGCAAAACGCGCTACTATTATGCCATGCCGTTTGAGCAGCGTTACATATGGGGTGTCACCGCTGGCATCCTGCGCGTGCTTTACAATAGGGTTTATGCCTGATGATACGAATGCTCCTGACACATGGGTTGTTGTTCTTTGTTCCTTTTATCGCCTACGCGGTGTGGGTGATGGTTGTGCGCAAGGCAAAGAAAGACAAGCGATTTCGCGATGGCCCGATGTTGTGGTTGAGCATCAGCGGAATAGCTCTTGTCATCGCCAGCCTGATGCTGCTTGCAGAAACAAGCCGCGCACCTCTTGGCTCGCAATACAGACCAGCGCAAGTGGTGGATGGTGAGTTTGTTCCAGGTGGATACGAGACTCCTCAAAAATGACCAAATTACAACAGAGCGGCTGGCTGGACAGTGCTGCTGTTCAGCGGGCTTTTGACGTTCTGGAACAAGACGGTGATGTTGCGCGTGCAGTTGGTGGAACTGTGCGCAATTCTCTACTTGGTGAAGTGGTGGATGATGTTGATATTGCCTGCACTGCCTTGCCGGATGTGGTGCTTGCCAGAGCGGAAGCTGCTGGTGTCAAAGTCATCCCAACTGGTGTTGACCATGGAACGGTGACGCTGGTTATTGATCGCCAACCGATTGAAGTGACCTGTCTGCGCGAAGATATTGAAACGCACGGACGCCATGCGACGGTTAAGTTTGGGCGTGACTGGACGAAAGACGCGCAGCGTCGCGATTTCACAATGAATGCGCTCTATGTGGATCGTCATGGTGAACTGTTTGATCCGCTGGGTGGCCTGGATGACTGCCTCAACCGGCATCTGCGGTTCATTGGAGATGCGCGTGCGCGTATTCGTGAAGATTATCTGCGCATCCTACGGTTCTTCCGGTTCTTTGCGACTTACGGGCAAGGGGAGATCAACGCGGATGGGTATGCTGCCTGTGTTGAGCTGAAAGATGGCCTTTCTCACCTTTCCAAGGAGCGTATCACCAAGGAAGTTCTGAGAACGCTGTCTGCACCGCGTGCTCTCGATTCTTTGCTGCTGATGGAGCAGGGCGGAATCTTGCAGCTCATTTTGGGTGGAGAGGCTGCGAGCTCTCGTTTGGCGCGCCTTTTGGACCTTGAGGATTTGCCTGAGGCAGCTCTCCAGCCAGTGTTACGGCTTGGTGGTGTTGCGGGGCCGCAGGTTGCTGAGCGCCTGCGTCTTTCTAATGCGCAGAAGAAGCAGATTGAGGTTGCTGCTGATATTGCTGAGGCTTTGCGTTTACACGGGCAGAGCAAACAGCAGATGAAAGCGTTGTTGGTTGCTCACGGTACAGATGCTGTTGTTGATGGTGTTTTGACTGCCTGGATGAGCGACATCGTGCAGAGTGAGGCGGAGCTGAGAGAGCTGTTGGCCTTTGCGCAGAACTGGGAGATCCCGAGCTTTCCGCTGACAGGCAAGATGATGCTTGCTGGGGGGATTCCAGCCGGACCTGATATGGGCAAGGCGATGCGGCTGGCACAGCAGATCTGGGCTGATGCGGATTATCAGCAATCTGCTGAGAGTTTGCTGAAGCAGGTGAAAGTGCTGCTAGCTGATGAGGTGAAGTGATCATGAGTGTCAAGCTGCGTGGTCATCACTTGCTATGCGTGCTTACATTTATTGGACACGGCTATTCTCCTGCGTTTTCCAAGAACTATGAGGCTGTGGTGAAGCGCTTGAATGCGGGAGAGGCTGCCTTACTGGTTGAGGGGCCGGATGAGATTTGTGCGGTTCTGATCAGTGAAGAAGAGCAACCGCATTGCTTTAATTGCAGTGTGGTGGAGCGTGATAAAGCGGCTGTGACGTTGATCTCTCGTCTGCTTGGGACTGAGTTGCGTGTTGGTGATGAGCTTGTGCTGAGTTCGCATTTGGTCACCAAAATGCGGAAGGCATATGCTGAGGGTGTTTTTAAGACAGCCTGCCAAAACTGCGAGTGGGTGGAGTTTTGTGATGAAATCTCCTCATCTGGCTTTCAAAAAGTCCATCTTCGCAATCCAATGAAACTCTGAAGTCGTTTACCTTTGTTTTGAGGGACTTAAGCTGCTTCTGAAATTTTCATTGGTGCGTATTCTTGTCCGAAAACCGGCTTCCACTTTTCGGGAATGCAGTTTGGTCTTCAAATTTTAACAGAATGCCCCCATATGGAGGGCAATATGAGTTTACGGGCAGGTTTAGGGGTTACATGCTTGCATTGAATAAGTTTCCAAAGTTTCTCACCTTATTGGTGTTCTCGATCGGTCTGATCTTTGTGACAGCTGACTTTGCTGAAGCAAAGCGCGGGTTTAGCTTCGGTAGCCGTGGTTCACGTAGCTATTCAGCTCCAAAAGCGACCAAGACTGCACCAAAGGCGGCTCCGGTTCAGCGGACCATGACACCTAACAACGGCACCAACACAGGTGCGCAGCAGCAAAATGCAGCTGCAGCCTCCAAGGCAGCTGCAGGCCAGCGCCGTGGTTTGTTTGGCGGTGGTTTCCTCGGCTCCATGCTGGGCGGTCTGGCACTTGGTGGATTGCTAGGCATGCTGTTCGGTTCCGGGTTCGGCGGTATGGCCGGGTTCTTCGGCCTGATCATGCAGGTGCTGCTGATCGGCGGTGGTATCATGTTGTTAATGCGGTTCTTGCGGGGACGCCAACAGCCACAGGCCGCTGGTGCTGCCCATGGATACCAGCAGGAGCCACAGCAGAACCAGTCGTTCAGCTTTAATGATGCGGGTGCGCAGGATGCGCCGCGTCGTTCAGGATCTTCTGGCATTCCGAACACCGGTTTTGGTGGTGGTCAGGCGCCTCAGTTTGAGGAAAAGCCTGTCTTTTCTACCGAAGCGGATGATGAAATCGGCCTGACTGCGGATGACTTTGATGCCTTTGAAGCGCTGCTGACAACCGTCTGGACTGCTTATGGCTCTGAGGATTACGGTAAGATCCGTGAAATCGCGACGCCTGAAATCATGGGTTACTTTGCTGAGGAACTTGGCAAGGCTGCGTCCAACGGTCTTGTCAATGAAGTGCGCGGCATCAAGCTGCTTCAGGGTGACCTGAGTGAAGCATGGCGTGAAGGCGACAAGGACTATGCGTCTGTCGCAATGCGCTATGAGGCCATTGATGTGATGCGTGAGCGGGCCAACAACAAAGTGGTTGAAGGCAATCCGGATGTACCGGAAGAGCGGACAGAGATCTGGTCGTTTGCTCGTGATGCCGGTGAGAGCTGGAAGCTCTCAGCTATTCAACAAGCTGATTAATCAGAGCAGATAATAGAAATTGGAAAGGGGCCTCATGGGCCCCTTTCTCTTTAATGGTTCGATGGGTCTTGTGCTGCTAAAGCAATTCGCGTTTTAGCTGAAACGCTTGATCTGCTTTAGCTTTTGCTTTTGTGTATCTACCTCCGAAAACCGATAGGCACTTTTAGGAGATACGCTTTAGGTTGCGACAGAAAGCTTTACATTGATGTTGTTGCGGGTTGCGTTGGAATATGGGCAGACCTCATGCGCTGCAGCGACGAGTTCTTCTGCCTTAGCTTTGTCCATGCCCGGTACGGTAACAGCCAGAGCAATTTCCAGACCGAAACCACCTTCGGAGCGTGGGCCAATGCCAACGGTTGATTCCACGTTTACGTCTGCAGGCAGAGCGATGTCAGACTGCTGAGATGCTACAAACTTCATAGCTCCGATGAAACATGCGGCGTATCCAGCAGCGAAGAGCTGTTCCGGATTGTTGCCTTCACCACCTGCGCCACCCAGTTCTTTGGGGGTTGCAAGTGTCAGTTCCAGAGCACCGTCCTTTGTTTTTGCAGTGCCGTCCCGGCCACCGGTAGCAACTGCGCTTGTTTCATAAAGAACGTTAACTGGCATTTGGTATTCCTCGTTGTTGTTATGTATCGTGCACGATTAAATCCTATGCGATATAGTTAAGAAGAAATGTGGGGTGCTGTCAATCAAAACGTGAATTAATCGTGTGCGATTTAGTTTGACGGCTTTTATATTGATGGGTAGAACGGGGAAAGAGGATGTTACTCAGGACTGGAATACGGTGATGGCCGAGAAGAAATCTGAAGAATTTCAAGGCTTTGGTTTAGATCAGCATTTGTGCTTTGCCATCTATAAGGCCAACCACGCCTTCAATCGGTTTTATAAACCGGTGATGATGAAGCTTGGGGTCACGTATCCGCAGTACATCACTTTGCTTGCTCTATTGGAAAAAGACCATCAGCGCGTCTCCGAGTTGGGGGAGCGCCTGTTCCTTGAGTCGAACACTCTGACACCGTTGCTTAAGCGCCTTGAAGAAATGGGCTTTCTTGCTCGTGCGCGCTCCAAAGAAGATGAGCGGCAGGTTATTGTTAGCCTGACGAAAGAAGGGCGTGATTTGAGTGATGGCGTGATTGACGTACAGCACTGCGCCTTTTCCAATCTGGATGTGCCGGTAGAAACCATTGGCCAGCTGGTTGAGCAGCTTAATGACATTCAGGAGATGTTGACGGAAGCCAAAGAGAAGGTTTCCAGCTAAAGATCAGCTGTCGGGCAGCATCGCTTTTTCAAAGGGATCGCGGCCATGCTGATCATATAAGCAGCACAGGTCCTGCACTTCTTCCTTTAACAGGACAAACTGAGAAAAGCCGACGAGCTCTCCGTCAATATGTATTGGGGAGACGGTGACGAGTATGGTGGTGGTTCCGTATGGATTGGCCACATAACGCACCGGGTCTTTGCGGCCATCTTTGAACAGCTGCAGCATGGCATCGAACCTCGGGTTGGTGATGGCGCGGCGGTGGTTTTCTTTTACATTGTGCCCGATGTGGCGGGGCTGGCGATCCAGATTTTCTGAAGCCCATTTGTTGTAGTAGAGCAGCTTGCCGTCTTTATCGATGATGGTGACACCGATGCCTGCTTCCTCCAGCAAACGGTCAGCCCAGCCCGACAGTCTCCATGCTTCCAGTATGCGTTGTTCTGTGACTTCCGGCAGTTCGCTCTTGTTGTCAGTCATGTTTGCTTACTCGCTGTTCGCCCAAACCTTAGCGAAGGCGAGTAAGCAATTGCTTTCAGAAATACTCGGGTTTTCTAAAGCTATGAGAATGCGGCGGCTGTTTTGAACTTGCGCTGGCGTGCCCAGAGAATGCCCAGTGAACCGGCTGTCATGATGACGCCTGCCAGGATGGCGATTGGATCTAGGAGTGTCTGAGGCAGATAGCCAGCTTTGTCGGCGATGAGCTCAAACAGCAATGACGTGAACGGCAGGGCGGCGATTGTGGCAACGTAGTTCTGACTGCCAACCAAATTAATCGCCTGCATGGACAGGAACATGGACACACCGCGCAGGGTTATGCCGACACAAATGGCCGCGAGCCACATGGTAGGGCTCCAGACCTGTGTCAGGTCGATGAGCGGCAGGTTGCTGGTCCAGTCTGTTGCTTGCTGTGTTGCAGCAGGGCCATCGGTGATGAGCGAGAGGGCGGCGAGGGCGATGAGCATGATCAGGGCGCTAGCAACCAGCATAACGCCGCTGAGCGAGGCGCGCTCCTTCAGGTCATCTCCCTGATTTTGAGGGTGGGATTCTGCGATAATAACGGAGGCAACCACTGCAAATTCTGAGAAGATCATCAGATAGACGGCGGGGTTGGAGTAGGTGCCTTCCAGCGAGGAGATCAGTAGAACAACGCCAAGAATAATGATCAGATGACCGGGCAGTTCCAGAGCGGTGGGGAGCCGGAAAAACAAGAGAGCAAAGGCGAGCGCTGAAAACGGAACGGAGACAAGGCCGAAAAAGCCTGCGTTCGCCGCACTTATGTACAGCAGTGAGGCTGTGAAACAGGCAGCAGAGAGGACGCGGGCAACCCCGTAGGCCCAGGTGTAAGGGCTCTTGAGCGCATCCATTGTTGCGCCCAGCTTTCGGCTGATGGCGATGAGGAACAGGCCGCCAAACATCAGCTGAATGATAGTGAAGATCCATGGATCAAGATTGTAAGTAAGCAGCAAGCCTTTGCTTATGACAATCAGAAACGCCCAGCTTACCATGGTGGCAAGGCAGACAATCAAGCCCTTGGGGGTCAAACTTAGTACTCCTCTCCGACGAATTCGCCGGTGATTTTCAGGCCATCAATTCCGGTCTGGCCGTTTTCTTTATAAATGCGCCTTGGGTATGCCCCTGCATGATTGGCAATATGATCTGCAAGTTGTTCAGAATGTGTGACGAGCCAGATCTGGCTGCGCTCTGAGGCTTTGGCAATGACTTTGGCGAGTGGTTCCAGCAAGTCAGGGTGCAGGCTGGCTTCGGGTTCGTTGAGGGCAATGAAGGAGGGCAGGCGGTAGGACAACATAGCGCCAAGCAGCGCGAGATATTGCAATGTGCCGTCCGACAGTTCCTGAGAAGGGAACGGGCGGCGGATTTCCGGTGTCTGTAATGCGAAGCGGCAATCCTGCCCATTGGCTTCGATGATCAGCTTGCTGTTGGGGAAGGCATCATCGACCGCTTCCTGGAGATAGAAGGTGTCCTTGCGGATTTCCTTCAGTGTTGCGAAAACTGCAGCGAGATCGTTGCCATCTGATGAGAGCGTTGGGGTAGTGACATTGGGGCTTGGACGACGTAACAGGCTGTCCCGGTCACTGCGGAAGGTGTGGTAGAAACGCCAGTCTGCAATTGCGCGGCGGACCAGATCTAACTCCGGAAACTGGCTGCCATCGCGAATGCTGGCGAGGGCCGTCTCGGAAGGCAAAAGCTCGTTGTCGTAGGTTACTTTGCTGCCGTTGCTGGCGCGCAGAAAGGCACTTGGGCCTTTGCGGTTCATCAGCACGACAGACTTGGAGCCTGTCAGAAGGTTTAGTTCTTCTTCTCTCACCATGGTCTCGTAGGGCAGGGCGGGATCAGAGATCGGGTTGGGCAGGCCCAGTTGGATGCGGTAGGAAAGATCCCCCAGATCGGCACGCAGGATGATGCGCTTCTTCTCGTGGGTTTTCAGGTCTCCTGCCCACATGACGCTGTCCACGCCGCCTTCCTCTGAAACAGCGCGGGTGATACGGCCCAGTGCGGCTTGCTGCAGAAGTTCAAGCGACTTGTAGAGGTTCGTTTTACCGACGCCATTGTTGCCGACAAACACGTTGACGGCACCAACTCGCATGAACAGCTTGTGTACGGACCGGTAATTCTCAATACCGATCGCCGAAAGAGGGGGCATAGACATCTGGTGAAACTTTTTTGATATATCTTCGGTAGGTATGGTTGAGAATAAGCAGGTTGGCTCACGAATGTAAATTGAACCGCGGCATTCATGCACCGGAAATTCACGTTTTGTTCGCCTGTGGTTGATGAAGCCCTGTGCTTCATGGCAGGGTTGTCCAAACTGCTTTATGGTTTCGTTGTCGTGTGTTCTCGCCTGAGAGGGATCGTTCCTTTTTCGGGACTGCGCTTGAGAGGTTAGTGTCTATGTCTGATCAAAATTCTGATGGTATGCGGCAGGAATCCGATAGTTTTGGTGTGCTGGATGTTCCCATTGGCAAATATTGGGGTGCGCAAACCGCACGGTCTCTGATCAACTTTCCCATTGGCCGGGAGCATCTGCCGCCTGCGCTGATTCATGCATTGGGTGCGGTGAAGCTGGCTGCTGCCAGGGTGAATATGGAAGAGGGGCGTTTGTCAGAAGATCTGGGCAAGGCCATTTGCCAGGCAGCGACCGAAGTGATTTCCGGCAAGCTGGATGCGCATTTCCCGCTGGTAATCTGGCAGACGGGGTCTGGCACACAGTCCAACATGAACACCAACGAGGTGATTGCTAACCGTGCCATTGAGTTGCTTGGCGGACAGATCGGCACCAAGTCTCCTGTGCACCCCAACGATCACGTGAATATGGGGCAGTCCTCTAACGACACCTTCCCGACGGCCATGCACATTGCGGCAGCTTGTGAGATCAACAAGGTGCTGCTGCCGGCCCTGACACATCTACACGACACCATGGAAGCCAAGGTGGCGGCCTTTGCAGATATAGTGAAAATTGGCCGGACGCACACGCAGGATGCGACGCCTTTGACATTGGGGCAGGAGTTTTCTGGCTATGTGGCGCAGCTGGAGTATTCCAAAGAGCGTATTGAGCAGAGCCTTGTGGGGCTTTATCGGCTGGCGCAAGGTGGTACAGCGGTTGGAACCGGGCTTAATTCAACGCCAGAGTTTGCCAGTGCGTTTGCTACTCATGTGAGTGAGGTGACAGGCCTGCCATTTGTGACGGCGGTCAATAAATTTGAGGCATTGGCCACGCATGATGCAGCTGTGTTTGCACATGGTGCGCTGAACACGCTGGCTTGTTCGCTGATGAAGATTGCCAATGACATTCGATTCCTTGCTTCTGGTCCGCGTTCCGGTCTTGGTGAGATCAGCCTGCCAGCCAACGAGCCGGGCTCTTCCATTATGCCGGGTAAAGTGAACCCGACCCAGTGTGAAGCGGTGACCATGGTCTGCGCTCAGGTGATGGGCAATCAGACAGCGGTGAGTGTGGGTGGATCGACAGGGCACTTTGAGCTGAACGTGTTCAAACCTGTAATTGCCAACAGCCTGTTGCAGTCCATTGAGCTTCTGGCCGATTGCATGGTGAGCTTTGCGGACCGCTGTGTTGTTGGCATTGAGCCAAACATTGAGCGTATTGAAGAGTTGCTGGAACGGTCCTTGATGCTGGTGACAGCACTTGCGCCCACCATTGGCTATGACAAAGCAACCGAGATTGCCAAGTCTGCCCATAAGAACGGGACCACACTGAAGGAAGAAGCTCTTCGTCTTGGTTATGTGTCTGCGGAAGAGTTTGACCGTGTTGTCCGGCCAGAAAAAATGGTCAGACCGGGGTAGGGCGGTTGCCACTCATCATGATATTCAGAGTGTGTTTCAGGCAGGCTTTTTGGTCTGCCTCCTCTAACTGCTGAGCCCCAATGAGCGTTGAATAGAGGATCTGGCTGTTGATCTTTGCATGCCTTTGGGTTTGGGGGATTTGAGAAAACAATTGCTCGACGTACTCCAGACGCCGCTGATCAATTTTGCTCATATAGGCGCCGGCGAGATCATCAAACTGGGCCCAGTTGCGGATCGCGGCGGAAACGCCGGTTGCGCCATACTCCAATGAGACCTCACTTGCTGCAATCTCGATCAGATCATAGAGGCGCTGTTTAGGAGCGGGGCTGCCTGCATCGACCTGCGCGATGATTTGTTGTGTGGCTAATTGCTCCCAATGGTCCAGCATTGCTCTTTTTAAAGCAGCAACATCCTTGAAGTGCCAATAGAACGAGCCCTTGCTCACCTTCAGTGTTCTGGCAAGCGCTTCGGCCTTCAGGCTCTGAGGTCCATTCGCGGCTAGCGAGCGGAAGCCGCCTTTGATCCAGTCCAGCGCTGTGAGTTTGGTTTTCTCTGTCATTCTTTTCACCATACGCTGCCGTATTGACAGGGTCCAGCATTAAGCTACCATACGCTACCGTATGGAATCAAAGGTGAGGCAATTCCTATGAATAAGTGGCTTTTGGCTTCTGGTATCCTGTCGTTGCTATTGATGCTGGTACATGTGTTTCTGGGTGGGCCAGAGATCCTCGATCCTGTACTGGGCAGTGATCTTCATTCTGTGGTGATCGCGGTGCTGTCGGTGGTCTGGCATGGAATCACTGTGGTGATGCTGGTGAACGGCGTGTTGTTGTTGGCAGCTGCCTTTAGAGAGGAACTGGCCGCTGGTGGTGATTGGGCAATATAGCGGGTTCACGCTACTGTTCATCTACTACGGCATCACCCAGTTGGGTAACCTGATGGATATGCCACAGTGGATTTCCTTCGCGATTATAGCCGGCTGTGTGGCGATGGGATTGCGGAAGGCCGGGCGTGCAAATGCATTGCGGAGTTCTGTAGCCTGAGTGGTTGATATGGGTGACGCCCAAAACTGCTGCGTGTTGACATTTCGCGGTTGGCGCTTTTATTGTCATCATCGGTCGGCAGTTCCCAAGGCGTCGCTGCCCCGTAAGGGGAGCTAAACCTGCCATTCACTTCGACAGCAATCGACATTCTTGTCCGATGCCGCTTCGCAAGCCAGCGACCACGAAAATGTAATGCGGCTCGAGAGGATTTTTCAATGTCGAGAGTCCCAGTCCCTCTTCGTTCGCCTGATATCTCCAAGTTTGCGCGTAGTGTTGCCCGCCAGATGAAATCTCGCGGTGATACTCCCTCGCATGTGGAGTTGATGAACATGCTCGCCAAAGCGGCGGGTTTCCAGAACTTCCAGCATCTAAGAGCTTCGCATTCTGCTGGTCGTCGCCTCGATACAGAGCCGGTTGTCGAGACGGTAGACCATCGGCTTGTTGAGCGCGCCCTCAATCAGTTTGATGATTTGGGGCGATTGGTGAGCTGGCCGTCACGGCGGCAGGTTCAGGTGCTTTGTCTTTGGCAGCTGTGGTCCCTTATTCCGGCTGGTGCATCGCTTCGGGAGAAAGAGATCAACATGCTGCTCAAGGAAGGACACTGTTTTGCTGACCCTGCTTTGTTAAGGCGTGAGCTGTTTAGTCTCGGGCTTTTGCATCGTAATCGGGATTGTTCTGATTACAGACGGCAGGAGCAACAACCACCGCTGGAAGCGCGTGATCTGATCAAGCGTTTGAAGGGGAGAAGTTTGGAAAGTGAGACTGGCAGTTCTGCCATGTCGTTCATTGTCAGGCCGAGCGCTTAGACTTCATTTACCTCAGCAGCTTCGTGATCTGATGGTTGATCGCCGCGGTAGAGACCGCGATTGGACTGCACTAGCTTTGTGATGCGATCAGCCATTAAACGGACCTCAGGCAGATTACGGCGTTCCTCGTGGAGTATGATCCATTGCTCACCACTGAGTTCTGCTATTGGTGGTCCGTAGCGATTGAGTAGAGGATTGGTATCGCCAACAAAACAGGGAAGCACTGCGATACCAGCGCCAGCCTCCACAAGGTCAATCAAGTTATGTGGTGCACTCACAAAAGTGGTGATGTGCTCCAGATGATTTGCAAGAACCCAGCGTATTGAACTGGTTTGGGCAAATTCCGGTGAGACACTGAGCCATGGCATGTCAGTAACTTGAGTTTTATCTGCATGCACGTAGGGGGCGAAACTGGTTGTTGTCAGTCGTTTTGATACCAATCCGGCTTCATGAGCCTGGGTACTTCTAAGTCCAATATCAATCTCACGTTTCTTGATAGAAAGACGTGCTTCGCTGCTTACAAACAGAAGATCAAAGTTATCTTCTGCCCTTTGTAGGTCTTTGATATGGCGCTGTAGAAACTTCATGGTCCAGCTTCCGGCGGACAAACGCACTTGTGGGCGACGTGTCGTGGATTGCAGCCATTGTTCAAACCCAGCAAAAGCAGTCTGAAATGGATCCAGCTGGTCACGCATGCGTTTACCGTCCGGTGTTAGCGTGTACCCCGCAGGCAAGCGGTCAAACAACTTCAGGCCCACTTCCTCTTCCAGTTGCAGGATCTTTCTGCCCAATGTTGCCGAGCTGCTGTTGAGTTGCTGAGCCGCATCTCTCAGCGTGCCGCAGTCAGCCAGCACCAAAAAAGCGTGAAGGTTGTCGAGCATTCCAGATTTCATTTTTGAAAACCGTATTTAGAAATCAGTGACTGGTGCGTTTAAGAAGGTTTGCGGACAGTAAGGCATCTTCTTGAAATTGAGAAAACACCATGCTTTTTATGTCATTAAGCGTCAATATTGAGCCCGATAAAAACAAACTGCGCCAAGAGCAAGAGTATTATGAAACACATGCCGAATCCGTCTCATACGGCGTTTGGTGTGCTGTGTTTGCGGTGGCCGTGTTGTTGCTGGGTTTTTTCTAGTTAGTCAGAGCAGGAGTGCTTTGAGGCCAGTAGAGCACCAAGCCAAAACTGGATTGGTGCTCATTATGTCAATGTTTGGTCTGGCTTATGGCCACTTTACCACGGGTGGCATGGAGGACAGGATGGAGGAGACGTTTCCGCCTGTCTTGAGGCCGAAGATTGTGCCGCGGTCGTAAAGGAGGTTGAACTCTACGTAACGGCCACGACGGACCAGCTGTTCTTCACGTTGTTCGAGCGTCCATGGGGTCAGGAAGTTTTTGCGGATCAGCTTTGGATAGATGTCGAGGAAGGCGTTGCCGACGGATTTGGTGAGGGCAAGGTCTGCATTCCAGTCGCCGGTGTTGTGGCGGTCGTAGAAAATGCCACCGATGCCGCGTGCTTCGTTGCGGTGAGGCAGATAGAAGTACTCGTCGCACCACTTCTTGAAGTGCTCGTAATCAGCCCCCGGATGGTCTGTGCAGGCTGCTTTCATGGCCTCATGAAATTCGACAGTGTCCGGATCTTCCTGCGTGCGACGTGCGCTGAGCACAGGTGTCAGGTCTGCTCCGCCACCAAACCACTGCTTGGTGGTGACGACCATGCGGGTGTTCATATGCACTGCTGGTACATTTGGATTGTGCATATGGGCGATCAGGGAGATGCCGGAAGCCCAGAAACGCGGGTCTTCGCTGGCTCCGGGGATCTGATCGCGGAACTCTGGCGAGAACTCACCGTGTACGCTGGAGACGTGTACGCCAACCTTCTCGAACACACGTCCATGCATCAGGGACATGACACCGCCGCCGCCGTGGCCGCCGCTGTGGTCTGTACGTTCCCATGGGGTCCGCTCGAAACGTCCAGCTGGCTGGTCAGAGAGAGGGCCGTCCAGTTCCCCGACTTCTACTTCCAGCTGCTCAAAGGCATTGCAAATGTTGTCACGCAGCTGGCTGAACCACGTGGATGCCTCTTGTTTTTTGTCTTCCAGATCTGCTGGAAGCGTGTTTTGTGTCTCGCTCATAGTCCCTCCTTGAGCGCAAAGCGTTCTTTGCTGTTCTATGTAAGGGAGCGCAACTGAGAAGTACAGGTGAGGCGGAGCGGTGCGTGGAGCTATTTGGATCTGTCGAGGATGACCGGATACTTTTCAGGCTGGACGTAGTTGCCGTCACATTCGGGCTTGGCACGGAACTCCATCAGTTGGGGGTAGCCGTCGGAGGTGAACTTGTGGACCTCGTAGGTGCCACAATCTCCAAGACCGCGGCTTTCCGTGAAGCTGGTCAGATCTCCGGTCTTGATGTCCCAGACACCGTTGAAGACCACGTCAGGGTTGTCGTTGCCTCCGTGTTTTGGGCGTTCAAAGGTCAGCAGCTTGGCGTTGTTGGGCTGGCGGGAATCTATACGGATGTAGAGGTGGGCCATGTTGTAAAGGTTGTTGGCGCACATGAACTCCAGCACCTTTACGTCCTTGCTGAACTGCAAGACGTGGTTGCCGGTTAAGTCGTAGGCGTCTTTCCAATCACAGGGGTAGGCTGCATCCAGCATGTTTATGTAGCGGTTCAGGATTGATGGATCGTGCTGTGTGACGGGTTTGACAGGTTCGGCGTGTAACGAGCTTGCCAGTAGAGTTTCGAAGAGAACGGTTGCTGCAAAGCAGGCTGTGAATGTTCGGGGCAAGGTTTGGAACACGGCGATCTTCCTCTTTGGACAACCCCAAAGCAGTTCGCATTTAAGTTGAAACATATGAACTGCTTTAGTCTTTGTTTTTGCGTATCTTTATCCGAAAACCGATTTCCACTTTTCGGAGATACGCTGTAGTCTTCTTGCTGTGTCCCTGAAGATGCCTTGCCAGCCTTACTCTTGCGCTAAAACTCTTGGTTTCATCGTGCTTACCAAGAAGCTTCGGGCTTTAATGGACTTGCTGGCCGCTTTTATCTTGGCGGGTAGATCAACGGGTAATCCGTTGGCTCACGGAATTTGCCGTCACACTGCCGCTTGGCGCGATACTCCACGAGTTCCAGATACCCTTTGGGTGTGAAGCGGTGGATTTCAAAAGAGCCGCAGTCAGAGAGGCCGCGATCCACTGTGAAGCTGGTGAGAGCGCTGCGATTGTGATCCCAAAAGCTGTTGAACAGAATGTACCGGCTGGTGACTGGCTGGTCCTCAGGACGATCGAGGGAGACGAGCTTTGCAGACTGGTTTGAGTTTTTGGTGCGACGGATATAGAGGTTCGCCAGATTGTGCATGCCAACGGTGCAGGAGAACTCGAGCACCTCGACGCCGTTGCCGACGTCGTAAAGGTTATACCCGCTTCGTGTGTGTGCATCATGCCAATCACAGGGGTATATCTCGTCCAGCAGGTGGAGATATCGATTCAGGACGGCCTCGTCATGCAGGTTGGCATGGAGGACGGGTTCGACCGGTGCTCCTGCGAAAGTGGGCTGTGGAACTGACAGCAAAAGTGCAAAGCAAAACAGATGAGCGAATCTTCTCGAAAGACTCTCAAACATCGCAATAAAAACCTAAATCGCGCAAAGCAACGCATTCAATAACGCAACTAGTTTAGATTGTGTTTTATTCAAAAACAATCTGTTTGACGAAGTGCTTCACCCAGGACCATGCCAGTGGAAACAGCCATGTTGAGAGATCGCATGCCGTTCTTCATTGGAATCAGCAGCCTTGCATCTGCAACTTGATGGATATCTTCCGGCACGCCCGAGCTTTCGCGGCCCATCAGGATCAGGTCATCTTTCTTGAAAGCGAACTGCGTATAGGGGCGTGATCCTTTGGTGGTCATGAGGATAAGTCGGCGTTTTTCGGCTATCTGCCATTCACGAAAACTCTCCCAATCCATATGGCGTTGGAGTTTGGCGCGTTCGATGTAATCCATGCCAGCCCGTTTAAGTGCATGATCAGACAGGGGGAAGCCTGCCGGTTCGATCAGGTGTACCGTCACATCCATGCAAGCGGCCAGCCGTAATAGGGTCCCGGTGTTCTGCGGAATGTCTGGCTGGTAAAGGGCAATATCTGGCATGTTGTCGGGTGCTCGCGTTGTTTCCTGAAAGAATGGCTTATGGAAGCATCTCTTGGGCATCTAGAGGAACCCGGGGAAAATCTCCAGAAAAATCATAGAGTTTGTTGATAGGTGGGGCGTTCCGGTAGGTGAAACCTAATGGAAATCAAGAGGTTCTATCTGATTTCGTGATATATGTTGCGAAAAAGATACACCACATCCTAAAGTGGTTTTCCGTATTTTTTGGGGCTAGGCATGTCTCCGCCTTTATGAGTATAAGCATCTCGCACCGGCCGAGAGCCCTCATCTTACTTGACGAGACTCTCCGAGTTGCTGATCGCCCGATCAGCTATTTTTTAACGTTGGAACTAGGGAGACATACATGATTACTGAATTTGTGCTCGTGAACGTAAATGTTCTCCCAGCGACTGGCGCATGCGCTATGCATCCCGCCAAAAACGCAGGTTACGCCGTTTCCGCTTAGAAGGCGGATTTCCAACACTTTCTAGCTCGTATTTTCTTAATGCAGCCCTCTTCACGGACGTATTACGTCTGCGGTTGCATGCATATGTTGTCGGAGTATCTCCAATGATTACGTCATTTATCTGGGCGCAGATCGCGTCCCGTGACGATTCTGCATCTCAAATTCCGGTCGATGGTGGCCGGTATGTGCGCTCGGCTGGTTCTGAAAAAGGAACGTTTTCTCAAAGCCTTGGGCACGCGTTCTGGTTCTTGATGATTAGTGCTGGAATCGCATTTTTTACAATTATTCCAACGCTCTATGCAGAGTTGGCTACGGTAGAAATTGTAAGAGCAAACGGAATCAACGAGGCTGGCTCTCTGTTTCAGGGACGTTTGATTGATACCCTGGTTGGAGCTTTTGCTGTTGGGGTTGGAATTGCCAGTGTTATCTGGACTTTTTCCGGCTCTCCGAAAGATAACCGGGATCCTTACGATCGAGATGAGCGGCTGCAGTAAGCAGCCGTCATCCTCTTACCATGTTGACGTGGTAGAGCACCTCGCAAACCAAATATCTTAATTGGGATTTGTCATGTTCTCTTATTTTGAGAAGCTTATTGACCCATTCAAAATGGAAGAGATCGAGACTCCTCCAAGTAAGTTTTGGGGGTTTATCTGGTATTATACCAAGCCTGTTTCAATACTACTTGTTGTGATCGCCTTTTTCGCTGCATCTATTGCTGTAATTGAAGTGGTCATCTTTACGTTTATGGGTGATTTGGTGAACTGGTTAGGCACCGAAGACCCGGAAACGTTCTTTGCCGACAACTGGGGCCATCTGATCTGGATGGGTGTTGTTCTTCTTGTGATTTCACCGATCATGTCAGCAGTGTGGGAAATGTTCTTCCATCAGGGATTGGTTGGTAACTATCCAATGCTGATCAGGTGGAAGGGGCACCGACAATTACTTCGGCAGAGTTTGACTTTCTTTCATAATGACTTTGCAGGTCGCATTGCTAACAAGCTGATGCAGACCTCTCTTGCTGTACGAGAAGTTATTACGCGTATTGTCGATATCTTTGTCTATGTGATTGTTTATTTCCTGGCTGCGCTTGTTGTGCTTGCGAGCGCGGATTGGCGTCTTGCCCTGCCGATGATCGGTTGGCTGCTCTCCTACTTCCTCGTCATGTACGTCTTTGTTCCCAAGCTTAAGCGTATTTCGAAGAAGCAAGCGGATGCCCGGTCTGTGATGACTGGTCATATCGTTGATGCTTATACGAATATCTCGACCGTAAAGCTGTTTTCACATGCATCGCGCGAAGAAGATTATGCCAAAGGTTCCATGAGCACTTTCATGGATACCGTGCATAAGCAGATGCGGAATGTGACCAAGCTGAACATCTGCCTGACGCTGATCAACAATCTGCTCTTGTTGTCTCTTGGCGCTCTGTCCATCTGGCTTTGGCAGAGGGCTTTGGTGACGACTGGTGATATCGCGATTGCAATTGGTCTGGCCTTGCGTTTGCAGGGCATGTCTCAGTGGATCCTTTGGGAAGTTGCTGGTCTGTTTGAGAATATCGGTACTGTTCAGGACGGACTGGGCATGCTGTCCCGGCATACTGAGGTCACTGATAAGCAAGATGCGAAAGCGCTTGTTGTTTCTGATGCGGAAATTCGCTTTGATGATGTGAAGTTCCACTATGGCAAGGGCAGTGGCGTTCTGGAGAACCTGTCGCTCAACATTAAACCGGGTGAGAAAATCGGGATTGTTGGACGCTCGGGTGCAGGTAAGTCGACCCTGATGAACTTGCTGCTGCGCTTCCATGATCTGGAAGGCGGACACATTGCCATTGATGGTCAGGATATTCGCGGCGTGACGCAGGAGAGCCTGCGCCAGAATGTTGGTGTGGTTTCTCAGGATACTTCTTTGCTGCATCGGACGATTTTGGAGAACATCACCTATGGCAAAGACGGGGCAACTCTGGAAGAGGCGACCGAAGCGGCGAGACGGGCTCATGCCCTGGAGTTTATTGACGGCCTGAAAGATCCAGAAGGACGGACTGGCTTTGATACTCTGGTGGGTGAGCGCGGTGTAAAACTCTCTGGCGGGCAGCGTCAGCGCGTCGCTATCGCACGTGTCTTGCTGAAGGATGCTCCGATCCTTGTTTTGGACGAAGCAACGTCTGCTTTGGACTCAGAAGTAGAGGCTGCGATCCAGGAAAGCCTGTTTGAATTGATGGAAGGTAAGACGGTTATTGCAATTGCCCACCGACTTTCCACAATTGCGGCAATGGATCGCCTCATTGTCATGGATCAAGGCAAAATTGTCGAGATGGGTACCCATGAGGAACTTCTGAAATCCGAAGGTATCTATGGAAACCTCTGGAACCACCAATCTGGCGGTTTCCTTGCGCAAGTTGCCGCCGAATAAGGATTCCTGACAGGGAATCAAGCGGTTTAAACTAAAAGTGGTTCGGGGCGAGTTTGCGTCCTAGGGTCCCCGAACCACTCGACTTTTGACTCATATTTGCGTGTCAAAATCTCAATTGATCCCGTTTTTTTCCTCTTATGCCCAAGTTGTCTGCGACAATAAGTCCGCAAATTTTTAACCAGTCTAGACAAGTGCGGCCATTGGTGGCAGATAGCATCCGTCAATATAAGTGCGTATTTAGCGCATTTTCACCTATGTCTTCTTTGCGGTGTATAGACAGTGACCGGTTTTGACTGGTTGCGGGCCTGTCCTCACAGAAGAAATCGTAGGTGTTCTCTTTCAATTTTGTTTCGAGAGGACGCGACCTTGGAACACACGGACACGGCTGAACCGTCACGCCGCGATTTTCTTTACATCGCGACCGGTGCCGTGGGCGCGGTCGGTGCGGGAGCTCTGGCTTGGCCCTTTATCCATCAGATGAACCCCGATGCATCTGCACTGGCTTTGGCTTCTATCGAAGTTGATGTTTCTGCGGTTGAAGTCGGGCAATCGATTACTGTGGTTTGGCGTGGTAAGCCGGTCTTTATCCGTCAACGTACGGAAAAAGAGATCGCTGAAGCGACCGAAGTGCCTATTGCTGATCTGCCAGACCAGTTTGCACGTAATGCTAACCTAGAAGAGGGTGCGGATGCATCTGATGCCAACCGCGCATCGACAGGCAAGGAAGCCTGGCTGGTTATGGTTGGTGTTTGTACGCACCTGGGCTGTGTCCCTCTTGGTGAGTCTGGTGATTTTGGCGGCTGGTTCTGCCCATGCCACGGTTCTCACTACGACACTGCTGGTCGTATTCGTAAAGGCCCGGCTCCAGAAAACATGCTCGTGCCGCCTTACAAGTTTTCCGGCGACGACGTTGTTGTAATCGGCTGACGAGGCCCTTTCAGGAGGCAGCTATGGCTGGTCATTCTACTTATGAACCGCAAAACGCTGGCGCCAAATGGCTTGAGCGTCGTTTGCCGGTACTCTCCCTTGTACATGGGAGTTTTGTTGCGTTTCCAACCCCGAAGAACCTGAACTACTGGTGGACCTTCGGCGGTATCGCATTTTTCGTGCTCGTTGTTCAGCTCATTACCGGTATCGTACTGGTAATGCACTACACGCCGAATGATGCGCTCGCATTTGCATCCGTTGAGCACATCATGCGCGATGTGAACTACGGATGGTTGATGCGTTATCTGCACTCAAACGGCGCATCCATGTTCTTCTTTGCGGTGTACATCCATATCTTCCGTGGAATGTACTATGGTTCTTACAAAGAACCGCGCGAAATTGCCTGGATCCTGGGTGTGTTGCTGTTCTTCCTCATGGTGCTTACCGCATTCATGGGCTACGTGCTTCCTTGGGGCCAGATGTCTCTTTGGGGTGCAACAGTTATTACGAGCCTGTTCTCTGCAGTTCCAGTTGTTGGTGAAGCAATCACCACATGGCTCTGGGGTGGTTTCGCAGTTGGTAACCCAACACTGAACCGCTTCTTCTCACTGCACTATCTGCTGCCGTTCGTGATCCTGGGCGTTGTAATGCTTCACATCTGGGCGTTCCACGTTGCTGGTAACAACAACCCAGTTGGTGTTGATCCCAAGTCCGATAAAGACACAGTTCCATTCCATCCGTATTATACGTTGAAGGATCTGTTCGCGATCGTTGTCTTTATGATCCTGTTCTCCTGGTTCGTGTTCTACCTGCCAAACTATCTGGGTCATGCTGATAACTACATTCCAGCAAACCCAATGGTGACACCAGCGCACATCGTTCCAGAATGGTTCCTTCTGCCATTTTACGCGATCCTGCGTGCGATCACTTTCGATATTGGTCCAATTCCTTCCAAACTCGGTGGCGTGATTGCCATGGGTGGTGCGATTGCGATCTTGTTCGTGTTGCCTTGGCTTGACACTTCCAAAGTTCGTTCAGCGAATTACCGTCCTGTTTACCGGTTCTTCTTCTGGCTGTTCTTCTTCACCACAATCATGTTGGGGTGGCTTGGATCTAAGCCTGCTGAGCAGCCGTACATTGCATGGATCCAGTTCTTTACGGTCCTCTACTTCGCGCACTTCCTGATCGTTCTTCCAGTTCTCGGACTGATCGAAACGCCTCGGAAAGTTCCTGACTCAATCAATGATGCAGTGCTGGGTAAGTCCAGTGATGCGGCTTAAGGGCAGGGGATTTTAAAGATGAAAAATCTAATGTTCAAAAGCGCTCGTGCTCTGGCTGTTGTTGCAGGTCTTGCTGTAGCTGGTCCGGCTCTTGCTGCTGGCGATGGACCTCACGTTGAAAAGCAACCTTGGTCTTTTGCTGGTCCTTTCGGCCAGTTTGACAAAGCGCAGCTGCAGCGCGGCTTCCAGGTTTACCAGGAAGTTTGTTCTGCCTGTCACGGTCTGAGCTACGTCGCATTCCGTAACCTTGCTGAGGAAGGTGGACCAGGTTTCTCTGTTGATGAAGTGAAGGCTCTCGCAGCTGAATACTCCATCGAAGATGGCCCGGATAATGAAGGTGAGATGTTTGAGCGTGACGGCAAGCCGTTCGACAAATTTCCATCGCCATTCCCGAACGAGCAAGCTGCACGTGCTTCTAACAATGGTGCATTGCCACCGGATCTTTCTTTGATCGCAAAAGCGCGCGCTGCTACTCGTGGTTTCCCTTGGTTTGTTCTTGATGTTGCTACGCAGTACCAGGAAAATGGCCCGGATTACCTGTACGGACTGCTAACTGGCTACCATGAGGCACCTGAGGGTGTTGAGGTTCCAGAAGGTCAGTACTACAACCCTGGCTTCATCGCTGGACACACGCTTGCAATGGCGCCTCCGCTTTCTGATGAGCTGGTTGAGTACTCCGACGGTTCTCCAATGACTGTTGATCAGTATGCTCGTGACGTTTCTGCATTCCTGATGTGGACTGCTGAGCCTCATCTGGAATCACGCAAGCGTATCGGCTTTGGTGTGATGGCATTCCTGATCCTGTTCGCATCGCTGCTGTACTTTACAAAGCGTAAGATCTGGAGAGATGTTGACCACTAAGGTCACATTTATAAATTCAAAAAAGGGCTATCCTAATCGGGTAGCCCTTTTTTTTGGGGTTGCGGGCTGGATTTGATGTACCGCCAACTTCCCATCAGTGAATCAGGTAAGGTTGCACTGAAACTGGCAAAGCGGAGAGAGCGATATGCAGGCGGTTCTGGGCATTATCGGAGGTTCTGGCCTCTACAATATCCCTGGTTTTGAAAATGCCCGATGGGAACGGATCAAAAGCCCGTGGGGTGAGCCAAGTGACGATGTTTGTATTGGTGAGATTGGTGGCCTGAAAGTTGTTTTTCTGCCTCGTCATGGCCGCGGACATGTGCACTCTCCAACTGAGATCAACTATCGCGCAAATATTGACGTGCTTAAGCGGGCTGGTGTCACAGATCTGATTTCCGTCAGCGCCTGCGGGTCCTTGAAAGAGGAATATGCACCGGGAACTTTCGTTCTTGTTGATCAGTTCATTGATCGTACTTTTGCGCGCGAAAAGAGCTTCTTTGGAACAGGCTGCGTGGCGCATGTCTCTGTTGCTGACCCAATTTCGCCATTGCTGGTGGATGTTGTTGAAAGTGCCTGTCAAGAAGAGGGCCTTACGTATAGCCGTGGCGGTACTTATCTGGCTATGGAAGGGCCTCAGTTTTCTTCCAAGGCAGAAAGCCATCTCTACCGCTCCTGGGGCTGTGACGTTATTGGCATGACGAACATGCCAGAAGGCAAGCTGGCCCGGGAAGCGGAAATCAGTTATTCAACTGTGGCGATGGTAACGGATTACGATAGTTGGCATGCCGACCACGGAAACGTAGATATCAACGCGATCATCAAGGTTCTACACGAGAACGTGGAAAGTGCTCAGAAGCTTGTTCTAGCTGTTGCCCGGAAACTGCCGAGAGAGCACCAGCAGTGCCCAGTTGGTTCCAATACGGCACTTGATTTTGCGATTATGACTGCTGAGGACAAAAGAGACCCGGCACTGCTTGCAAAGCTTGATGCCGTTGCAGGGCGCGTGCTTCGCAAATAATCAAGCACAGATCGTTTATGGGCTCTTATTGAAGGGCTTCTGACAAAAAACTATGCAATTCAAACGCGGAAATGACCATGACTGACATAACTAACAGTATCTCAGAGGAGCTGATTGCGTCCATTCGGACCATTCCAGACTATCCAAAGGAAGGTATTCTGTTTCGCGATATCACAACACTGCTGAGTGATCCTCGCGCCTTCCGCCGTGCGGTTGATGCACTGGTACAGCCTTGGGCTGGCTCCAAGATTGAGCAGGTTGCTGGTATCGAGGCGCGTGGCTTTATTCTTGGTGGTGCTGTGGCTCACCAGCTCTCCGCCGGTTTCTTGCCAGTGCGTAAGAAGGGTAAGCTGCCGTTTAAGACCATTGAGCAGGAATATGAGCTGGAGTATGGTACCGATACCATTGAGATCCACTGTGATGCTGTAAAGCCCGGTGAGAAGGTTATTCTGGTTGATGATCTGATTGCGACTGGTGGGACCGCAGAAGCTGCTGTGAAGCTTCTGAGAAGCGCTGGAGCCGACATCGTGGCTGCGTGCTTCATTGTCGATTTGCCAGAACTGCAAGGACGTGCAAAACTGGAAGCACTCGATATTCCTGTCAGGACATTGGTGGAGTTTCCCGGTCATTGAATGACGCCTTTGTAGAGAATGGTCCGCAGTTTTCTGCGGCCTTCAACCACGATTTTGAATTGCTTTTGAAATGGCGCCGGGATGTGCGCCATTTTAAGCAGGATATTATTGATCGCGAAACCGTTGATGAGCTTTTGCGATTAACTGATCTTTCCCCGAGCGTCGGCAACAGTCAGCCTTGGCGCTTTATAGAGATGAGTCAGCCTGCGAACAGAGAGGCTGTTTATCTCAATTTCCAACAGGCAAATTCTGAAGCTCTTAAGGGCTATAAAGGGGAGCGGGCGGAGAGCTATACCAAGCTCAAGCTGCAAGGCTTGACCGATGCTCCGCTGCAATTTGCTGTATTTTGTGATCTTGATCCAACACAGGGAGGCGGGCTCGGACGGCAGACTATGCCAGAGACGCTGGCTTATTCTTGTGTTAGCGCAATTAATTGCCTCTGGCTAGCTGCTAGAGCAAAAGGCATTGGCGTCGGTTGGGTCTCTATTCTCAACCCTGATAGTATCGGGCAGTTGTTTGGTGTTCCTGAAAACTGGAAATTTGTTGCCTATCTTTGCATAGGTTATCCCTGTGAGAACAACGAAGTCCCCGAACTGCAGCGCACTGGCTGGCAGGCACGTACTGCCACTGAATTGCGAATGTTAAAAGATATTGATCTAGTCAGGCCAGAAGCCAAATAGGAGTCTTCTTCGTGTCAATCCAAGTAAGAGCAATTGAACCAGAAGATCGAGAGCAGGTTGTTGAGCTGCTCGTCAACCGGTGGACCAGTCCTGAGCAATTGCTTGATGGTGAAATGGTGGACGCCTCACGGCTGCCTGGGTATCTCGCTCTGGATGAAGGGCGTCTTGTGGGGATGATTACGCTGATCAAGCGGGAGCAGGAGTGGGAGATCCTCACGCTGGATTCGCTGCAGCGATGGGGCGGTGTTGGTACGCTTCTGCTGGATGCTTCCGTTGATGCTGCGCGGCAGGAAGGCCTTGGCCGGATTATGGTGCGGACCTCTAACGACAATCTGGATGCATTTCGGTTTTATCAAAGACGCGGCTTCCGCTTAGAAAAAGTGGTGCAGGGTGTCATTGATGAGGAACGTAAGTTAAAGCCAGAAATACCAGTCACAGGCTTGCACGGCATACTGCTGCGTGACGAGGTGATTTTTGGCCGCGACATCACCGGCAATCGATCTTAGCTTTACATTCAAGCAGTCTTTGATTAATTTTATGAAAGATTAAATAAAATTGTATATGAGGGTTGTGTTGTGATCGTCCGCATAATCGAATTGGTGCGACGCTATAGAACGATACGGCTCTCCTTACTGGCCACTGTACTGGATTGCTCTGTCGATGAGATCCTGTATGCCGTTGATGGCTTGGAAAACAACAGTATCATGCGTGTGCGAGGCAGCTCCCTGGTTTCGAATGAGGCCATTGCAGAGAGTGATATCAGCGTGCGCATGCATTCTCGGTTTGCCGAGAAGAATGCCATTGGCAAACTTGCTGCCAGCCTGATTAAGGATGGTGAGCGTTTGCTGATTGAGGCGGGTAGTACGCTTTCCCTTTTTGCCAATCATCTGAAAGAGAAGAAAAATCTCTCCATCACGACGACGAGTCCGCTGATTGCGGAAAGCCTTGTCCGGCACAGTCGTACGTGTAACGTTGAGTTGATTGGCGGCAGGTTGGAAGTGCATACCACTGCGCTTCATGGTGAGGAGACGCAGGCGCGTATTCGTGACCTGAAGGTGGATTGGACCATCTTGAGCCCAACGAGCATGTGTATCCAAAAAGGGGCCTGCTACTTCCACAAGGTTGATGCTGAAACCAGCTTACTTATGCAGCGTAGTGCGAAGAAGACCATGATGTTGAGTGACAGTTCCAAGTTGGGCGTTCCCAGCCGCTATACCGCGCAAACAATGCAAGGTGTTGACGTCTTTATTACTGATAATAATGGGGAATTGGGCTTTGCTGAAGTCGATCATCATTTTAGAAAAGCGCGCGTTTTTCATGCGATTTCCGAGGACGCTGACAGCGAAGATTTCATTCTTCTGAATAGTTGATAAATTTTAAACCCTTTTGATGAAAATTGTGTCTGTTTACTGCCGGAATAGTATCTTGGATCTAGGCCAATTTAGATGATTAATGACTTAATGGTGGACGTTCTTGCCAATCTGGTTAAGCGCCACAGGCGTATTTCATTGACTGCTGCGGCAGATATTTTAGGAATGGATTTTGAAGAGCTCTCCAGTCTGGCGAAGGTGCTGTCGGATCGTGAGGAATTTGAACTCTTCGACAATTCTATTTGCTTCCTCATGCCACGAGACCAAGATGCATATCGGGTAAGGCTTCGCAGTCATTACATCGAGAAATATGCGATTGGCCGGCTGGCAACTTCATTCTTTAAGACTGGTGACCATGTGGTTGTTGAGTCCGGAAGCACAATGACAATCCTGGCGCAGCATCTTGCTCAGGTGCCGCAGATAAAGGTTTCGACCAATTCGTATGCGGTCGCCTCAATGATGATTGGGGCTGAGACGGCTGCAGACATCCATGTGATTGGCGGCAATCTCTATACCGACGGGCAGGGGGCTTTGGGGCCAATCGCTCTGGGTACCGTTGAGAGCCTTGAGGCGGACTGGGGGATTATTTGTCCTGTCGGTTTGTCCACTGAGGGGGATCTCATGTACTACGTGGAAGAGGAAGCCAAGTTTGCGCGGGCCGTCATGGCGTCTTGCAAGCGGACTATGGTGCTGTGTAACTCCAGCAAGATTGGAGTTCCGAGCCGGTTCGTTGCCAACTCATGCGCTCAGGCAGATATGCTGATTGTGGATAGCGGCGTTGAGCCAAGTATTCTTGACAAGCTGATTGCGCAGGGCGTGCAAGAAGTCCACGTAGCTGATGTAGAGGCAGAAGCTTCAAGTGAGATCGTTTTGTTGGATATTTGATTTTGATCTCATTGATTTTTCAATAAAAAAGGCGCTCGATTGAGCGCCTTTTGTTTTATAGCGATTGTGCCAAAGACTTATGTGTTGAACTTGAAGAGCAGCACATCGCCATCTTGAACGATGTATTCCTTGCCTTCGTCGCGTGCTTTACCTGCTTCTTTAGCTGGGTTTTCGCCGCCAAGCTCAACGTAGTCGTTGTAAGCGATGGTTTGCGCGCGAATGAAGCCGCGTTCAAAGTCCGTATGGATGACGCCAGCAGCCTGAGGGGCTTTGGTGCCTCTTGAAACGGTCCAGGCGCGTGTTTCTTTCGGGCCAGCTGTGAAGTAGGTGATCAGGTGTAGTAGGTCGTAGCCTGCGCGGATCAAACGGTCTAGGCCTGGCTCTTCCAAGCCCATGTCAGCCATGTATTCACGCTGCTCTTCGTCTTCCAGCTGTGCAATTTCAGCTTCAATTGCGGCTGAGATGACAACGGAGGCTGCGCCTTGCTCTTCTGCCATAGCCTGAACCTTAGCGGACAGGCTGTTGCCTTTGTCTGCTGATTCTTCTTCCACGTTACACACGTAGAGAACTGGCTTGGATGTCAGCAGGTTCAGCATTTCGAGCTGTTTCACGTCTTCCGGGTCGGTGAGGCCAAGTGCGCGCACTGGCTTACCATCCTGAAGAATTGCCAAGGCCTGTTCCATGATCGGAAGAGCCATCTTGGCGTCTTTATCGCCAGACTTCGCTTTTTTGGCGAGCGGCGCAATACGCTTTTCGAGGCTTTCCATATCAGAAACCATCAGTTCGGTTTCGACTGTTTCTGCATCAGCGATTGGATCGATCTTGCCATCGACGTGCGTGATGTCGTCATCTTCAAAGCAGCGCAGAACGTGTGCGATCGCGTCTACTTCGCGGATGTTAGCCAGGAACTGGTTGCCCAGGCCTTCACCTTTGGATGCGCCGCGTACGAGGCCTGCAATGTCTACGAAAGTCAGACGGGTCGGGATGATCTCTTTGGAGCCAGCGATCGCTGCGATCTTGGATTGGCGTGGATCTGGCACAGCAACATCACCAGTGTTCGGCTCAATGGTGCAGAACGGATAGTTTGCTGCCTGCGCCGCTGCTGTCTTCGTCAGAGCGTTGAAGAGGGTAGACTTACCAACGTTAGGCAAGCCGACGATGCCGCACTGAAAACCCATTTATTCTTGTCCTTTCGATCCAAACAGCTGCTCAAGCGCTGACGCGAGCGGCCCTTTTTTGTTAGCTTCTTTGTCCTGATAGTCCGTTGCTTTTGGTGCTGGCTTTTTTTCTGGTTCCGGCTTGGCGGGGTCCTGCTTCTTTTTAACAGCAGCCTCGCGCGAGCTGTCCTTTTTGTAAGGTTTACCAGAGCCTTCCGGGCGTGTTGCCAGTGTCACCTTGTTGGCGAACTGGTTGTCGTGATGTTGTGCAAGCAAAGGAGTGTTGTCTGCAACTGCCTCCAGAAGAGGTTCCAACCACTCCTGATCCGCTTTTGCAAAGTCACCCAGGACCCATTGATGTACGCGGTCTTTATGGCCGGGATGGCCAATACCAAGGCGCACACGGCGATAGGCATCCGTGATGTGTGCTGTGATGGAGCGCAGGCCATTGTGACCTCCGTGACCGCCGCCATTCTTCATGCGGAACTTCGCAGGAGGCAGGTCCAGCTCGTCATAGAGCACGACAACATCTTGTGGGGTGAGCTTGTAGAAACGGAGTGCTTCACCTACGGAACGACCGGATTCGTTCATGTAGGTCATTGGCTTCATCAGCAGGACTTTTTCACCTGCTAAAGTGCCTTCAGAAACCTGAGCCTGAAAGCGAGCCCGCCACGGGCTGAATGAGCTATGGCGGCGATGAATTTCATCTGCCGCCATGAACCCGATATTGTGACGATTACTCTCGTATTTAGGGCCTGGATTACCGAGGCCGACTAACAGCTTCATAGGTATTGTCCCAAGCCCTAGTTAGAGAATTACTCTTCGCCTTCACCTTCTTCAGAAGCGTCGTCGTCTTCTTTCAGACCTGCTGGTGCAACAATCGTGGAGATTGTGAAGTCGCGGTCTGTAATGGTCGGAGCACAACCAGCTGGGAGCTTAACAGCAGAGATATGCTGAGAAGAACCGAGGTCAGCTTCATCAAGATCGATTTCGAGAGCTTCTGGGATAGCGTTCGCTGGAACAGTCATTTCAACGGTGTGACGTACAACGTTGATAACACCACCGCGTTTCAGACCTGGGGAAGTTTCTTCGTTGAGGAACTTCACTGGGATTTCAACGGTCAGAGTAGCGTTTGCAGAAACACGCAGGAAGTCAACGTGCATCAGAGTGTCTTTTACTGGATGCAGCTGGAAGTCTTTTGCAATTACAGAAGTTTTTTCGCCGTTCAGGTCGATTGTACCGACGTGAGACAGGAAACCGCCCTTATGCAGGGTCATGGTTGCTTCTTTAATTGGCAGGCTGATAGACACTGCTTCTTTTTTGTCGCCGTAGATTACTGCTGGTACAAGACCTTCACGACGAGCTGCACGAGCGGCCCCCTTGCCGGCCCGTTCACGCACCTGTGCTTTCAGCTCATAGCTGTTTGCCATGGTGGAATCTCCTAGTTTGATTATAAAAGTAAGGCCGCGGGAGCGACAGATTTCTGCGCTCAACTACGGCCAACTCCGCACGCCTCCTCCAAGGGTGTCGACGTACGCGGCTCGTATACCCGATACTCCCAGAAAGAGCAAGGGCAACTGCCGAGCCTACAATAAGAAAAACCGAGGCGTGCCCCGGTTTCTCAAAGCTTGTGATTAGAGCTCGTCGCGTTCATTTGCATTCACGCATCGTACTCTAACACCTTTGTTGGAGCGAATTCTTGTCGTTTGATTGAAACCAATCAAACGGAACGCGCTCTAAAGCGAATTAGGAATCGAACAAGCTGGAAACAGAGCGTTCCTGCGATGTGCGGTTGATCGCTTCACCCATGAGTGGGGCGATAGAAATAGTGCGGATGTTTGGAGCAGCCTGAACAGCAGCCGTTGGCTCGATGGAATCAGTGATTACCAGTTCTTTGAGCTTGGATGCTGAAACGCGTGCCACTGCGCCACCTGAAAGGACACCATGTGTGATGTAGGCCGTGACAGACTTAGCACCAGCAGCAAGAAGTGCATCTGCTGCGTTGCAAAGGGTTCCGCCAGAATCGACGATGTCATCCACGAGGATACAATCGTAGCCGCTCACATCACCGATGATGTTCATGACTTCGGATTCACCAGGCTTGTCGCGGCGCTTATCAACGATGGACAGAGGAGCTTCAATGCGCTTTGCTAGTGCACGCGCACGAACCACACCGCCTACATCCGGAGAAACAACCATGACGTTGGTTGTGTCATAGTGCTCTTTGATGTCACGGGTCATCACCGGCGCGCCGTAAAGGTTGTCGGTCGGGATGTCGAAGAAGCCCTGAATCTGCGCAGCATGCAGATCGAGTGTGAGCACTCTGTCTGCACCAGCATTGGTGATCAGGTTGGAAACAAGTTTCGCAGAGATTGGCGTACGAGGCGCTGACTTACGGTCCTGACGGGCGTAGCCAAAGTATGGAACCACTGCGGTAATGCGACGTGCTGAAGAACGGCGGAGTGCATCAATGATGATCAACAGTTCCATGAGGTGGTCATTTGCCGGATAGCTTGTAGGCTGAATGACAAAGACGTCCTCACCGCGCACGTTCTCCTGGATTTCAACGTAGATTTCTTGGTCTGCAAAGCGGCGAACCTGGCACTTCGACAATGGTACATCAAGATACTTTGAAATTTGCTCGGCCAGCGCGCGATTGGAGTTACCCGCGACGATTTTCATAACCCGCAAGTCCTTCTTGGGCTTTGATCTCACCGTGTGACAGTTGTCGGTGGTGAGGTGGAAATTTGCGTCCCTTGGTGGAACCCGATTTCTTCTGGTAAGGCGTCCTGACAGGTCGCCTTGCGCGCCTTTTAGCAACCTCGTCTTAAGCCGACAATAGCCAGAACGCACAGCAGCTCAGCTTTTTTGCAAAAGCTGAGCTGCGTAATCGTGTATCTATTTGATTTTATTAGGTCACTTGCTGTGTAACCATGCTTCTAAAGAAGCAATTGTTCTGGTCGCAATTCTTTGCAGCGCATCGCTTGAAATAGATGCCCATGGGTCGCCAGAGTTGCCGCCAGTCTGCTCCTGGCCATCGATCCGGTGAACACGGTTGCCATTTGCGTCAATAATATCAAATACATAGAAGATGGTGGTGGTGTACTGGTCACCCGCTGCGGTCAAGAATCCTTTGACTCGGTACGTTGCTGGTGCACCAACGCGTCTGACGAGGTTGAGATTCGCTGCTGCTGCGCGATTCCCCAATTGCTCAGAGAGATCGTCAGCAATATTGCCAGGCAGCCCGGTCAGCTGCTCAAATGCAAAAGTTGCTTTTGCCGGAGAGACAGTCGGAGGAGCTGACTTGGTTTCAATCATGTCCCCGATGCTGGAAGGGGGAAGAGGGTTTGCCGCACAGCCTGCAAGAATTGCCATAGCGGCAATGATTAATACCCGAGGTAAAAGTACGAGCTTCAGCATGTCAGTCCTTAAAGTCCACTCAGAGAATCAGCGTGGGGTGCCCCCAATAGATTCGTAAAGGTTAATTATGGCAGTCTTTACCCTGCCTTCACAGGGAGGTCGAGAGAAAGCTGTGATAAGCTTTCAGGTCCATCTGCGTGTGTGATGTAAGTTTGGCCTAAAGTCATGGCGGTTTCGCTGTCTGAATCCATGATGATCATGTGCATAAACAACACCATGTTTTCCTGAATTTCATGTGCATTTTCTTTGAAAGCCATATAGGGCGGTTCCATCCAGCTTGGTGTGAAGCGGGCACCAAGTGAATATCCGCAGGCATTCAGGCGGTGTGGCATCAGGCCGCGATCATCCAGAATGTTGGCGTGTGCAGCAAACAGATCACCAAACGTGTTGCCCACCTGCATGGCTTGTTCAACAGCCAGAAGGGCATCTTTTGCGGCGCGGTGGAGTTCCAGATGGCGTGGCGTCGGCTCACCCAGAATGACTGTGCGGATGGAGGCTGCGTGATAGTGGCGGTAGACCCCTGCCCATTCGATGGTGAGCTGATCGTTTTCTGAGAGCTTTCTGCGGCCAGATTTGTAGCGGCAGAGCAGGGCGTCAGGGCCTGAGCCGATTACAAATTCGTTGGCGGGGTAGTCGCCGCCGCCTTCAAACACTGCGCTTTGCATCTTAGCCAGAATGCGGCCTTCGTCGGCTCCGGGTTTGATTTCCTCCATACCGGCAAGGAAAGCGGCATCGGCAAGCTTGCCGGCTGTGCGCACATATTCGAGCTCTGTTGGAGATTTAACCAGACGGAGCTCTTTTATGATGTCGGAGGCGTCCTCTACGTCTGCGAAGGAATGGAGAGATTCGTCCAGTAACCGGCCATTGGCAGCGGTGAGGCCGTGGGTGTCATATTCCACGCCGATGTGGGTGCCGAGCAGATCGAGATCAAACAGTAGCTCTTTGACCTGACCAACCGGAGACTTGCCAGCCACATCCATCCAGAGGCGAATGTCTTTGAGGTTGGAGGTGTTGCGGGCTTGTCGCAGATCAGCAGAGCGGGTGAGTAGGATGGGTTCTTCACCGGGGCGATAGATCAAGCACTGGAAGAAGCAGTAGCCGAAGGTGTCAAAACCTGTCAGCCAATACATGCTCTCCTGTGCGAAGATCAGCAGGCAATCGAGATGACGCTCTTTGAGTTTGGCGTCCAGAGCAGCACGGCGCTCAGCAAATTCTTCCGGTGCAAAGTGCAGGGCCATGGTCTTCTCCCAATCCATAGTTCGCAAAGCAATCTGAAACAGAACTTACTCTTGCTCGCCCGTCAGCACAATCAGGCGGTCAACATGATAGTTGATATCTGGCGTCCGTAATCTGGTTCTTTGTTATGGGTGGTTCTTCGGTAGGAGAAGAACCTGTCCTCATCTGCATAGGTGCATAGTTTGAGATCGATGACGTCTTTGAGGCCGAGTTTGTCCAGTTGAGCTTTGATGAAAGCCGGCAGATCAAACATGCTGTGCAGTGGCTTTTCTGAGGGAACGAAGAAGCGTTGGTTGTCCTGAGACTGTTCGAGGAAGCACACCACAAACTCCGGACCAACCTCATAAGCCTGCTGTGAGATCATCGGGCCCATCACCGCTGTGATGTTTGATGGGTTTGCACCCAGCTGCTGCATGGCTTGAACGGTGTTGGGCAGGATGCCATCGACAGCGCCTTTCCAGCCTGAGTGGGCTGCGCCGATAACTCCGTTGTCCGGGTCAGCGAACAGGATCGGGCCGCAGTCTGCGGTCAGGATGCCAATGGCGAGGCCGGGGGTGTTGGTGACAAGAGCGTCTGCGCGCTTGTCATCTTCCTCAGCAAAGGGCGCGGATACGCTCAGCACCTTAGCCGAGTGGATCTGGTAGGGCGTAACCATCCGTTCAGGTGTTGTGCCGAGTTGATCGGCAACGCGGCGGCGGTTTTCCAGTACATCTTCACGGACATCGCTGGAACCCAAGCCGACGTTGAGGCCTTTGTAGATGCCGGAGGAAACACCTCCTTTGCGGGTGAAGAAGCCATGTGAAAGGCATTGCATTGCTTCAAGCTCTGGCACTTTAATCATTGGCTTCTCCCTGTTTCGATGCGTTCAATTCTGGAAAGGTATTGGTTTTTCTGAGGTGTTGGTGATGCTAAGGACTTTGAAGAGCGTACCCATCTGGTCATCGGCTGCGAGGCGCTCCACGTCCTTGCGGATCTGGTCCTGATCCAGTGTGGACTTGCCAGTCCCAAGTTGTCCTGCGCGCTCCAGCAGCCCAAGACCGAGGAGAAACTCGCCCTGACCGATTGGGCCGTGCACGTTTGCCCCTTCTGCAGTGGCTGCGCTGGCGAGTGCCTGAAAGTTGACGTGGGCGGTTAAGTCCGCTTCGCCGCAATGTTCCAGCGTGGAGACGTATTCGTGCTTTTTGAGGGCCTGAAACGTGTCGCCTGTAGCCGTCTTTGCATAGCCGTAGTCAATGAGCAGAGCAGCACCGCCGTCTGCCTTGAGGCGCTGACCGATTTGTGAGGCAATTGCGGTGGAGGCTGGAGACAGTTCCAGCGTATCGCCCAGTTTTGCCTGTAAACCGGCTTTGGCGACGTCTGCCGGAGACAGAGTGCCTGAGCCGATGCCAAATGTCAGATTGCCGTCGTCATCCAGCCCAACACAGCGCTCACGCCAGCCTTGCTCGGTGAGCTGGTACTGGTGGATCGGGAGAGCATCGAAAAGTTCATTGGCAACGAGCAGGGTTGGGCCATCCGGGATGGTCTCCAGCGTGTCGTGCCACTTGATTGTGTAGGCTTTGAGCAGTTTGCGCTGTGCTTTGCGTAAGGATGGGCTGGTTTCAACCAGGTGAATCTGAATGTTGGCGAGCATCTGCGGGCGTAACGAGATAACGCGCAGGATATCTTTCATTAAAGTGCCGCGACCCGGGCCCATTTCGACCAGATTCACCGGGCCTTTCAAATCCTGCGACAGCCATTGATGCATAAGCCAGGCGCCGATCAGCTCGCCAAACAGCTGTGAGATTTCTGGTGCCGTGGTGAAATCACCTTTCGTCCCGAATGGCTGCTGGCGCATGTAGTAGCCATGCTCGGGATCAGAAAGGCATATGCCCATATATTCAGCGAGGGTCATTGGACCATGGTCCGCGATGCGCTTTTTGATTTTTTCCTGAAGTGGCGTGGACGCAGAGCTGGTCATTTTGCTTCTTTGATTTCCGTGTTTCTTTTGAGAGCCCAAATTACGACTGCTATGCCGATCAAAACCATTGGCAGGCTCAGCAGCATCCCCATAGTGAAGAAGCCTGCGAGGTAGCCGATGTGGGCATCCGGTACGCGGTAGAATTCTACGAAGGTGCGTGCCAGACCATAACCGATGGCGAAGCTGCCTGCGAGAACGCCCGGTTTTTGCAGCAGTTTGAAGCGATGGGACAACAGGCGCAGCACGAAGAACAGAAGTGCTCCTTCCAGCGCTGCTTCATAAAGCTGGCTTGGGTGTCTTGGTTCTGGCCCGCCGGTTGGGAAGACAACGGCCCATGCCACATCTGTCGGGCGGCCCCATAGCTCTGAGTTGATGAAGTTGGCGATACGCCCGAAAAAGAGACCGATTGGAGCGGCGATGGCGGCCAGATCAAACATGGTCCAACCAGACAGGCCACGTGCTCTGGAATAGATGATCAACACGACAATCATGCCCAGCAGACCACCGTGGAAGGCCATGCCTCCCTCCCATACAGCCAGAATGTCTGCTGGATTGGCGAGGTAGTAGGGCAGATTGTAAAACAGGACGTAGCCGAGGCGCCCACCCAGAACAATGCCGAGCGTTGCCCACATGACGAAGTCGTCGATGTCTGTTGCTGTTGGATGAGCTGTCTTGTTCCAGAGTGGCGAGTTGCGGACGGTTACGATCATGTAGCGCCATGCAAGAAGAATTCCGGCGATATATGCCAGTGCATACCAACGGATGGCCAGTGGTCCGAATTCAATCAGAACCGGATCAATCATCGGGAAAGGTATTGCTAAGAGCGGCATATGAAACCCTTCTGTTATTAAAGTGCCCTGCGCTCAGAGACCTTCACGCACTTTACTCTAATTCGGTTTGTTTGAGCGCATTGCAAGTGTTTGATCGGAGGTTATCGAACCTCATGCGCTTCAGTTCAGCGAGCATTCCGACAAGTGAAGGATTTGGTCAAGTGGTTTGTGGCAGGTGTTCAACACAAGCTTTCGACATCTTACTGACAGGTTCTTTAGGGTTCTGGGTGCAAATCAGCTCTCAGCGCTTGAAACTGACGGGCCGGACCAATACTTGTTTGTGAGAGAGAAATTTAAAGAGGACGCCATGAGCCAGTCTCCAAATCGTATGTTTGACGAGTTTGCAAAGCTGATGACCGATGCCGCTGGTGTTGCGCAAGGTGCCAAGCGGGAAGTAGAAACCGCATTCCGAGCGCAGGCCGAGCGTTTCATGTCGGATATGGATCTGGTTTCGCGTGATGAGTTTGACACAGTCAAAGACATGGCGATCAAAGCGCTTGATGAAGTTGAAAAGCTTGAAGAGCGCCTTGCAGCAGTAGAAAAGCGCCTTGCCGATCTAGATGAAAAAGCTGCGCCAGAAGACAAAGCGTAGGTTTGGCTGAAAATTACATGTGAATATGCTGTGGGCGGCTTTGAGTCGTCCACAATTTTCGCAATGATCTGTCTATTCCCCCTATAGGGGAAAGGCCAAATCTATCGGTATATTGGCAAAAAAGGGATTCGATGTCCTGCATCAACAGTTCCGGTCTGGAACTTCCTTTGTAGTGCATGCTTCTATCCAAGAGCACGTAAGTGTCTGGTCCATGATCACTCAACCCGCATCCGTCTGGAGTGGGTAGATAAACCATTCCTCAAACGGAAAGAGGACCGGAAATGAGCCTTATTGAGTTCGGCACGGAACGCCCCCTGAATCCGGTTGATACCATTGAAAACCTTGCAACCGGTAATGACTGGTGCTTTGAACGACTTGGTGATGATGAAATTTCCATTTCGGTTACAGGGACTTGGTGTGATTACCACGTAACCTTTTCATGGATGGAAGAGTTGGAAGCACTGCATATGGCAAGTGCGTTCGACCTCAAGGTTCCTGCTCCCAGAAAAGATGAGATTGTTCGTCTGCTTGCGCTTATTAATGAGCAGCAATGGATGGGGCATTTTGATATCTGGGGTCGTGAAGGTGTTGTTATTTTCCGTCAGTCGCTTTTGCTGGCTGGTGGTGCAGAAGCCAATTCATCTCAGATAGAAGTCCTTTTCTCTAATTCTCTTGATTCATGTGAGCGGTATTATCAATCGTTCCAGTTTGTCGTGTGGGCTGGCAAGACAGCACAGGAAGCGATGGAAACTGTGATGTTTGAAACTGCCGGTGATGCATGAAACTAACGAATGAACGCCCGCTTGTTCTGATTGGAGCAGGCAAAATGGGTGGTGCCATGCTTGCTGGCTGGATGAAGCAGAGTATGGCACCTGAGCATGTTGTGGTTGTTGACCCCAACCCACCTTCAGACACACTTGAAACCATCACTGCAAACAGCATCACCTGGCACAAGAGCGTGCCAGAAGGTGTTGTGGCGGGTGTGCTGTTGATGGCTATCAAGCCGCAAATGATGGAAGAGGTGCTACCAACACTTACTGATGTTGCCGATGAGAGCAGCATCATCCTTTCTGTTGCAGCGGGCACAACGATCAAGCGCTTTAAAGATACGTTCGGAGCAGCCCAGCCTGTTGTGCGTGTGATACCAAATACGCCTTCTCAGGTGGGGCGGGGTGTGACTGCAGGTTATGCTTCAGTTGAAGTTCAGGATGAGCAAAAGGCTCTGATGAGCTCTCTGCTTGAAACAATTGGTGCGTTTTATTGGGTGGATGTTGAGGAACAGATTGATCTGGCAACAGCTGTCAGCGGTTCTGGACCTGCCTATGTGTTCCATCTGGTTGAAGCCATGAGTGAGGCTGGTCAACGATTGGGGCTAAATGCTGAGCTTGCAGAGGCTTTAGCCCGCGGAACAGTCGCAGGTTCTGGTGAGCTGCTCCGCCAATCTCCCGAGAATGCTGATGTTTTGCGCAGGAATGTGACCTCTCCCGGTGGGACGACGGCTGCTGCGCTTTCCGTATTGATGGGAGACGATGCTTTGACAAACCTGATGAGTGAGGCTGTTGCAAAGGCAGCTCATCGCGCCACAGAACTTGCTGACTAAAGCAGCGCCTGTTTGTGCTGGTTCTGCTGCACTGCTTTAGGTTTTGCTGTCGCGTCTCTTTAGCCTAAAACCGTTTTCCATTTTTTGGAGATACGTTTTCAGCAGGTTCCAAAATTGCTTGATATTGAAGTAAAGCCTCGGTTACTAGACTGAGGCTTTTTCTTTGTATCTGTGCTGCTCCTGTGTGTATGATTAGGTGTTGATGCGTAGTTAGAGCAGGTCGCGTTCATTTACATTCACGCTCCGCACTCTAACTTCTTTAATGGAGCGATTTCTACGTGTTTGATTGGCGCCAATCAAACGGAACGCGCTCTGGAGTGTTGGCCATACAGGAGCGTGCCATGCCCACCGAAAAGACCCATCAGAAAGTCATCGCAAGTTTTATTGAGTTGCTGGAAACACACCGGATTGAAGAGATCACTTATACAGCGATCGCAGATAATGCTGGTGTGAAGATTGAGGTGGTGCGGGCGTGTTGCAATGGAAAGCTGGATCTGCTGGCAGCCTTTATGCAGGACATTGATCAGAAAGTTTTGAAAGAGCGTGATCCTGACCTTATGGATGAAACACGGCGTGATCGGCTGTTTGACGTCCTCATGTGCCGGCTTGATATTATGGAGCCGCATAGAGAGGCGATCCGTAACCTACGGAAGACAGTGGTGAAGGACCCGGCTTTGGCCATGCATATGCACAAGCTGGTGACACGCTCGATGAAGTGGATGCTGGTTGCAGCTGGCATTGAAGAATTTGGTTTGCGTAGTGTCGGCATGTCCAATGCTTTGGCTTTGGGTTTTGAGCGGTTGGTGCGTGTTTGGCTTGAGGATGATGCGCCAGGGCACCCGAAAGTTATGGTTGCCGTTGACGATATGCTGGCGAACGGTGAAAAATGGGTGGGCCGCGCTTGCCGCGTTGAGAAAGTGGCAGCTCCCTTTATTGAAGGGCTGGGACGTTTGTGCCAGAGACCTTCGCGCCCAGCAGGTAAAAGCACACCTCCACCTGAAACTGCAAATGGTGGGGCTGAAGCCAGTCCCTAAAGCCGTTTGTCGTTAGGTTGAAACACGCGAACTGCTTTAGCCTTTGTTTTTGTGTATCTTTATTCGAAAATCGGTTTCCACTTTTCCGATAAAGATACGTTGTAATTTGAGTTATTGAGAAGAACATGGACCAAAAAGAAGATACGAAAACCATCAGTATTGATGATTTTTTGAATGTGGATGTGCGTGTTGGCACTGTTGTTGAAGCAGTTGATTTTCCCGAAGCCCGCAAGCCCGCGTACAAACTGAAGATTGATTTTGGTGATGATATTGGTGTGAAGAGAACGTCTGCTCAGATCACTGCTCACTATACGCCTGAGGCACTTGTTGGCCGCCAGGTGATTGCTGTTGTGAACTTCCCACCACGCCAAATCGGGCCATTTATGTCTGAAGTTTTGACACTTGGGTTAGCGGATGAGAATGGAGATATCGTTCTGCTCCATCCCGACAGCAAGGTGCCTAACGGTGGCCGGATGCATTAGAATACGCTCTAGGTTTGTCGGTACTTTATGGCGTGAGGGGAAAAACTTATCCCCCTCCAGACCTCCTCCCATATTCTGAACCTATGCCTACGTAACGGGCTACTGGCGGAGCGACCGTCAGTTTGTCGTAGGTTGGGCGGGG
>NZ_LMCK01000056.1:0-6506 GCF_001623165.1 Pseudovibrio sp. WM33
GAACGGTTCGGGCGCCACGAGCTTGGGCGTGGCGCCCGAACCAACCCAGCCTAATAACAACAAGCTGGAGGGTATTTTGGGTAAGTCGTTACAAGAGCACACATCCTATATTTCCACCGCCTTTCGTAAACTTTATCGGGCGTTTTGGGGCATTGGTGGCATCAGCATGTTAATCAACCTGCTTATGCTGACTGGCCCTTTGTTCATGCTGCAGATCTATGATCGCGTCTTATCCAGCAGTTCTGTTCCAACACTTGTTGTTCTCAGCCTGTTTGTGGCTGTGCTTTATATCTTCTACGGAATTCTAGATGGTCTGCGGAACCGGCTGTTGCTGCGTGTTGGTCAACACGTGGATGAGCAGCTCACCGGTCTGGCATTTGAAACTTCGACCCGTGTCCCGCTGGTTATGGGCGCTGAGGGCGAACGCTCCAGGCCTGTCAGCGATCTGGACTCGATCCGGCAGTTTCTGTCCGGCTCCGGTCCTTCCGCGATCTTCGATATGCCATGGATGCCGCTCTACTTGGGCATCGTGTTTCTGTTTCATCCGCTTTTGGGCACCACGGCTCTCATTGGGGCATTGTTCATCTGTGCCTTGATTGCGCTGAACGAGTTGTCCTCTCGTCGTCCGGCTGCAAACACAGCTGTTGAAGCCAACAAGCGGACCACATTGATTGAAGCGTGCCGCCGCAATGCAGAGAGCATTGAGGCCATGGGCATGATCGACCATTTGCGTGATCGTTGGGAGGACAACAATGATGTCTTCCTTGGTCGTCAGCGGGCTGCATCCGACCGGTCAAACATCTTCACCACCATGATCAAGACCCTGCGGTTTATGCTGCAATCCGGTATTCTTGCCCTTGGCGCGTGGCTGGTCATTCAGCAGGAAGTCTCAGCAGGCGTTATGATCGCGTCGTCCATTATGACGGCCCGTGCGCTGGCTCCGGTTGAGATGGCAATCGTCAATTGGCGTGGGTTTATTGCCGCCAGAGTTGGCATTTCGCGGCTTCAGGAAATCTTCGCCTCTCAAGCAAAGGCAAAAGAGCGGGTGTCCATTCCATTCCCGCAAGCATCTGTCACAGTAGAAGGTTTGTTCTGCGGACCAATCGCGGCCAAAGACGCCTTCGTCAAAAACGTTTCTCTGGAACTGAAAGCTGGCGATGGTCTGGGCATCATTGGACATTCGGGGTCCGGGAAGTCAACGCTGACGAGAGCGATGGTCGGCATCACCAATCCTCTGAAAGGCTCGATCCGCTTTGATGGCGCTGAGCTTGACCAGTGGAGCGCGATGGATCGTGGTGATTTCATCGGCTATCTGCCGCAGGACATTCAGCTCTTTGACGGCACCATTGCCGAGAACATCCAGCGTTTCAAGCCGGATGAAGACAGTGACAAGCTGATTGAAGCCGCCCGCATGGCCAACGTGCACGACCTGATCGTGAGTTTGCCAGAAGGCTACAACACAGTCATCGGCGCAACTGGCAACGGCCTTTCTGGTGGTCAGCGGCAGCGGATCGCACTGGCTCGCGCGCTTTATGGCAACCCGTTTCTGATCGTGCTGGATGAGCCGAACTCCAATCTGGATGCGCAAGGCGAAGCTGCTCTGACCAACGCAATCCACGACATGCGTGAGCGTGGCTCCATTGTCATCGTGGTAGCACACCGTCCGGCAGCAACGTCAGCAGTCGATCAGATCCTTGTGATGAATGAGGGTGAAGCGGAAGCCATTGGTGCAAAAGACAAGATCATGAAGCAAGTGATAGCTCCGCTTCGCAAGCCGCAGGAGGTCGTGTTAAATGGCTAGAAATATCGACAATTACTACGATATCGGCGCAAGCATCACCCGTCACCTCAAATGGGGCGGTGCTCTGGCAGCACTCCTCATCTTCGGTGCAGGCACTTGGACGGTTGTGACGGAAATTTCCGGCGCGGTTGTTGCTCCGGCAACCATCGTCGTTGAAACCAGCACCAAGAGTGTGCAGCACCGCGATGGCGGCATCGTCAATCAGATCCTCGTCAAGAACGGCGATCCGGTGAAGGCCGGAGATCTGGTCCTGCGGTTGGATGATACCCTCACCCGCTCCAACTTGGCCGTGCTGACCAATCAGCTTGATGAGCTTTATGCGCAGGAATCCCGACTGACCTCTGAGATACAGGGCCGCACTGAGATTACCTTCAAGCAACGGGCGAAATCTCCCTTGCACCGTGCGCATCTGATGATGATTGAAGAAACCCAGCGCAACATGATGGAAGCGCGGCAGAAAAATCATCTGAGTAAGAAAGAGCAGCTGGAAACCCAGATCGGCCAGTTTGAAAAGCAGATCGACGGCCTAGAGCTGCAGCGGGATGCAAAACAGAACGAAGTGGACCTGATCAACACCGAACTGGGTGGCTTGGAATCTTTGCGTAAAAAGAAACTGGTGACCGAGTCCCGTGTCATGGCGTTTCAGCGTGAGCGCAGTTCTCTGGAAGGTGAACTTGGCGGCATCATTGCCCAGATCGCACGCTCTGGTGAGGCGATCAGCGAACGCCGGGTTATGATCATACAATCGGACGAGGAATTGCGCTCCAACAATCTGGAACAATTGCAACAGACCCGTGCCCAGATCTCTGAGCTGGAAGAGCGGCGCATTGCAGCGCAGGACGAGCTTCGCCGGACGGAAATAAGAGCTCCTCAAAATGGCAAAGTGTTTGATCTGGCCATTCACACCATAGGCGGCGTCATCATGGGCGGCGAAGTGGTGATGAAGATCGTGCCGGAAGAAGACCAGCTCATCGTGGAAGCTAAAGTACAGCCGGTGGATGTGGATCAGATCAACCCCAATCAGGAAGCAACTATTCGCCTGCCCGCGTTTGACAAGCGCACCACACCGGAACTTAAGGCGCGGCTGAAGACCATTTCGCCCGATCTGGTGCAGGATCCCCGCACAGGTAGTACCTATTATCTGGCCGAGCTGGCCATTCCTGAAGAGGAACTGGAGCGTTTGGAAGGCAAATCCCTCATTCCGGGCATGCCGGTTGAGGCATTCATCAAGACAGAAGACCGGTCTGTTCTGTCCTATCTGATTAAACCAATGATGGACCAGATCGCACATGCGATGAGAGAGACTTGATTCTCCTGGGGCTGATCCGGGCATATCTCCGAAAGATGGGTTTTCAGGCAAGGATATACCCAAAAGCCATAGCCCCAGTGTGTTGTGAGAAGTTGAAGCAATGGCCGCTCCTGTTGCTTCAGAAATCTCCTCCCGAGAGCCCGGAACCCTAATTCCGGGTAGGTGAAGACCCGTGTGGTGCTATGCCGCCGCCCTGTGCGAGTACTACACGGGCTCTTTCCCTCGCAAACGCTTGACGAAATCTCTAGCCTAGAAATTTCTATTTGCTGATATATGAATAGACTTCAGGACGGTGGTGCTTTGGGTCTTATGTCGATCCCAAGGCTTCACAGAGGTTGATCATTGTTTGAAATCCGGGCGGACGGGCAACATATTGACGAGTTTAGCAAAACAAGGGCTGGAAAGCCGCGCAATTCAAGTTCCTCCATCCATCACGCGAGAGCTGGCAAATGCTGCCATGAGCGTGGAGGGCCTAATTCCTTTGTGGTTCGGGGAGCCAAACATCCCCACCCCAAAATTCATTTGTGATGAGGCGGCACGGTCCTTGTCTGCAGGAGAAACGTTTTACGCAGAAGGCCTCGGACGGCCTTATTTGCGAGAGGCGATCTCAGGCTATATGAGCGAGCTTTACAACAAGCCCATTGGTGTCGACCGTGTTGCGGTCACCGTCTCCGGCGGCAATGCGCTCAATCTGGCCTTTCAGTGTGTGCTGGAAGAAGGTGATACGGTTGTCACATTGACGCCCGCTTTCCCAAACCTGCTCTCCATTCCCAAGCTACAAGGTGCCCGCACGGTTACCCATTCCCTCGAGGTCAAGGACGGTAAGTGGTCGCTAGATGTGGAAGCATTTCTGGAAACGGCCAAGGGTGCAAAGGTGGTGTTGCTCAACTCACCTTCCAACCCCACGGGCTTTATGCTGACCAGAACCGAGATTACGCGGATCATGGAAGTTCTGCGTGAGCGCGGCACATGGTTGATCTCTGATGAGGTTTATGCCCGCACCGTTTACTCCGGCAAGGCAGCACCATCGTTTCTTGAGGTGTCAGAGCCGGAAGATCGCCTGATCGTGGTCAACTCCTTCTCCAAATCATGGGCCATGACTGGCTGGCGTCTGGGCTGGCTCACTTTGCCGCCAAGCCTGACACCGGTTGTTGAGAAGATTGCTGAGTTTTCCATTGCCAGCGCCCCACCGTTCTCTCAGCGGGCCGCTGTGGTCGCGCTTCAGCAAGGCGAAGAGTTCGTTGCTCAAATGGCGCAAAACTATAAGCATGCACGGGATCTGGTGTGCTCAGGCCTACTCGCCCATGAGGGGGTGACCTGCCCTGTGCCGGAAAGTGCGTTTTATGCTTACTTCAAGGTGGAGGGCGTGACGGATTCCGTTGCTTATGCCCGCATGTTGATTGAGGAAGCCAAGGTAGGCCTTGCCCCGGGGGATGCGTTTCTTGTTGGTGACCCCGGCTGGTTCCGCCTCTGCTTTGCGCAGACGGATGAGCAGCTTAACGAAGCGTTGGACCGTCTTGCGCCGTTCCTCGCCAATGCACGGGAAACGGTGTGATCCTGTAAACTAAAACCAGTGATAGGAGGGCAGCGTTCCTCCTATTGTATTGAGAATGAGAGGTTCGATCTTCTCAAAGAGCTTTTCATTATTGGAAAGTACCACAATCCCCATATCCTCCTGCGGATAGCCAACCGTGTAGGAGCGATAGCCCGGATTGCTGCCCCAGTGCCAGATGGAGCTGTTTGGCTTAGTGGCCTGAAGCCCCCACCCCATAGACCAGCCGATTTTGCTAGTCACAGTCTTGTAGGTTTGCAGCATGCGCTCTTTCAGCTCGGGCTCTGCAGCCTCATCCATCATAGCAACCAGAAAGCGGGCATAGTCTCCAGCCGTCGTGTGCAGGCTCCATGCTGCATTGCCGATGGCGGGTTTCCGCTTGTCTTTTATCTGGTCGCCATTTGCATCATACCCAAAGCGGATGCGGTAATCATAAGCCCGCTGCCAGAGATAGCTGGTGGACGACATGCCAAGCGGCTCGAATACATGGATGCGCGCCAGCGTCTCAAGGTTCAGCCCCGTCCGCCTTTCCAGCACCTCCTGCAACAAGGCATAGCCGGAACCGGAATAGGTAAACTCCGTGCCCGGATCAAACCGCAGTTTCAGCGGATCTTTCTCATCAAAGTTGGCAAGGCCGGAGGTATGAGAGAGCAGCATACGAGCGGTGATGCGTTTCAGTCGAGAGTCAGAGCCTTCAAACAGATCAGGGGCGTACTGGTAGAGCGGGCGCTCCAGGGACAGGATATCCAGATCCACCAGTTTCAGCGTCAGATAGGCGAAGACGGGTTTGCCGAGGGAGGCAACTTCAAAAATCGGCTCTTGCGCCCCAACCACAGTTTTACCTCTGCTCGATTTGTCGTAGAGACGGATAAATTCGACCCTCCCCTGACGAACCACCGCCACGCTCAGGCTTGCATCTGGATTGCTGCGTTGGATACCTTTTGCGTGCTCGTCCAGCTTTGCAATCATATCTGCTTGTGGGGCTGATTTTTGCAGAGGCGTGGAGTCATTGCAGCCACTGAGCGCCAGAAGTCCTGCCAAAACTGTTAGTGTTCGTAGATGCATCAAGAAGCCGTTTTAAAATCAGGTGGTGCCAAGGTGTCTATGCAAATCGCCGGGGCATCGCTCCGGTTTCCCTTGGAGCATACGCCTAAGAAGATGAATGAGAGATTGGTCTGGGCGGTTAATTTTGGCCAAACCTCTAAGCAAACAAAATGGCACCAATGCGTCAGGTTGTAATTTGCTACGAAAGATACAACCTCGGACCCATCAGAAAAGTCGAAATAGCTGTTGACCTCAACTTAGCTTGAGGACTTAAAAGCCCTGTTGTGAAACCGGAACCTTACATGTTTCGGTCAAAGAACAGAATGAGCTGATCATGAAAACAATTGCTAGTTTACCCCTTGGAACCTTGATGATTGCCGCTGCCGGCATGGCACATGCAGAAGGTTTGGAGCGCATCAACCCATCCACCATTTTCGATACCAGCCCTTGGGGCTTTACGCAGGTTGTTGTGGCTCCCTCAAACGCAAAAACGGTTTATATTTCAGGTCAATTCAGCGGCGACATCGACGGGAACGTTTTGGGTAAAACGGTTGGCAAACAAGCCGAGATTGCCTTCTCTAATCTGCGTAAGGCGATTGCAGCCTCTGGAGGAAAACCAGAGCATGTGGTCAAGATAAAAGTGCTTGTTGCCGGTCATGGTGAAGATAAACTGCATGCGATTAAGGAACAGGCGGATAAACTTTTCGGGCAGCACCTTCCTGCCAGCACACTCATCCCCGTCGACCGTTTGGCATTGGACGGTGAGCCTCCCCCTTTGAAGTGGTCCACGCCTATAGTTA
>NZ_LMCK01000057.1:0-251 GCF_001623165.1 Pseudovibrio sp. WM33
TGTCAATGAGCGTTCAAAATTGATCCGGCATCATCATTTAAAATTGACCCACCTTGGTTGGCACAAAGCCAGCAGGCGAACAGCTCTCATCTAGCAGGTTCGTCTGCTGGCTTTGTGCCAACCGATGCTTATTAGTTTTGGGACTTTTTGCTCTGGGCAAAGCGGAAGGATGTATTACCCGTTTCGATAATTGAGCAATGATGTGTGATCCTGTCCAGCAGCGCGGTCGTCATCTTGGCATCTGCGAAGAC
>NZ_LMCK01000058.1:0-6653 GCF_001623165.1 Pseudovibrio sp. WM33
TAACTATAGGCGTGGACCACTTCAAAGGGGGAAGCTCAGTGTCAAATATATACTCAAACTTGTCCATGTCACATAGGCTGATCCTATGGTATTGAACATTTCCAGAGTATGAGAACTTAACTATTACGTGCTTATCGTTTTTGGTAAATAAAGTAGTTTTGCAAATAAAAGCGACTATATTTTTGGATATTCTGTAGGAGTGTTCAATGTTCCTTCCAACAAGGAAAAGGCGATCAATTGCGCTGGGGCTGTAGGTTGCTAAATCTGTCATTTTAGGCACTCATCAACATCATTGAATAGCGTAACAAAAAACCTTCCTTGATTAGCTTTTCGCCTCAATTTGCTTTTACGGCGAAAAATGGATTTTGAATCATGTATTTCTCAAGATCTAGTGGTGCATATTAAAAATAAAAGATAAAGAGTGAATTTTTAATTTGCAATCAGTGATTGATTTATGCAAGCAAGCCATGATTTGATGCAAGTAAATACTGAGATCGTTGAGGAGAGATATGCTGGGTTTTTTGATAACGGTCGCAATGTTGGGTTCGTTTGCAGCTTTAGGCTTACCGATTGTTGGCATCGTTCAAGCATGAAGTTCGAGCGAAGCGAGAGCCAATCTCGGTGTGTTTTTTAATTATTTTTTGTGTTTCATCCTTTTTTGGGGAGTAGTCGCGGCGGCTATTCTGGTCGTCGGATGACTGCAGGATGAAATAACTCATTGAGTTTTCGCCGTAGCTTCTGCAACGGCCCGTGCAATCACCTGCTCCTCGTTGGTGGGCATGATGAAGACGCGTACCGGTCCGGTCCCGATTTCCGGTGCGTTAGCCATGTTCTTTTCCTGATCGATGGTGATGCCGAGAAACTCCAGTGGTTCGCATACGCTGGACCGCACCCGAGCTGAATTCTCGCCAATGCCAGCGCTGAAGATTAGGGCGTCGATGCCTTCCAGAGTGGCGGCCATGGCACCCACCTCGCGGCGGATCTGGTAGCAATAGTAGTTGATGGCTTGCTTGGAAAACAGCTCTTCTGAATGTTCCAGCACGCGCATGTCTGAAGATTCCTCTGACAATCCCAAGAGCCCGCTGCGACGATAGATGATGCTCTCGATTTCTGCTGCCGACAGTTCTTTTTCCTGCATCAGATAGAGCATGACGCCCGGGTCCAACCGTCCGCACCGTGTGCCCATGGCCAGGCCGTCGACGGCAGAAAAGCTGGTGCTGGCGTTGATGGAACGTCCCTCCTCCACCGCGCACATAGAGGCGCCGTTGCCCAGATGGGCGATGACGAGGCGTCCGTTGGCGACATCGGGATGTTCCCGGCGCATTTCACTACAGATGTAATCAAAGGAAAGCCCGTGGAAGCCATAGCGGCGCACACCTTCCTCATAAAAATGCCGTGGAATGGCGAAGGCGTCATTGGGGAAGGTGTGACCGGCATGGAAGGCCGTATCAAAACAGCCGATCTGCAGTACGCCCGGAAACACCTGTTTGGCCGCGCGGATGGTGGCCAGACTGTATGGCTGGTGTAGCGGGGCCAGCGGAATCATCTGCTCCAGCTTCTGCACCACCTCAGAGGTCAACTCTGTTGGTTTGAAAAAGGCATTGCCGCCATGAACGATGCGGTGCCCTATGCCAACGACAGGCTGCCCTTGCAAGTAGGGCTCCATCTTGGCGAAGATGGCGACGACGGCGCTGGCATGGTCAACTGTGCCCAGCTCCCGCACGATGTCCTCGCCGGGTGTCTGCATCTTCAAGCGGGCAGAAGGGCCCAGACGTTCAACAATGCCGGAGATGAAAAGGTCAGGCTCAGCCTGCGCTTTGTAAAGCGCGAACTTGACGGAGGACGATCCGGTATTGAGCGTAAAATAAAAACTCATGCTTTTTGGCTCGTAGCGTAAAGAAGCGCAACAGCGCAAGACATTAACCGGGCCTTGTCGTCATCTGCACGGCTGGTGAGGATCACCGGACAGCGGGCGCCCATAACCACTCCGCACACTTCTGCATGGGCAACAAAGGCCAGTTCCTTGGCTAGCATATTGCCAGATTCCAGATTGGGCACAACCAGTACATCTGCCCTACCAGCAACCAAGGAGGTGATGCCTTTTGTTACCGCAGCATCAATGTCGATAGCGTTGTCCATGGCCAGCGGGCCATCCACGATGCCGCCCTTGATCTGGCCGCGTTCTGCCATTTTAGAAAGGATCGCAGCATCCATGGTGGAGGGGATTTTGGTGTTCACCGTTTCCACGGCTGAAAGGATGCCCACCTTGGGTTGTTGCTGACCAAGCGCCAGTGCCAGATTGATGGCGTTTTGGACAATATCCACCTTGGTTTCCAGATCCGGTGAGATGTTGATGGCCGCATCGGTGATAAACAGCAAATGGTCCAATCCCGGCACATCCATCACAAACACATGGCTGAGGCGATTGTCAGTGCGCAGGCCCACATCCCGTTTCACGATCTCCGCCAACAACACGTCGGTGTGGAGTTGGCCTTTCATGATGGCCTGTGCTTTGCCTTCGCGCACCATGGCCACGGCCTGTGCTGCCGCCTGACTGTTGCTTGCAACGTCAATGATATCGCAGTGGGCCAGATCTTTGCCAAGACGCTCTGCGGCATCCTCGATCTTTTCGCGAGAGCCAATCAGGACCGGCTCGATCAACGTGTTTTCTGCAGCCAGCAGAGCGCCGCCCAGTGACTTGCGGTCTTCTGGCGCCACAACGGCGGTGATGAGAGGTGGCAACGGGCGGGCTTGATCCAGCAGTCTATCGAAGTGCTCATGACTGCGCACGGTCAGACCCGGCAAGCTGACGGCCTTGGCGATTTGGCTGGTGCGCGGGGCGATAACCTCGGCCTCGCCTTCCACAATCACCTGACCGTCCGCACGTTCCACGGTGGTTTGCAGTGTCACGATGTAATCGGGCAGCTTTTCCGTCACTTTCACGCGGGCCGTCAGGTGGTCTCCTTCATAAGCACGGCCCAGAAAGCGCAGACTCTGGCTTTTGTAGAGCGTGCCCGGCCCGGGCATCTGATTGCCCAACACTGCAGAGATCAGACTGGCGACCCAGAGGGAGGGGGCGACGCCTTCAAAGTTGCCGTCTCCGTCCCGGTCTTCCTTGGGCAGGTGGATAGGGTTGAGGTCGCCGGAGGCATGGGCGGAGACGTAAAAGTCATCCGCAGAGCAGGTCCGCTCGTAAATGGCTTCCATGCCAACTTCGATCTGGTCATACGGAGTATTCTTGTAGGTTGTTGTCATCAAACCTTCCTAACCCCATTTGAGCGACTTCTTCAGACAGTGCCACAGTTCCAGTGACGTCGGCGCCATATTCTCTTCCTTGCCGATGATGTAAGACACCGCCTTGTACGCAAAGGTCTTGTCCTTCTCGCTTTTCAACAGAACCGGCAAGGCATTATACCCTGCTTCCATTTCGAAACGGGAAATGAGCGTCTGATCGTGAATGAGGAAATTGCGCTCTTTCGGATCCATGGATTTAAACGGTGCCCATGTGGTCAGCACTTCGTTGAACCGCTCCAGCTTTTCGCCGCGCACTTCGGTGCGTGTGTCGGCAATCATCAACACAATACGCACGATGGCTGCAGCTGCCCCGCCCTTCTCGATCTTCTTGAGCGCGTTCTGAATGCTGGTCAGGCTGTGCAGGTCTTGCATTGGCACCTTTGGCCGGCGGAAGGACAAGGCCTTGCCGTATTCCACTGCGGGCGGTGAGGCCCAGAAGGTGAGGAAGCTGTTTTCAATGAAGGCTTCGCGCATGTCCTTCAGCGCATCCCAACCATATTCAATGCTGTCGGCCATCAGTTCCTCCCAATAATGGAAAGGCGTTTTGGCCATGTTAGGCGTGTGGTTTTCCTTCACCGCTGCAGCGGCCATTGTGGGCCAGAACATGAAGGGATTGGTGGAGGCAAAAGCACCATTTGTCAGCCGCATGGGGTGCAAATCTCGCGTTGCATCTGCCGTTTGCGGGCTGTTAATGGTCTTCAACACAGGGCCAAGTGTGCTGTCATACACATCTTCCAGACTCTCCGAGAAACGTGCGACACCGGCAAAGGTTTTTTCGTCAATGCGCTCGCCGGTTTCCAGTAGCATTTCATCAATAGTCTTGCGGGCAAAACTCACCTTGAACTTGGCATCACAACCTTTGCCCGTCTGTTCCTCGATCTGAAGCTTATAGAGTCCCGGAGGTAAGGCTTCGATTGTCTTCAGCGTAGACGCAACCTGCGTATGCTCGCGCTTGGCAATGCTGGAGGACACGAAGATGCCCAGATGCCCGACCTGATCATGCAGCATATAAAGGATACGCTGGCCGAGGATTTCGATCTCCGCTTCATCCGTATAGGTATCGGCAATCCAATTGAGTGCCTGGTTTGGCGGCGTAATGTTATCACCATAAGAGGAAAAAACGATGATGGGCGACTTGATGGTCTTCAGGTCAATGGGGCGTCCCGGTTCCAGAAACGCTTCGTTTTTCGCCAGCTTGTTGCCGATGAAAAGATTATCCAGAATCCAGCGGAACTCCTCCTCCGTCATGTAATAGAAGCCGCTCCACCACTTCTGAAATTCCAGATAACGTTCTTCGCTGCTATCGATATTGGTGTACAAATCGTAGTACTTGCGGAACCAATTGCGACCCGGATTCAGCATCTCGAAATTCTGCACCAGATTGGCACCGTCAAACAGACCATTGCCCAGATCTGCAGAAAGTAGCGCAGGCACAACGCCGCCGGTTAGACCTGCTGAGTAACGCATGGGATCTTGCCCCAATTTACCGCTCCAATAGGACATGGGCGCACCGTTGAGCACGATCGGCCCCACCAGGTCCGGATAGACCGCTGCCAGAATAGCTGTTGCCCACCCGCCCTGACAGTTGCCAACCACAATGGGTTTGGGGCTGTCTGGGTGGCGTGAGATGATTTCGCGCAGGAAGGCCGCTTCGGCATGGGTGACGTGTGACAGCTCCTGATTGGGCTCTGGCATTGGATGAAAGGCGACGAAGTACACGGGGTGTCCGTCACGCAGGGCAACCCCCACCTGACTGTCATTCTTGAACCCGCCAATGCCTGCACCGTGGCCAGCACGCGGGTCGATGATCACATAGGGGCGCTTCCAGTCCAGCACTTCCACGCCCTCAGGCGGAATGATCTTCAAAAGCATGTAGTTGCAGGGGCGCGGCAGGTTGCGGCCCTCAACAACCACCTCGTAATCATAAATGAGAACAGGAGGACAACCCTTGGCCATGTGGTCAAAGTATGTGTCACTGGCTTCGCGCAGGGCATCCATGGTCAGGATGGCGCGTTCGCTGGATTCCTTGAGATAATGAGACCAAGCATCCAGCAGCTTCTTGGGCGTGTCGTACGGCCCCCAGGATGCGGCCAGTGCGTCGCTTTTGGTTTTTGATTTGGCCTGTTTCTTCTGAAGGTCGTTCATCAGGCGCGTGGAGCGTCGTGAGTTGGCGACCTGCAAAAACTGGTTCTGTTCAGCGAGGGCCTCAAAGTACTGGGCGGTTCGCTTGCTAAAGAGTTCTACTTGCATAATCTACCTCGGTGCCGGCCTAACCAATGATGCGGTAACCACCGTCAATGGGGTGAACCACGCCGGTGATGTTTCGGGCTTCATCACTGGCTAGAAAGGCGGCATATGCGCCAATGTCTTCAATACTTGCGAGTTTTCGGGTGGGTGCACGCTGCGTTGCGTCGGCCAGCATTTCGTCAAAACTGGTAATGCCGCTGGCGGCGCGTGTTGCCAGCGGGCCGGGCGACAATGCGTTGACGGAGATGCCTTTCTGGCCCAATTCTGCTGCCACATAGCGCGTGGTGCTTTCCAGCGCGGCTTTCACCGGACCCATGATGTTGTAGTGGCTGATCACCTTTTCCGAGCCATGGAATGTCACGGTCATGACGCTGGACCCGGAAGGCATCAGCGGTTCTGATTTGCGGATGAGGCGCAGGAAGGAGTGCACGGAAATGTCCATGGCCACGCCAAACCCCTCTGCCGAGCAATCCACCACGCGGCCATGCAGGTCAGCCTGCGGGCAAAAGGCGATGGAGTGCAGCAAAATGTCCAGCGAACCCCAGACCTGCTCGATTTGCTGGTAAAGAGCATCCACCTCGTCAGGTTTCGTCACATCCAGCGGCGCAAAAATGGCTGCATCGGCTTCTTCTGCCAGTGGGGCCACATGCTTTTTCGCTTTGTCATTCAGGTATGTAAGAGCCAGTTCTGCGCCCTGTGCCTTCATGGCTTTGGCGCATCCCCATGCTATGGACTGGCTATTCGCCACCCCAACAATAAGGGCTTTCTTGCCCTTCAATGAAAACATGCGGTCATTACCCTGTTGGTTGAAACCTGTCATTTGGAAGGAAAACAACAAGACTAGAAATAGCTATACAGGAGAAATAAGGAAAACCAAGGCGCGAAATCTAGTAAATAAATTGGGTGATTGAAATATTCAAAGAGTGACTATTTATGTAACTAAGTAATTTTGTAATTAATTTTAAGTCATTTCTCAGTAGGTGTCGAGCGACCTAGTTTTCCAAGACAAATGCGTCCGTCATTTACTTTTTTCGGTTGGCGACCAGAGCTGAGTGCCTGTCAGCACAGACGCCGTGAGCCTCCCCCTTTGAAGTGGTCCACGCCTATAGTTA